>CAZVAQ010000001.1:0-42655 GCA_964625145.1 uncultured Candidatus Sumerlaeota bacterium
GAGCCGGCCTCCAGCCATTGAAATCACGTTGTCCCAGCAGGATCACGAATCGCCACAGGGAGCACGAGATACATGCCGAACAATTCAGCGGCGACACACAAGCTGACGAATCTGGAGAAGGTGGAGGAGCTGCGCGCGCGCAAGGCGAAGCATCGCCTGGGTGGCGGCGAGGACAAGCTGGAGAAGCAGCGGTCGCAGGGGAAGATGACAGCCCGCGAGCGCATCACGGCGCTCTCCGACCAGGACAGCTTCGAGGAGATGTTCCTGTTCGCGCGGCATCGCTCCACGCACTTTGGCGCCATCGAGAAGGATCATCCCGCCGACGGCGTCGTCACGGGTAGCGCCACGATCGACGGCCGGCTGGTCCATCTGGCCAGCCAGGACTTCACAGTCGTGGGCGGCGCGGTGGGCGAGGTCCACGCGGACAAGATCGTGGACATGATGAAGCTCTCTCTGAAGACCGGCACGCCGTTTGTCTTCATCAACGATTCGGGTGGCGCGCGCATCCAGGAGGGCATCGACAGCCTGGGCGCGTACGGTCGCATCTTCTTCCACAACACACTTCTCTCGGGCGTCGTGCCACAGATTTCGCTGATCTGCGGACCTTGCGCGGGCGGCGCTGCCTACAGCCCAGCGCTCACTGACTTCATCATCCAGACGCGCCAGGCACACATGTTCATCACGGGTCCGGCGGTGATCAAGCAGGTGACTGGCGAAAGTGTGACGTCGGACGATCTGGGCGGCGCCGAGGTGCAGATGCGCAAGGCAGGCAATGTGCACTTCATCGCCGAGAACGACCAGCATGCAGCCGAGATCTGCCGGCGGCTCCTGAGCTTCCTCCCAGCCAACAACCTTGAGGAACCGCCATACGAACCGCTCGACATTGACCTGTCCCACGATTCGGTGTTGGACACGATCATTCCCGACGATCCGAAGAAGGGATACAACGTCAAGCAGGTGATCGCACGCCTGGTCGACAACGAGGACTTCCTGGAGATTCAGGAGCACTTTGCCCCGAACTCGGTGATCGGCTTTGGACGTGTTGGCGGACGCACGGTTGGCTTTGTCGCCAATCAACCCATTGCGACCGCAGGTGTGCTGGACGTCGACAGCTCCGACAAGATCGCGCGCTTTGTGCGGTTCTGCAATGCCTTCAATCTGCCGCTTGTGACCCTGGTGGACGTGCCCGGATTCATGCCCGGTGTGCAGCAGGAATACACGGGCATTATCCGCCACGGTGCAAAGGTGCTGTTCGCCTACTCTGCCGCGACGGTGCCAAAGATCACGGTGGTCCTGCGCAAGGCGTATGGTGGTGCCTACGTGGCGATGTGCTGCAAGGACCTGGGCGCGGACCGCGTTGCCGCGTGGCCGTCGGCGGAGATCGCCGTCATGGGCGCGGAGAGTGCCGTCGGCATCGTGTTCCGCCGCGAGATTGAAGCGGCCGAGGACAAGGAAGCCAAGCGCCAGGAGTTGATCGAGGAATACCGCTCGACGTTCTCCTCGCCGTACATGGCCGCAAGCCGCCGCCTGGTGGACCAGATCATTGAGCCCGGCGACACGAAGGCCTTCATCCATCGCGCCATTGAGACGCTCCACACGAAGCGAGAACTGAGACCGGAGAAGAAGCACGGGTTGATCCCGTTGTGACGTTGCGCAGTGCCTGACTTGCCAATTCTCCAAGGGTTGACAACATGAACTCATCGTATCTTCTCATGGCAGTCACGTCAATGGCCCTGACGGACGGATTGCTGATGATGATCGTGGGGATGTCCGTGGTCTTCACCGCACTCCTCCTGATCATGATCATGCTGAAGGCCATTCACCTGCTGCCGTCGGATGACAAGCCCGCGATGACGCCCGCGCGGGTTGAGGCTCCGGCGCCGAAGACAGCTCCGCCACCTCCAGCAGCGGAGCCCATGGATGCTTCGGGCATTGCGCCGGAGATTGTGGCCGTGATCAGTGCGGCTGTGATCGCAGTCGCCGGCACGGGAGCGAGAGTCCGCGGTATCCGGCTGGTTCGTCAGCCCGGTCGCTCGCCATGGGTGGAGTTGGGCCGCAGTCTTCATCACCTATCGCACCGCATACAGAGGGGGAAGCGATGAAACTCCGCATAACGGTAGAAGGCAAGACTTACGATGTGGATGTCGAGATTGTGGGCGAGCAGGCGCCCGCGGCGGGAGCAGTCGCCCCCGCGGCTCCAGTGGCTTCCCGGCCCGCAGCGGCCCCTCCCCCGCCGGCAGCGACTGCGCCACCGCCCCCCCGAGCCCCATCGGGAGGTGGCAAGACATTCCCGTCGCCGCTGGCCGGCACGGTCCGGTCGATTCACATCAAGCCGGGTGATTCGGTCGATGTGGATCAGGAGGTGATGATCCTGGAAGCGATGAAGATGGAGACCAGTGTCTCCGCCGCTGCAGCGGGAACCATCAAGTCAGTATTGGTCAACGTCGGTGATGCGGTGTCGTCGGGACAGGCACTCTTCGAATACGAGTGATTTCTGGATTCCTTTGCAAAGGAATTCCATCGCACACATGACCAGACAGGGAGACCCGGATGTTTGAGCTCTTTGAGTCAGTGTTGGGCAGTTCCGGATTCGGCCAGGCCACATGGCAGAACTTCGTCATGATGGGCGTGGGAATCCTGTTTATCGTGCTCGCCATCAAGAAGGGCTTTGAACCCCTGCTGCTTGTCCCGATCGGTTTTGGCATCCTGATCGGGAACATTCCTTACAATGTCCAGGATGTCGGCCTGAGTGTCTACGACGGCCCCGTCAGCGAGACGAAGCTGGAGTACTACGCGACGCGCGACGTGCAGATTGTCATGCCCGATGGCGAGATCCGCAATGTTGCTGCTTGGGAACAACTACCCAAGCTGGCCATTGCGAGAGATTTGGCCGCGACCGGTGGTGCAATCATGGCCCACCAGACGGAGTACCTCGTCTATGATGGGAAAAAGAAGATCGATGGACCCGGCGTCTATGAAATGTACAAGGGAGGCCATCAGGTCTTCGTAAGTCCTCAGGACCTCGCCGATCCTGAAGTGATGAGAAAGGGCCGCTTTCACACGGCCATCAAGATGGAGCAGCAGGACATCGACCAGGCCAGCGTCCTGTGGGTGCTTTCCCGCGGCATTATGTTGGGATTCTTCCCGCCGCTCATCTTCCTCGGGGTAGGTGCGCTGACGGATTTCGGCCCGCTGCTGGCGCAGCCGCGTCTGATCCTGCTCGGTGCCGCGGCGCAGTTCGGCATCTTCGGTGCGCTGTTGCTCGCGCTGCTCTTCGGCTTCAACATGGACCAGGCATCCTCCATCGGCATCATTGGCGGTGCCGACGGGCCCACGGCAATCTTCACGGCAACGAAACTGGCGCCGGAACTTCTGGGTGCCATTGCGCTGGCAGCCTACAGCTACATGGCCATGGTGCCGATCATCCAACCGCCCATCATGAGGCTGCTGACGACCAAGGCCGAACGGCGCATTCGCATGGAAGCGCCAAAGGATGTGTCGCGCACGGCGCGCATCGTCTTCCCCATCGCCGGCTTCATCCTGACGGCCATGATCGCCAACGCGGCGTTGCCCTTGCTCGGCTTCCTCTTCTTCGGCAATCTGCTGCGGGAGAGTCTGGTGACGGAGCGTCTCGCCAAGACGGCGCAAACTTCCTTCATCGACATCATCACAATCCTGCTCGGCGTGTGCGTCGGTGCGAAGACACAGGCGAGCAACTTCCTGACGATCCAGACGATTCAAATCTTCATCCTGGGCATCGTCGCATTCGGGATCGCCACGGCGAGCGGCGTGATGTTTGCCAAGGTCATGAACCTGCTTTCGAAGGACAAGATCAACCCACTGATCGGTGCGGCTGGTGTCTCGGCAGTCCCCATGGCCGCGCGCGTGGTGCAGCGTGTCGCGCAGGAGGAGGATAAGCAGAACTTCCTGCTGATGCACGCGATGGGACCGAACGTGGCGGGCGTGATCGGTTCGGCCGTGGCAGCCGGCGTGCTGCTGTCGCACTTCTGATGATGCGCGTGCTGGAATTTGACCAGCTTGACTCGACCAACCTCGAGGCGCGTCGATTGTGGTTGGGGGGCGAATGGGAATCCGCCCCCTACGCCGTGATTGCAGGCGAGCAAACCGGTGGCATGGGGCGCGATGGAAGGGTGTGGCACAGTCCTCCGGGTGGCCTGTGGATGACCGTGGCCTGGCCGTGCCAGCGGCTGGAGCTGGCGGCGCGGGGGCTGGCCTTGGCCGTGGGATTGGCCACGCGCGACGCCATTCAGGCCGCCACGGATGTGGATGCCATGATCAAGTGGCCAAACGACCTGCTGGTGCGCGGGCGCAAGCTGTGTGGGATTCTCTGCCAAGCGGATTCGGCCCTGAATCCCCCCGTGGTCTTTGTGGGCATCGGCGTGAATGGCAATCTGCGGACGGACGAACTGGGGAGCGACCTGCGGACTCCGGCGACGACGCTACGGGACGAGCGCGGCCGGGCGGTCAATCTGGCCACTTTGCGGGATGCCATCCTTGCCCAACTGGAGCGTCGGCTTGCCATCTTTGAGACCGAGGGCCTCAAGCCCATGGCCTCGGAAGTGAATGCCTACCTGGCATGGATGGGCGGGCGCGTTATCGTTCGCAATCCCGGAACCGCAGAGGATTTGGAGGGAACGCTGCTGGGGATCGACGAGGACGGGCGCCTGCTGATCGAGAGCCGGGGTGCCGTCACGCCGGTTGTGAGTGGCGAACTGAGGCAACCTTCCTAGGCCGGGAGGCTGCGTTTCCGATTGTCGGTCCGGATTAGTTGGCCCCATGCTCATCCATTATGAGCAAGATCCGCGAACTGGCCCTGCGTGTTGCCTACCTGACGCTTCCTTCCCTGATGGTTGTCCTGGCGGCCATGGCTGTGATCGTGGCCAGGGGCGAGGCGCTGCCGATCAGCTATGGCAAGGTGGCTGGCTATCGCGACGCCACCGGTGTGAGCGCCGAGGACCGTCTGGCGTATCTGGCCACGTTTGAGAGGGCGCTGCACGAGGAACGCGCGCGCAATGCGCTCCCCCGCCTTGAGCGTTCGGCTGCTCTTGATCGCGTCGCCCAGGCCTATGCGGAGGACATGGCCAGCAGGCGGTTCTTCGACCATGTCTCCCCCGATGGCAAGGGGCCATCCGACCGCGTGGCATTGCACTCGCCAGACGCGATCATCTTTGGCGTGCGGGAGAACTTGTCCTATGCTCACTCGAGTCATCCCGATCCGGTGTGGATGCGCGCCCAGCGTGCCCACGGGGCATTGATGGACTCGCCCGGTCACCGGCAGAATATCCTGCATCGCGACAGCACGCATGTGGGCATCGGGATGAAGTCCATCTGGCGTGATGGCGTGCTGGTGGATTATGTCGTGCAGTTGTTTGGGCATGACGTGGGCACCTGGACGATGGGACGGCCGCGCCGCACGGTCGAATCCGACCGCATGCTGCTGTTGCCCATCCGTCTGACGCGGCCGGACGTCGAGTTCATGCTGGACAGTCCCGACGATCCGCATCGCTTGTACACCAACCTCTACTCCAACAGGACGCTCCACTTCGAGGGCTCCGTGCGCTTGAGGCCTGATGCGAGTGGTGCCAACCTGGAAGTGCCGGGCCTGGCGCCGGGAACCTATGCCATTCATGCACGACTGAAGGGAAGGACGCGCGGATGGTATCGCGTGCTGCAGTTTGAAGTGGAACCCGCCCCAAGACATGCCATGGGTGCGCCCTAGACCAAACAGGAGATCGATCGGATGCCGTCAAGAACCCGAGGGGGTCTGGCAATTGCCGGTGCCCTGCTGCTAGCCAGCCTGTCTGTGAGCCAATTGGCTGCGCAGGAACCGACCAACGCCATCAGCGATGAGTTCATCACGTTGGGGTATGTGCAGAGCACCACGGCGTCGTGGGGGTACCACTATCATGCCATGACGCACCTGGCGATGACCTTCACGGACTTCGATGCGAACGGGAACCTTGTGAACCCGGGGAGTTGGACGAACCGGTCGATCCTGTTTCGCCCGGGGGGAAAGGCCGATCGCAACGGCACGAAAATCCTCCTGACGATTCGCAACCAGGACTTCAGTTCTTCAGTGATGTCCAGCGTGATGCTTGATCCGGCCAAGCGCGCGAACCTGATAAGCAAGCTTGTCGCCCTGGTGGGCAATGACCCGGGATGCCACGGGATCAACTTTGACTTCGAACCGGTGCCGTACGGCGCGGGAGTGGGCTCGGCAATCGTTGACTTCTCGCACGAATTGCGAGCGGCCATGCCGGACAAGGAGCTGTCGAAGTATGTCGGCCCGACGTACTCATCGACAAGCTGGCCAAACCTGCCGGGGCTGATGGAAGCCCTGGACTATGTGAACATCAGTTGCTATCCCTATTCGGGAAGCTGGAGCGCGACATCGCGCGCCATCGCGCCAATCACACAGGATGGCGGATCACGAGGCTATCGCGACAACACCGACTTGTTCATGCAGAACGGCGTGCCACCAAACAAGATGGTGCTGACGCTGGCGTCCTACGGTTACAGCATGGTGACAACCTCGACGGCGTATGGTGCGAACAAGGTCTCGAACCTGAGCTCGATCGGGTACACGCAGGGGCGCTTTGCGACGAGCCTTGGCACCCCGCAGAGAACGCGCAATTACAAGACGCTGCAGGAATCGTTGTGGTACACGACGCCCCGGGGGGTCGGTGAATACAATCATTACAATTATGATGATGAGTTTACAATCGGCCTGAAGATCCGTGGCGCGCGCAATTGGCACGGCAACCAGTACACGGGCCAGCGCCTGCGCGGCGTGGGCTTCTGGTCGCTGGCTTGGATGGGGCCGAACTTCCTGGGCAGCTATGCCTCCACGGACCTGGAGACCGGCAGCACTGGTGTGTTGAAGACGCGGACGTATCCAATGGTGTACCAGGAACTGCAGGAGACGCTCTCGCGACCGGGAACCCGCGAGTTCGTCCTGGAGAAGTGGGAGTATGACAGTGCCTCCATCTCCGCTTCGGATCGCAACCGATGGGACCGGTGGCGGGATCCGAAAGACAGCGAGGACAATATCGGTGTCGTCTCGGGGCAGACTGGCCGGAGCATCGTGGCAACTCCCGGTAGCAACAAGCCACCGGCCAGCAACTATTGCCTGCAACTCAGCTATGGTTTCACAAGCGATGCAAACAGCCGGTTGTTCTATCGTTGGGAAATCCTGGGCGATCATGTATTCACCACGACGCGCGATGTCTTTGGAGCAGTGGGTCATGTCCCCGCCAATTCGACGGTCAAGGTCAGCATGCTGGCCCCCGGGGCGGCCGGCCGCTCGATCCGGTTTGTCGCCATGGACGCAAAGGGCGAACTGGAGACGAGCAAAGCGTTCCCATTGTCGGCAGGAACATGGACGACGCTCGAATGGGACCTGTGGGATGACAGCCCGGGCAATATCCTCCCCTATACGACCAACCACGATCAGTACCTGAGCGGTAATGGAATTCTGGACAGCGCGATGGTCGTTGACATCGATGGAGACGGCACGACGACGACAGACATCGTGCCGGCTCGCGACATCGCCGTGGTGGGTTTCCTGATCGAGTCCAATGGCGTCAGCGGCAACGGGCTCGTCTATCTGGACGAGTTGCGCTACTCGCCAGGTCCGCGTGAGGGCCGGCAATATGTGATCAACGAGTTCCGCTATCACGACACGACAAGGCAATACATCGAGATCCACGGGCCGGCGGGGCCGATCCCCAGCGGGTTGCAGTTGCGCGTGGCGACGGGAGCCAGCGGCGCGGTGACGGCATCGATTCCAGTAGCGGGGAGCATTCCCGATTCGGGCGATGGCACGGGCCTCCTGCTGATTGGAACGTCCTCTGTCCCCAATCGGAACATCACGGCGGCCAATGGATTCCTGAATGCGGTCACTCCCGCTGGCATGCAGCTCATCGACACGCAGACTGGATATATTCACGACGCGGTGACCTATCGTGCCTACAGTGGAACCGGTCGCCTTGATGGTCCGCGAATGGCACTGGTCACCGGCAACGGCTACCCGTGGCTCGGCGAGGCGAACACTGGCAGCGGAACAGTCGCCACCGATCACTATGGCTTCTCGCGCTATCCCGATGGGGCAAATACTTGGATCAATGGCGCGGACTTCGGCTTGGCCGTGCCGACACCGGGCAGCTCCAACGGTGGCTCCATCAAGGAGGCCGATCTGCCCGTGACGTTTGACTTCCAGACCGTGCCACCGGGCGCGTTCCAGACTTACCAGCCGTTCACCCTCGCGAACCCCGTTACGGCGGGACTTCCAGCGTCACCCAGCGGCGGGCTGGCGCATCGATGCGTGGATACGGGAGGCGGTGGTGTCATCTCCTTCATCGGTGATCGCGCGCTCGGAGAGAGTGGCCAGGGCTATCGCGTGACCGGCGAGTGGTTCATCCCCGCATCGAACGTCGGAACCCCGGTGCAGAGTGTCGCCGTCGGCTTCTGCGGCAGCCAGGGGACTACGTTCTTCACCGCATCGCCGGCGAGCAGCGGATTCGAGGACGGCTATTGGCTGATCTACGAGAACCGCGATGGAGCCGCCCTGAACGACGGCCGCGCGGATCACCCGGGCACATTCGAGTTCGTGATGGCGACGAACAATGGTGTCTCCCCCGCGCCGGTGCAGTTTCTGGGATCAGCGACACGCGCATCGGCCGGCATCGGCGAGGGGACTTGGGCGCCGTTCGAGTTGGTCATTGATCCAACGGTTGAGCCGGCGGGTCAGTTGACGGCAAAGGTCAACGATACGGTGGTCTACGATGGACCAATCCCCATCGGCGGCCCAACGCGCGGAGCCGTACAGATCGGTTTCCGCGAGAACCACGCGGGCAACCCCGTCGCATCAGAAGGGACCTGGGTGGACAACTTGCAGATCAGTCTCCTGACACCGGTGGAGCCGCAGGTGGACATCTTTCGCGTGTACTGATGTGGAGCACAGCGAGTTGAAATGACCGAGCCCCTCCCGACTTTGCGGAGGGGCTCGGTGGCTTTATCATCGATGCAGAGAGTACATCCTCAGCGGCGGTTCTTCTTCTCCAGCTCCTGGCGCAGGGGGAGGCAGAGGATGGCGAAGGGCTTTGCGCGGAGGCGGCCGATGGGGATGAAGGGGCACATCTCGCAGCGCTTCTGCGGTTCCTCCGCGCACATCTCGCACAGGCCATACGTGCCGGCCTCGAGGCGCTCCAGGGCGCGGGTCACTTGCGACAGCCGTTCCTCCTCATAGCGCCTCGTGACGAAGGTCGTCTCCAACGCGGAGCTATCGGTCGCAGCATCAGCTTGATGGTTGGAGAAGCTGCGGCTCATGTTCTCTTCGCTGGAGGTCGCAATTTCGTTCATGACCGCCAGGTCGCGCAACAGGCGCGAGCGCTCGCTCTCCAGAATGTCCTTGAGCTCGCGCAACTCCGCCTTGGAGTAGGGCGCCTTGCGCTTCTTGACTCTCCGGGGAGCTGACGCAGGGGCTGTCTCCTTGGCGGAGCGCTTGCCACTCTTGACGATGCTGCTGATCTTGCGGGTCTCGGCGAATTCGGCGGCCTTGTGAACGGAGGAAGGGACGGCCGAACCAGTGCCCTTGCGCAGTTCCTCGGCGGCCTCGCGGGACTTGGCCTTGGTGTCCGCTGCGCGCATGGCAAGCAGCTTGGCCAGCTTCTCCTTGTTGGAGAGCGGCTTGGCGGGGGCCTCCGGTGCGGGGGCTGCCTTGACCGGCTTGATGGGCTTCTTGCCGAGCAGTTTCTTCAGGGTGGCGGACTTCCCCTTGGCGGCAGGAGTCTCCGCGGCCTTGGGAGCCGGAGAAGCCTTTGATGCGGCCTTCTTGGAGCCCTTGGTCGCCTCGGCCTTCGACTTGGTGGCCTTGGGTGCAGGGGTGCTTTGCTCCGCCTTCTTGGCGGGGGCTTCCTTCGGGGCGGTCGCCTTGGCCGGAGCGGCCTTCGGGGCTTTGGCCTTCGCCGGTGGAGTTGGGGCCGGCTTGGCTGCCGGTCTGGCCGTCTTCTTGGCGGGGGCCTTTGGCTTGGCGGGTGTCGCGCTCTTCTTCGCGGCGGGCTTGGGGGTGGCGGCGGCTTTCTTGGGGGTCACTGGGGGGGCGCTCCTTGGCTCGGGGCGTGGGGGATGGGGCAGAAGAGGAACTCAGAGGCGCTCGATGACGCCCAGGACGATGGCCTGGCGGTCGGCTTCGCGGCTGTTGGCCACTTCGATGATTTCGGCCACGGACACCGGGACCAGCGATTCGGGGTAGCATTCG
Organism: uncultured Candidatus Sumerlaeota bacterium; assembly: GCA_964625145.1. GTDB lineage: Bacteria > Sumerlaeota > Sumerlaeia > SLMS01 > JAHLLQ01 > CAYTRP01. The sequence continues at coordinate 10,280 of CAZVAQ010000001.1, forward strand.
TCCGTCACGGTCGACAGGCCCATGACCTTCATTCCAGAATGGACGGCGACGATGTTTTCAGGGACCGTGGACATGGAGATCATGTCGGCGCCGATGCGCTGCAGAGCGCGGTATTCCGCGCGCGTCTCCAGATTGGGGCCGGTGACGGCACAGACGACGCCGCGCTGCAGGCGGATGCGCTTGTCGAGGGCCACTTCCTCGGCGATGTTCATCAGGTCCTTGGAGTAGGGCTCGCTCATGTCCGGGAACCGCGGCCCGAGGCGATCGTCATTTGGCCCGATGAGCGGGTTGTCGCCCATCAGGTTGATGTGGTCGCTGATCAGGACCAGCGCGCCTTTCCGGATCAGCGGGTTCACGCTGCCGACGGCGTTCATGATGATGACGGTGTCCACGCCGAGGGCCTTCATGACGCGCACGGGGAAGGTCACCTGCTCCAGCGTGTAGCCCTCGTAGCGGTGGAAGCGGCCCTGCATGACCAGGGCGTCCTTGCCGCCGAGCTTGCCGCAGCACAGGTAGCCCTTGTGGCTCTCCACCGTGGAGACGGGGAAGTGCGGGATCTCACCGTAGGGGATCTTGACGAGGCCCTCGGGCTTGTCGCCGAGCTCGCCCATGCCCGTGCCACAGATGACACCGACGCGGGGCTGGATCTTGATGCGGCCCTTCAGATACTGGGCGGCTTCCTGGATTTTGTCATAGAGGTTCATGATTGGCAAACGACCTTGGCCTTTTGGTTTTTGGAGTCAGGTGCGGCCTCGAGGAGTTCGGCGGCCTGCTCGGCGGTGAGACCCTCGACGGCCACGGTCTTGTCGCGGGACTTCTCGCCGCGCGTAATGGCGACGGCCGACCGGGGAACGCGTAAAATCTGGGCAAAAAAACGGATCACGGCGTCGTTGGCCTTGCCGTCGACGGGGGGTGCCTGGATGGCGATTTTGAGGCGTTCGGCGTGGGTCCCGGCGATGGCGCTTCGGCGGGCTCCCGGCTGGACGTGAACGTCCAGTTCAATGCCCGATGAAGTATTTCGCAAACCCAACATTTTCAATTGATTATACGCTTGATACGGAATGGCCTTACGCGGCGGAGGCAGGAGGGTAGGTTGGCGCCCAACCGTGTCAAGTGCAAACGGGGGCGAGGAGCTGGGCATCTCTTGCCGCCAGTTCAGAGTGCAATTGACGCGACTCATTGACTTGCCGGGCCGGCGCCAAGCACTCTCAGGGCGTGCGCTTGGCTTAAGGCGCGGCGGGCGGGACTTGGCAGGCACGGAAGCCTGCCCTACGTTGGCCCTTTGCGCTTGCTCGCGGGCATGGCGTGGCGCGAGAACCCCGCTCCCGTCTGATGGCGGCGGGGTATTCATGGTGCGATCGGTGACCCTATGTCCTTGTCCGGCAATGAACTGAGACGCGAATTCTTGCGGTTTTTCGAGTCCCTCCCGGGGGCGGGGCACAAGGTGGTGGCCCCGGCGCCACTGATCCCGCCGGACGACCCGACGCTGCTGTTCACGAGCGCGGGGATGGTGCAGTTCAAGAGCCTGTACAGCGGCGAGGTGGACCCGCTCCCCTACCGGAGGGCGGCGTCGTGCCAGCCGTGCCTGCGCGCAGGGGGGAAGGGGAGCGACCTGGAAAACGTCGGCAAGACGCTGCGGCATCACACACTGTTCGAGATGCTGGGGAACTTCAGCTTCGGGGATTACTTCAAGCGCGAGGCGATCCGCTGGGCTTGGAAGTTTGTGACCGAGACGATGGGGCTGCCCAAGGAGCGCCTGTTCCCGACGATATTCGAGGAGGACGACGAGGCGGAGCAGCTGTGGCGCGACGAGACGGATTGTCACTACACGCCGGTGCGATTGGACGCGAAGCAGAACTTCTGGGGGCCGGCGGGTGACACGGGCGCGTGTGGGCCGTGCAGCGAGTTGTGCTTCTTCATGGGAAGCGATGAGGAGTTGGCCGCCATCAAGGCGGAGCTGGCCAAGAGCGAATCGCATTACATGCCGATCCTGGCGAAGCGGATCGACGAGGAAGGGGACTTGTTCCTGGAGATCTGGAACATGGTATTCCCGCAGTTCGACCAGCAGCGCGATGGCTCGCGGTTGCCGTTGAAGAATCGCGGCATCGATACGGGCGCGGGGCTGGAGCGCATGACGACGGTGATGATGTGGATGCAGGGGCAGGCCTCCACGCCGTACGAGACGGACCTGCTGCAACCGGTCGTGCAGGCGGCCGCGTCGATCTTGGGTGTGAAGTATCTAAAGATTCGTGATGAGAACGGGCAGACGGACGAGGCCACGCGCGTGCGCCTCGGCATCAACGCGATCGCGGATCATGCGCGGGCGTTGAGTTTCTGCCTCGCGGAGGGAATCACTCCGGGTAACATCGGGCGCGGTTATGTCATTCGCCGTATTCAGCGGCGCGCGCTGCGGTTCTCGTCGCTGTTGGGCAAGGACGACGCGTTCATGGCGGAGCTGGTGGATCCGGTGATCGAGGCCATGGGCGGCGCGTATCCGCACCTGAAGTCCAAGGCGGATTTCATCCGCAAGGCGATCCGAATCGAGGAAGAATCCTTCCTGCGCACGCGCAATCGCGGCACGCGGCTGCTGGACGAATTGATCGAGCAGGCACAAGATCGCGGCGACAAGGCTATCCCCGGCGCGGAGGCGTTCAAGTTGTGGGACACGTATGGTTTCCCGCTGGATTTGACGCGCGAGATCGCGGGCGATGCGGGTGTGACCATCGACCAGTCGGGCTATGATGCGGCATTGAAGGAACAACGCGAGCGCGGCGTGGCGAGTTGGCGCGGGGAAGCGCTGGCCAAGGAAGCGCAACTCCTGGAGCCCATCGCCGACAAGCACGGCGCGACGCCGTTTGTGGGCTACGATCCGGCTGTGCCTCCGGTGGAGGCAAAGGTGTTGGCTCTGATTGTTGATGGCGCCTTGGCGGATAGCATGGGTGAGGGAACGAGCGCGGTTGTGGTGTTGGACAAGACGCCCTTCTACGCGGAAGCGGGCGGTCAGATCGGCGACACTGGTGTGATCTCGACGGCGGACGGCGCGTTGTTTGAAGTGCACGACACGCAGAAGACGGCTGATGGGATCATCATGCACCGCGGTCATGTGCAGGCAGGTTCGCTGAAGGTCGGCGCGGTGGTGACGGCGCAGGTGGACGGCGCGCGGCGCATGGCGATTCGGCGCAATCACAGCTCGGTGCATTTGCTGCAGGCGGCACTGAAGCGTCATGTCGGCGATCATGTGGCGCAGGCCGGTTCGTTCGTCGGGCCCGACTATGCGCGGTTTGACTTTTCACATCCGGAGCAGATTCCGGCGGAGATATTGCGCAAGGTGCAGGAAGACGTGAACCGGATGATCCTGGCGGATTATGCGGTGACGACCGAGGTGTTGCCGCTGGAGGAAGCGCGGGCGAAGGGCGCGATTGCGCCTTTCGGCGAGAAGTACGGCCCGACGGTGCGCGTGGTGAGCATGGGGAACGCGGTGGAGGTGCCCTCCATCGAGTTCTGCGGCGGAACGCATCTGGAGCGCACGGGCCAGGCTGCCCGATTCCGCATCATCAGCGAAGGGAGCATCGCCAGTGGCGTGCGGCGCATCGAGTTCACGGCAGGCGAGCCGGCAATGGTGGCGGATCTGGAGGATCAGTGGGGCGTGCTGAAGCCGTTGGAGGCGACGCTGGCTTCGCGTGGGCATGCACTCGTGGATCGCGTGGCGCAGTTGTCCGCACGCGTGAAGCAACTGGAGAAGGAACTGGCGCGCGAGCGGAGCAAGGCTCTGCTGTCAAACGTGGCGGCGTTTGCGTCGCAGGCAGTGGACCTTGGCGATGGCGCCAAGCTCGCCACGGCGTTGGTAGAGGATGTCGCCGCGAATGACTTGCGGGCGTTTGCGGTCGCGATTCAGGAGACGCTCGGCGCGAAGGGCATTGCGGTGGCGGTTTCGAAGAACGAGGACGACAAGGTAGCCATCGTTGCGGCGACCGGTGCGGAAGCGCGCGGTGCGTTTCCGGCGGGCAAGGTCGTGAATGCGATTGCCGCGCCGCTGGGCGGCAAGGGTGGCGGCAAGCCGGACGTCGCGCAGGCGGGTGCCAAGGGAGCATCCAACCTGGAGGACGTGCTGGCGGGTGCGAAGGACCTGATCGAGCAAATCAACGCGGCGGCGGGGTGAAGGCGTGCACGATCCCGTGGCCGTGGAGGCTGCCAATCAATTCTGGGCCGCGTCGTTGGGGGTGGATGAGCAACGGTTGGAGGAAAGCGGGACGATTGTTGTCCCCAACCGCATGGAAACCGATTCGGCCGGTGTGATTGTCTTCCGCCGGCGTGATGCGTGCATCCTGTCTGTCATCCATCCCGATCCGGCTGTGGTGATCGACCGTGTGATGGATATCGGCCGGCGGAACACTGCGGAGGAACTGCTGCAGGCGGAGGCGTGGAAGGAGCTGGCGGAGAGGGTCAGTCCTGCCGCGACCAGCTTTGTCACTTCCCGTAATCGGGTGCCGCCCCGGCCGAGAGGAAGCATCCGTAGTCTGGACAACACGGCAGACCTGCGGCGGCTGCGGGAAGGCGCGGACGAGGAGGAGTGGCGCCGCGGCGGTGTTGATGAGATGGGTTTGCAGTTGGTGGGCGTGTTCGATCGGGGCGAACTGGTAGCGGCGGGATCGATCGATCCGGGGAGCAACAAGCTGGGGACGCTGCGGATTTTCGTATCGCGCGAACATCGGCGGCGCGGATTGGGTTCCATGTTGGTGGGTTATCTCGCAAACCATTCGGCCACAACGGTCGGCACGCTTCAAATGCTTCCGTTGAAGGGCGATCCGGCGGGCGAAGGTCTAGCCCTGATGTCCGGCTTCTTTCCGTTCGGGGAGACGGTGACTGTCATCCTGAAGAACTGATTCTCAAAGAGTTGACTATCTTTTCCTAGAATCCCGTTTTGGGCGGGGCGGGCGGAAACTTTGGCTGGAACGCCCCTTGACTTTCCGGTCGCTCAACCTCTACTTCACAATCCCGTGTTTGCGTTCTTTTGCACGGGCACCAAACACAGAAAGATCACCCCGGGGGACCCTGCAGATATGCCGACCAAGTATGTGTTCGTCACAGGAGGAGTGGCCTCGTCACTGGGCAAGGGGATTGCCGCGGCTGGCCTCGGAACCCTCCTGCGCGCTCGCGGCCTGCGCGTGGGGATGATGAAACTGGACCCGTACCTGAACATCGACCCCGGGACGATGAGCCCCTTCCAGCACGGCGAGGTCTTTGTGACCGACGACGGCGCGGAGACGGACTTGGACCTGGGGCACTACGAGCGATTCGTCGGCATGCCGACCAGCCGCATGAACAACATCACGACCGGCCAGGTTTACGATTCGGTGATCCGCAAGGAGCGCCGGGGGGATTATCTGGGCGCGACCGTGCAGGTCATCCCACACATCACCGACGAGATCAAGGCGCGGGTGTACAAGCTGGGGCGCGAGTCGAAGGTGGACATCCTGATCATCGAGATCGGCGGGACGGTTGGCGACATCGAGTCGCAACCGTTCCTGGAGGCGATCCGGCAGATCCCGCACGATGTCGGCCAGCAGAACTGCCTGTACCTGCACCTGACGCTTCTCCCCTACATCAGCGGCGCGGGCGAATTGAAGACCAAGCCAACGCAGCACAGCGTGCGCATGCTGCGCGAGATCGGCATCCAGCCCCACGGGATCATCTGTCGCACGGAGATCCCGATGAAGCCCGACCAGCGCAAGAAGATCGCGCTGTTCTGCGATGTCGAGGCGACGGCGGTGTTCGAGAGCCTGAACGTGGACCTCATCTATGAGGTGCCGCTGATGTTGCACGAACAGGCACTGGACAATTGGGTGACGACGAAGCTGGGCCTGGTGACGCACGACGCGAAGCTGAACGATTGGCGGCGGATGATCGAGCGCGCAAAGTCGGCGACGGAAGAAGTGACCATCGGCGTTGTGGGCAAGTACATCGAGCTGCAGGACGCCTACAAGTCGATCTACGAGGCGCTGCACCACAGCGCGGCGCATCACGGGATCAAGTTGCGCATCGAGCGCATCGATTCGGAGGTGGAGCTGCACGAGCTGGAGGAATCGCTCGGGCGGGTGGATGGGATCCTGATCCCCGGCGGTTTTGGCACGCGCGGGATCGAGGGGAAGATACACGCGGCGACGTTCGCACGCATCAACAATATCCCCTACTTCGGGATTTGCCTGGGGATGCAGGTGGCGATGATCGCGTTTGTGCGGACGGTTTGCGGTCTGGACCAGGCGAACTCCCGCGAGTTTGACGAAGGCACGCCGCATCCGGTGATCGACCTGATGAGCAGCCAGAAGGCGGTGCTGGATCTCGGCGGCACGATGCGGCTGGGGGCGTTCCCGTGCAAATTGCGTCCGGGGACGAAGGCCCAAGCGGCATACGGCAAGGACCTGATCCACGAGCGCCATCGCCATCGCTACGAGGTGAACAATCAGTACCGGGCGTTGGTGGAAGAAAACGGCATGCGCATCGGCGGTGTGTTCGAGGAGACGGACCTGGTGGAGATGGTCGAGTTGGTTGATCATCCGTGGTATGTGGCATGCCAGTTCCATCCGGAGTTCCTGTCGCGTCCGCTGCAGCCGCATCCGCTCTTCCGCGACTTCATTGGCGCGGTGCTGAAGCAGAAGCGCGGCAGCGGTAAATTGGCCGCAGCCGGCGTGGCTTGATGGTGCCGGACAAACGAGTTTGATCCCAATGCCCGCCGAGACCCGGCGGGCATTGCTCTGGCCCTGCGGAGGGGGCGGGGGTGGACGTGGTGGAGGAGGTGGACGGAGTGGACACAGTGGACGAACTGAGGGATGTTTTGAGGCATAATCCTGCACTTGACTGAAAGGCACATTCGCGCATGCCACATCATTCCGACGTGTTGGTGATAGGCTCCGGTGTTGCCGGTTGCGCGACGGCATTGGCGGCGGCGGATGCGGGGTTGCAGGTGACGATGCTGACCAACGCGCCGGCGCCGGACAAGGGATCCAGTACCTCGTGGGCGCAGGGTGGCATCATCTACACGAGTCCGGAAGACTCGCCTGGCCTGTTGGCAAAGGACATCCAGATCGCAGGGACGGACATCTGCAGTCTCGAAGCGGTGCGGCAACTGAGTGAGCGTGGGCCGGAGTTGGTGAAGAAGGTCTTGATCGAGCGATGCGGTGTCGCCTTCGACCGAAACGCCGCGGGAAATTTGGATCTGACGGAGGAGGCCGCGCACAGCGTGCAGCGGATTCTTCACGTGGGGGACTTGACCGGCGAGGCGATAGCACGCGCCATGGGGCGCACGGTGGCGGCACATCCCAACGTTCGGATTTTGACCAATGCCACCGGGGTGGATTTGATCCTGACGGGGAATCATACGGCCGATCCCCGGGATTACTACAAGCCTCCGCAAGTGCTTGGTGCCTACGTCTTCAACCAGGACGACGGCTCGGTCGAACCATTCGTCGCGCGGGAGACGGTGCTGGCAACGGGAGGGCTGGGGCAGGTGTTCCTGCACACGACCAACCCAAAGCGCGCACGCGGAGACGGCCTTGCGATGGCCTATCGCGCAGGAGCATGGATCGTGAACCTGGAGTACATCCAGTTTCACCCGACGGCCCTGTATCACCGGTTTGGGACGAGCCTGCTGATTTCCGAGACGGTACGCGGCGAAGGCGGAAAGCTGATCGGCGCGGATGGCAAGGCGTTCATGCACAAATACGACCCGCGCGAGGAACTGGCTCCGCGTGATGTGGTGGCGCGTGCGCTGCACGAGGAGATGCTGGCGACGGGCGAGCCGTGCATGTACCTGGACATTTCGTTCAAGGATCGCGATTGGATCATCCAGCGTTTTCCGTTCATCCACAAGTCGCTGATGGAGTTCAACATCGACATGACCCGCCAACCCATCCCCGTGGTGCCGGCGGCGCATTATTGCTGCGGCGGTGTGTTGGTAGACCTGGTGGGGCGGACGACCATCAAGGGATTGCGCGCCGTGGGCGAAGTGTCCTGCACGGGCCTGCATGGCGCAAATCGCCTGGCGAGCACTTCGCTGTTGGAGGGCCTGGTGTGGGGTGTTGCCACAGGCGAGGACATCGCGCAGCACGCCAACGAGAACGGCATGCCAACGGCGGAGAAGGTGGTGCCTTGGAAGATGGAGGATGAAGAGGTCGATCCGGCGCTCGTGGCGCAGGATTGGATGAGCATCCGCCAGACGATGTGGAACTACGTGGGGCTGGTGAGAACGACGCGACGCATGCACCGGGCGCTGCGGATCCTGCGCGACTTGCAGTTCGACGTGGAATTGTTCTATCGGCGCGCGCGGCTGAATGATGAACTGATCGGCCTGCGCAATGGCGCGCAGGCGGCATTGGCGATCGTGCACGCTGCATATCGCAATCGCAAGAGCCGGGGAGGGCATTTTAGGAAGGACGATTAAGTAGGGACAAGGGATGAAGAGGGGATGGAGACTGGTGGTGGTGGATATTGGGGTGGTGTGGATGCATTGATAATTTGATTGGATGGAAGGTTGATGAACGTTTCCATTTTGGGCCCTGATTCGAATGTGTTGGCGGTTGGGTTGATGTCGGGGACGTCGGCGGATGGGATTGATGCGGTATTGGTGAGGATTGCGGGGGCCGGGAGTGCGACAAGGGTCGAGACGATTGCGTTCGAGTCGTATCCGTTTTCTGATGGATTAAGAGAGCGGATCCTGAAGTGCATGGACACGGGCTGGGTCGGGGACATTTGCGAGTTGAATGTGCTGCTCGGAAGGACCTATGGAGATGCGGTGTCGAGGCTGTTGAAGTCGGCCGGGGTCTCCCCCGCCGATGTGGCGTTTGTGGCAAGTCATGGGCAGACGGTGTATCACATTCCGCGTGGACAACAGCAGGCGTGCAGCTCACTGCAGTTGGGGGATGGCAGTTCGATCGCAGAGATGACAGGCATCCTGACCGTGACGGATTTTCGCCTGGCGGACATCGCGGCGGGAGGGGAAGGGGCGCCGCTGGTGCCGTTCTTCGATCGGTTGGTGTTCATGAAGCCGGGCGTGCGACGGGTTCTGGTGAACATTGGGGGCGTTGGAAATATTTCGTTGGTGGCGGATGGCGAACCGCTGGTGGCGTTCGACACGGGGCCGGGCAATGCACCACTGGATTTGGTGGCAGCGACAACCGATCCGTCATTGACGCACGATCCTGGCGGATCATTGGCAATGAAGGGTCGCGTGGATGAGGCGTTGCTGGCGGAGTTGCTGGCACATCCGTATTTCGCGGCGCCTCCGCCAAAGTCCACAGGGCGCGAGTTGTTCGGCCGCGAGTTTGTGGATGCGCTGCTCAAGCAATGGGAAGGGAGGCGTCTGGAGGATCTGCTGGCGACGCTGACGGCGCTGACCGCGCGTTCGATTGCCAATGGGATTCGCAGCCATCTGCCGAGAGGGAATGCAATTGATGAGGTCATCGTCTCCGGTGGCGGCATCCACAACCGCACCTTGATGGGAATGTTGCGCGAGGCATTGGCGCCGGCGCGGGTTGGCACTTCTGATGAACACGGTGTTGCCTCTGACGCGAAGGAGGCCATTGCGTTTGCAGTGTTGGGGAATCAGTTGATGCATGCCTTGGCGGGCAACTTGCCAGAGGCAACAGGCGCGCGGCATCCGGCGCTGTTGGGGAAGATCAGTTTGCCGTATAGCGGGATGATGTCAGGCGCGTGATTATGTGCAGGCGAAACGGCTGAACCACGTTCCTTTCACGTCCTTCCTTCGCATTCTTTGATTACATTACTACTTGAGTGAATCTCAGAATAGAGTAGCTGGGGCAACCTGCATGTCCGTCAAAGCGGATACATCGTGAGGGTGGGCGCCAAGCGCGCCAGCCTCACGCTCCACCCTCGAGTCAATTGCCTCAAGAAGAGCGTCATGGGCAAGATGCCCGTGCTACTTTTAGTGGGTGACTTCCTGCCATCTTGCAATCAGCCCACTTCAGAGTCTATCTCTTGGCTAAATGCATCACTCTTCTGCGACTGGTGATTCCAGTAGCCGCACTGTGGGGCCGGCGGTGTCCACTTCGGCGAGGATGCCGACGGGGAGGACGGCGTTCTCAATAATGTGGCCAACCGGGAAGTCTATGAGCACGGGATACTGGCGCGCGCCAAAGTAGCGATCGAAGACTGCCGCATAGGTTGATTGGCTATCGTCCTGCTTCTCAGCGTCTCGGTCACGGAAATCGCCGAGGATGACGGCAGCCGGGTTGTCGAGCTTTCCGCCCAACTCCAGAGTGCAAAGCATGCGATCGACGCGATAAGGCGCTTCGTTCACGTCTTCCAGGAAGAGAATCCTGCCATCCGTCTCGATTTCGTAGGGCGTACCCATGAGCCCCGCAACAAGGCTGAGATTGCCTCCGATAAGCCGGCCCGAAGCGCGGCCATGCACGAGGGCGCGCGTGTCGAGGGAGATGCTTTCCAGGTCGTACTGGATGGGAGTGGGCTCAGGGCTGACTCCTTGTGCGCCGGTGGTGCGAAGCAGGATGCGCTCGGCGGTTTGCCCGGCGAACGAGCGGTCAACGCCGTCGCGCTGCAGCATGAAGATGATGTTTGGTCCGTGATAGGTCACGACGCCGGCGCGCTTGTTGATGGCCAGGTGCAGGGCGGTGATGTCGCTGAATCCCATCATGGGCTTTGGATTGGCGCGGATGGCTTCGTAGTCTAGCCGGTCGAGGATGCGCATGGCGCCATAGCCGCCAGTGACGGGCAGGATGGCGTCAACCTCCGGGTCGAGCCATGCTTCCATGAATGTGGTGGCGCGGGTCTCGTCGTCACCGGCCAGATAACCGGCGCGCTGCGTCACATTGGGCTTTCGGACCACTTGGAATCCCAGTTCCAGCAGGGTGGTCTCTGCGTTGTCGACAAGTTCATTGGATGCCGGCGATGCGGGCGCCACCAGGGCGATGGTGTCCCCCAGTTGGATCGCGCGGGGCTTGATGAGTTCGCGTTCGGATTCGGCCCTGACAACAGCCGTACCGAGCAGCATGGCGCAGAGAAGGACGAACGTGCCGTTCAAGGATTGGGTTTTCCCTTCGTGGTGGTGTTGGCTCCGGTCGAGATGTACCACCCGGCGGCAATGCCGAGGGCGACCGCAAGGACAAGCTGGATGAGGGCGCTCCATACGGAGGCAAAGCCGATTAGCTCGAAGAGCAGATGCTGAATCCCCCAGAGCAGCAGGAGAAGCGGGCCCACGGCGCCAAGGGCGATGGCTTGGCGCGGAGCGGGCAGGCGGCCCCTGAGCACCCACGCAAGGGCGGGCGTCGCGATGGCAAACACCACGAGGGCGACGGTCACGTTGAGCGGGTCGAGAAGCAGGCGAATCATGTCCCGAGTAGCCCCAGAGTCCGGGGTTCAGGCAAGGGTCTTTGTGAAGCGGCTCAGGATTCCCTTTGCAGTACCAAAGCCGGAGCCGCCAAAAGGGCGATGCCCTTCGACGGAGAGTCTGCATGCGAATCGTTCAGCCCCCAGCCCCTACTGCCCCGTGCGAGAAATGCCGCGGTCTTGGCCTGATCATGGCCGAAGACGGATCGGTGTCCCGGTGCGATTGCGGGCAATGGGAGGAGCTGCAGCGACAGGAACGGTACCGCGAGGCGCGGATCCCGCAGAAATTCCGCAACAAGTCGCTGCGCACCTTTGAGGTGAAGGGGCCCGACAATCGCCGGCGCGACGCCCGGGAGTTTGCCCAGAGCTATGCGATGGCTTTTCAGCCGGGCATGGAGAAGGGGCTTCTGCTGCGGGGGAACACCGGCACCGGGAAGACCCACCTGGCGGTCGGGATCCTGATGGAGGTGCTCGACCGGGGATTCCATGGGATCTACTGCAATGTGACGGACCTGCTGGATCGGCTGCGGGGATCGTACCGGCAGGGGGCGGACGAGGAGGAGGCGGAGATCCTGGCAGACATGGAAGGAGCGGAGTTGCTCGTGCTCGACGATCTGGGGGCGGAGAAGGCAACCGATTGGGTGCGCGACCGTTTGTACCTGATCGTCAATCGGCGGTACGAGAACTCGAAGCCGCTGATTGTGACGACTAATTGCGACGATGTCGAGTTGAGGGATCGCGTGGGGCCCCGAATCGTCTCGCGGTTGTATGAGATGTGCGCACCGGTGGACAAGTTCCCCGAGGAGGACTATCGCTACGCCCGCCTGAGATGATTGTTCTGCAAGTGTGTGGTTTCACTTGCAGCGGCTGTCAGGGTGGGTTGATTCAGGATCGAGCGCCGCGAAAGCCAAGGGAAGCCAATTTACCACATGTCAGACGTCACACGAAGCCCTTCATCAACCAACGGATCAACAAACGGCACGGACTCGCGCCGCATTCCGAAGGCAGTCGTGAAGCGGTTGTCGCTTTACTCGCGCGTGTTGCAGAACCTGGAGCGCGACAAGGTTGACAAGGTCAGTTCCAACGAGTTGGCAGAGTTGCTGGGCTTGAACTCGGCACAAGTGCGAAAGGATCTGGCGACGTTCGGGCAGTTCGGCATTCCGGGCTATGGCTATCAGGTGTCGGATCTTCGGCGTCGCATCAAGTCAATCCTGGGGACTGACCGCGAGATCGCCGTGGCCCTGATCGGCGTGGGTCACCTGGGCACGGCGCTGCTATCCTATGGCGGCTTCCAGCGCCAAGGGTTCCGCGTGATGTGTGCGTTTGACATCGCCATCAACGAAGCCGAGCACAAGCGGCTGCCGGTGAAGGTACACTTGATCGACGAGTTGGAGGATCGCCTGCTGGAGTACGGGGTAGAGTTGGCGATCCTGACCGTGCCGCAGGATGCGGCTCAAACCGTCACCGACCGGTTGGTGGAAGCGGGTATCACGGCGATCCTGAACTTTGTCCCGACGCGCCTGCGCACGCCGGATCATGTGCATGTGCACTATGTGGATCTTGCCATCGAGATGGAGACGCTCAGCTTTCACCTGAAGTAATGGTTTCGGGATCGGGCGACGATTGCAGTTCAGGATCCGGTGTCCCCACTTCGCGAGCGCTGAGAGTCTCCGGACTGACCACCTTCCAACCACCTGCGGGGGGAATGGCTGGTGGAGCCGAGCCGATGCGTTTCATGTATTGCTGATAACGGCGGGTCTGGGCGCGCTTTTCCAGCGGTAGATCCGCCAGTTCCTCTTCGCGCATGCGGTAGTAGAGCTCCCAGTACGGGACGGCTCTCTGCATGTCGCGAGGGTATTGGGCGGGCTGGGTCGTCTCCCCCGCACCCCACCATTGATACATGAGCCACGAGCGGATGAACATGGCCTCGTACTGGCGGGAGATAACGCGCTTCAGCCACAACACCACCAGGGCTCCGCCCACTGCGGCGAGCATCCAGATGGTGTAGCCGAAGTGGAATGATACGTCCAAGCCGCCGAAACCAAGAGTCATCATGCCAAAGAAGGCGAGGAGGCTGATACCGGCGAAGACGATGCCGGTGACCGCTGACCCCAGTCCGGACAAGCCAATCACCAGGGAGGTCATGGTGACAAAGTTGACCATGGCGGCACGGAGCAACGGCACACGAGGCAGTGCGTGTGCCGCGAACATCCAATGCGCCAGGCGGATGGATTCGAAATGGAACCATGCCATCACCCATGGCGAGATGATGATGGTAAGGAGCGTCAGCCAACCAGCGGGATGTCCAATCACCATCAGGGGGTCCAAATTGGCCGTCCGGAATGCATTGCTCAATTCCACGAGGTGGGGAATGCAGATCACGGTCTCGATGGCAGCAAAAACAATGAGCAATCGTAGCCATGTACGAATTGTACCAGATGCAAAGATTCCGCCAAGTACTGACGGTTCGAGGGGGACGAGGCTGAGCTCCTCGACCTGGGCGGGATTCATGCGCCACCGGCGGGCCATGTTAAGGCCGGAAAGCAGCCCGAACACGAAGATCAAGTAATCGAAGACAAAGACACGGATCACGGCGCCAAACAGGTAGACCCCGCCCACCACCACAGACGTCCACAGGCTGAACAGGGCATAGAGTACCAGGATGCCCAGAAATCCAAGGCCCGGAATGATCCAGTTGAAGACGGATCGTCCCTCCACGGCGAGGAAGCACTTGAGTGCATCGCGGCCGGTGCCGAAGCCCCTCCGGACGCCGACCAGCCAATCCTCGAACTGGCGGACGGAGGACCAGATTGTGGCGTGGATGTCTTGAGGTTGTCCTTCGCTCATGTTGGATTCCCGGATCCACGGATTGGAGATGCTCACATAAGGTCAACCGGGTCGACGTCGACGGCAACACGAGTCGTTCGATGTGGGTCAAACTCGGGGTCGGTCAGGGCCGACCGGAGGAGGGCGCGGGCGATGTGCCCACGCTGGGAGCGTAGCAGGATGCGGTATCGAAATCGCCCTGCCAACCGCGAGATGGGGGCGATGGTGGGACCGGAGAGCTTGACGCCATAGAAACCGGGGGATTTGCCCTTCCGCCAAAGGAGGTTGCCAAGCATGCGGCCGGCCTTCCAGGCGCGGTCGCGATCTTCGTGGCTGATGGTGACCGCGATGAGCCGCGACCATGGTGGGAATCCCAACTGCCTGCGGCGGCGGAGTTCCTCGGTGTAGAAGGCGCGATAGTCATGGGTGGTGGCGTGCTTGATCGCCGAGTGCCGCGGCATGAAGGTCTGGAAGATGACCTCGCCGTCGGCCTCGCGGCCGGAACGTCCAGCGACTTGTGTGAGCAGGGTGAATGTTCTCTCCTCCGCTCGAAAGTCGGGAAGGAACAGCCCCTGGTCGCACAGGACGACGCCGACGAGTGTCACGCGTTCGAGGTGCAATCCCTTCGCGATCATCTGCGTGCCGAGAATGATGTCGGCCTCGCCGGCGCTGATGCTGCGCCATGCTCCTTCAAAGGCGCCCTTGCGGCCCATCGTGTCCATGTCGAAGCGGATGACGCGGGCGGTGGGGAACGCGGCGACGAGTTCCTCCTCGGCACGTTGTGTGCCGGTGCCGACGGTGATCATGCCCTCCGCGCCACAACCGGGACAGGTGACGGGAAGCGTCTCCTTGCGCCCGCAGAAATGGCAACGCAGTTCGAAGTCGCTGCGGACATGAGCCTTCTCCGCCTGCTCAAACAGATCCAACTCCCCCGCCTCCTGCTCCTTGCGCGGCGGCCCGCGGCGATGAATGGTCATGGCCACGTCGTCATCGGGACACTTGGCCACCCACTTGCACTTGGGACAGAAGAGAAAGTTGGAGAAGCCGCGGCGATTGAGGAGCAGCAGTGATTGCTCGCCGCGTTGCAGGCGCAGGTTGATGGCTTCGCGCAGGGGCTGGGAGAGCTTCATGTAGCTCCCCTGTTGCTCGATCTCGGCGCCGAGATCGACTACGGACACGGGAGGGAGGGCGCGTTCGCGCGGGCGCTCCTTCAGTTCCATCAAGCGGTACTTGCCCGTCTCGGCATTGCGAAATGATTCCATGGAAGGGGTCGCGCTGCCGAGGACGACGGGAATTCCCAGCCGTTGTGCCCGGATGATGGCAACGTCGCGCGCGTGATAGCGTGGAGTCTCGGCCTGCTTGTAGCTCCCTTCGTGTTCCTCGTCGACGACGATGAGACCAAGGTTTGGCAACGCCACGAAGACGGCGGAACGCGGGCCGATCACGAGCCGGATCTCGCCCTTGTTGATGCGGTTCCATAGGTGCAGCTTCTCGCGCCGCGTGACCTGGCTATGAAAGACACCCACCATTCCGCCGAAGCGACGCTCGAATCGCTCGACGGCTTGCGGCGTGAGGGAAATTTCCGGCACGAGGCAAAGCGCCGTGCGTCCAATGGCGAGGACCTCCGCCATGGCACGCAGATAGACCTCTGTCTTGCCGCTTCCGGTGATGCCGAACAGCAGGAAGACCTCGAAGCGGGGATGGTGCGCGGCGTCGAGGATGTCGCGTAGCGCGGGAGCCTGTTCCTTCGTGAGTTCCGGCGGTGGCTCTGGCGTGAAGGCGGTTTGCTTCGGCCTGCCGCCGTCATCGGGGATGAGGACCTCCAGTGCGGCGAGACGGTCGATGACACTGGAGGAGACACGTACAAGCCGCGCAAGAGCCGCACGCGTGCCGGCGGGAAAGTCGAGCTTCTCCATATCCGCGCACGCCGCCAGTTGCTTTGGCGTCATGGAATCGCCGTGCGTAGTCATCCAATCGCGGCGCAGGCGAACGTGCCCCTCGGATGGGTCGCGGGTGTCGCTGAATCCAACCAGCGACATCGCCCCGAGCGCCTCGCCGCGCGTGCACATGTAGTATTCCGAGACGAACTCTGAGAGCGAAAGAATCTCTGGCGAGATAGCGTAGGTACTGGAAACGCGGCGAGTGAGTGGCTTTGTGCCTTCAGGAAGTTCGGGCGCTTCACGCAGGCCGACCACGCAGCCAATCTGGACTTGGCGACCGAAAGGGCATTCGACCAGGCAGCCGATCTCCAGTGCGGGCGAGAGATCACTTGGCACTTGATAGGTGAAGGCCTCTGGCAATGGAAGGGCAAAGACGACGTCGGCGAGCATGTAAGGTGCGGAGTCGGTCACGAGGAATCTGGCTCCGTGCCGTAAGTGGCTGTAGGCTCGCAGAAGCGCATTTGGCCGCTGGAATCCGCCTCGTCGCGGCGGGCGCCCTGGATTGTCGCGCGGACGATCTCAGCGTGTAGCGACGGGGAGAGGGCTTGCTCTGCGGAGAATAGACGGGCGCCACCACTGGCCAAGGTTTTGAGTGCCATCTGCAGCCTTGCGTCCCGCGATTGAGTGTCGAGGACGTAGACGGGGCGGCTGAGGCGCTTTAGCTCCGAAAGTGTGTGGTTGGTGCCGCCGGAGATGCCAGTGGAACCGACGACACCGACATGGGCCAAGGCGGCGACAAGGCGGTTGCGAATGATCGGGTGGTTCTTGCGCGGGCGCTCATTGCGCTGAAATGGCGAGAGGAACAGGACCCGTTCCATGTCCCAGTCGATGTTCCACTCCCGACGCCAGATGGCCAGATCGATGTCCTCCAACCGGCACGGGAGAACGACAATGGTGCTGCCGCCCGCGGCCAGCGCCGCACGATGGGCGACACAATCGCTGCCAACGGCGCCGCCGCTGACGACCACGATGCCCTGGGCCGCGATACCCATGGCGATGGCTTCCAGAGAGGCCAGGCCCCAGCCGGTGGCCACACGGCTGCCGACGAGGGCCGCTCTGGGCGAAAGTAGCAAACGAGGGTTGCCAACACCACGGATGGGGCCGTTGAGGCCCGAGAGTTCCTGGGCCCACAGGAGCGGCTCCATGGCGGCTCCGAAGTCCGTGGCATCGTGGAAGGTGGGCTGCACGTCGGTCGCTCGCTTTGCCGGGGTGGACAAATGAAGTGCCCCCCGCTGATTGGATCAGAGGGGGGCACGATGGCGATTGTTTTCTCCGGGACCAGACATCCCGCAGTGGTTAGTTCAGGAAGATCCAGTCGGTGACCTCGGGGATCTCCGGGACCGGCGCATCGAGGACGATGAACTGGCCGGGTGTGGACTCGGCGACTCCACCGTCGGGGTTGTAGACGCGGACCGTGCGGCCACCAAGGCTTGTTCCTGCCTCGACGAAGACGCGCACGTCGATGGTGCCCGGGTTCAGCACAACGGGCGAACCGATGACGCTGACGCCTTGGCCGAAGGTGACGACGGCTCCTGGCTTGAAGGCCGAACCGTGCAGGCGGATTTCGCGCCACTCGCCACGATAGGCCTGCGACGGGCTGACGGCCACGAGGGTAAGCGTCGGCACGACCGGTGTCTCGCCGGGGACCGAATCGACGCCCTCACGGTGGAACAGCTCGGTGCGCGGAGCGGAGAAGCTGCGTCCATCGAGGCGGTTCTCGTAGAAGGCGTTCAGACCGGCGTAGGAGCGCAGGTCGGTGCCGAGGCGGCCGAGTTCGCCGACGAACAGGTCGAGGTCGCCGTCGCCGTCGGCATCGAGCAGCTCAATGCCGCGGGCATTGCCGTCGGTGCCTGGGTAGCGGCCGACCAGTTCGCCCTGGCCGTCGTAGTTCGGGCCGAAGTCAGTGGAGTTGGGGTGCGGGATTTCCGACTCGCCCAATCGGGCGAAGACCGGCGTTCCCGGCGTGCTGCGGTTGTGGTACAGGCGTGCCGACGGGAAACGGTCGGAACCCAATGCGTTGGCAAAGGCCACCGTGAAGTCCAGCAAGCCATCACCATCCACGTCGCCGATGCTGATATCGTAGTAACGCTCGGCGACGATGGCATCATCGGGGAATGGCGACTCGATGGGCGTGAAGAAGCCATTGCCGTCGTTGGCCAGGTAGACCGTGCGGCCGATGGCCGAAGCGGGGCCGGCGGTGGTGACGACCATGTCGAGGATCTGGCGGAAGTTGCCATCGCCATCGATGTCGAGATAGCGCTGCGGCCGGCGGGTGACGCGCTTGGGGTTCATGGGGTCACCGGTGAGCAGCGTGTCCACGACCGGTTGACGGAAGCCGCCATCGAAGACCGGATCGATCTCGCGGATCTCGAATTGCGGCGTCGTGTTCGGGTCGCCGTCGAAACGCGCGGGATCAATGGCACGGACGAGGGCCTCGAACTTCTGGATTTCGACATCAGTGACGATGCCGTCGCCGTTCATGTCCTCGGCGATGTCGCCGCGGCGCGAGAAGTCGGCAACGCCGATCTTGGTCGCATAGATGGTGAGCGACGGGAATGACGGATCCAGGACGAACTGTCCGGGTGTTCCACCAAAGCCGCCCTGGTTGAGGAGCAGCCACATCTTCTCGTCGACACCTGGGGGCGCGCCACCCTCGATGCGGCGGTTTGCCACCACAAGGTCGAGCCAACCGTCGTTGTTCACGTCGAAGAACACGGCATGGGCCGAGTCGCCGATCAGGCCGGAAGCTTCCGGTCCGAGCAGGTGGCTGACGTCCTCGAAGTAGCGCTCGGTGTAATACGAGCTGTTCCCCGGATCGCCAGCCGTGCGGTTCATCAGAAGAACGTTGGGGGCACCGGCGCCGGCGAAGCCGTTGACGTAGAGCACGTCGGTGAATCCGTCGTTGTTGATGTCGCCGATGGCGATCTCGTTGGTGAAGGAGCGGGGGTCGTCGCCGTCGCCAACGAAGGGAAGGCGCGTGGCGATCGGGTTGCTGTCGATGTCGAAGACGACGAAGGACGATTGATCCTCGAACACTCCGGATCCAAGCCCCTCTGCCGCCTTGACCTCGGGCGGGAATGTGTCGTCGCGCGGGTCAATCAACTCACGCGGGTTGTTGGTGCTGTAGAACGTGGCCGGATCGAAGCCCATCTCGGTCAGAAGCGTGCGGTCAAGAATCGGGTTCTCCGGGATGAAGGAGAACAGGTCCGGGGCGTTGGCGTTGCGGTTCAGGTACAGGCGGTTTGCTTCGCCATAGTGACCGACGATCAAGTCCCACGAACCGTCGTTGTTGATGTCGACGAACTTGCCGCTGGAAGCCTTCGCCAAGTCGGGTTCAAGACCGTAGGGGAAGCCATGGAGGACACGGCGTCCGCCGGGGTAAGCCGTGTTCGCGGGGACGTAGACTGCCGATCCCGGGACCTCCGGCTTGCCACGGTTCAGGAAGATCTGGCTGCGGTCACCTTCCGAGGTGAGGTAAGCGCCGCAGAAGATCGCCAGATCGATCAGGCCGTTGCGGTCGACGTCGGCAGAGTCCACACCGGCGACGAAGCTGTTGTAGGGCGCTGGGCCAAGGAAGAAGTCCTCCACGCCGACGCCATGGCCGTCGTCGATCAGCTCACGGGTGTTGTCCATGAAGATCGGGCGGTCGCTCAGGTTGGTCAGGCTGGGGCTGGATTCGAACAGGCTATTGATGAACAGACGCTGAATGCCGGCCTGAAGCGTGACGAACAGGTCGAAGTCCCCGTCGCCATCGGCATCGAAGGGCATGAGGTGCGTGCCCGCGATGCGGGAGTTGTCGTCGTTGGGGCGGATGGCCGCCTGGCTGACGTTGCGCCATGACTCCTGGAAGAAGCCGGAGGCATCCATGTTGATCCACAGGTCGATCAGGCCGCCGATGGTGGAGGCCACGTTGATGAGCGACCGCGGGGCATCGCCGACAGTCACGACGTCCTTGAGGCCCGAGCGACGGAAGTCTGCCGTCTGAATGGAGCGCAGTCGGGTGACGTACGCGCCATCTTCGAAGAGGCTGTCGCCTTCACTGAACTCGACGGCCCAGTGGCTGGGCGTCTGGCGGGTGTAGGTGAAGGTGGGAAGGAACGCACCCGCGTAGATCGGATAGTCCAGACTGCTCTGGATCGTACCAAACGGTTCTACTTCGTATTCAATACCAACGCGCCTTGAGGCCCACGGCTGCATGAGCGCGAAACCGGAGCTGAAACCATGGAAGGTTGGCGCGAAACCCTGATCCAGACTGCGGCGAATGCCCATACCAGGCAGGTGATCGCCGGCACCGAGCACGTTGTAAGTCGTGGACAGTTGGATGCCGTCCGATGTGGAAGCGTCCAGGAGATCGGCGAACCCACGGTTGAAGATGTCCGCCGAGGCGACACCGGTCGTGAAGTAGCGCAGGAGCGGCCAGTCATCGTCCTCACCAGTGGAGGAGTCGCTCTTGGGAGGCGAATCGGCATCGGAGACCTCGGGGATGCCGATGAGGAAGGGCCACATGATGGTGGGCACTTCTTCGGTGATTTCATTGTCCGGATCGATGACCACGGTCACGACCGGCCCATAGATGAAGTCGGTGCCGAAGTTGACGTTGAAGAAGTAGCCGTCCGGCACCCAATCGCCATCGAGATCCAGATTTGAGAGAACGGGGTTGTACCCGTCGATGCTGGATCCGCTACGGCTTTCGATGCCAGAGTTAATGGCATTGCCGACGTAGATGTCGGGACCGGGGCTGAAATCCAAGAAGCGGCCGACGGCGACTTCCGAGGTGATGCTCCAGTCGACGTCCACATCGCTGCCGCTTTGAGGCGCGGGGAGCAGGTCCATCATGAGCGGCGGAAGCCGGTCACGCATCTCTTCCGGCACGATCTGCGTCGGGTCCACAATGCCGCCGGGGAACACATAGCCGACAACCCCGTTGAAGATCTGGTCCTTTCCGAGCGTCTCGTCGCGGAACCAAGTGGTCTCCACGCCATCAGGATTGATGAGAGGCGCCAGTGGCGGGAAGATCTCGATGTAGCGGTCTGGATCCGAGTCGAGCAGATAGAGGAATGGATCGGGAACGCCATAGGGGATCGGCATGAATCCACCGATGCCGTCCTCGACGATCAGGTCGTTGCGGCGGTTGATGAGGATGCGCTCGCTATATCGCAGCGGTCCTCCGATGAAGCCCTGAAGATCGCCCGGTCCGTCCTCCTCGCCCTCGGGCGGATCGAAGTCCTTTTGATACTCATCGCTGGATTCCGTGAGCTCGATGTCAAATCCGAAATCGAGATGGGCAATGATGAGGTCCAGGGCGCCATCGGCGTTGACGTCCGCGGCGCGGACACGGCCCGTGCGCGGCAGCTCCAGAAGGCGCGGAAGCGCCAGGCCGGAGACGTCGATGAAGAAGCCATCACCGAAGGAATCACCGTCGGGCGCGGGGTTGACGGCGGGATCGTCGACGTCGACGTTCATGAGGAGGCGGTCGAAAGTAAACTGATTGGCCTCGTAGGCGTCGAGGTCACCGTCATTGTCGAAGTCGAACAGGAGGATGAACGAGGTGGAGTCCTGGGAGATGGGGTAGCGATCGTCATTGCTGGGATCGCTGGGGAACTGGGGCTGTCCGTTGATGCCGAAGGTGACATCGCGGAACTTGCCCGGGTTGCTCTTGCCATCGTTGAGCCAGACGCGGTTGGCGCGGCCACCGGTGGATTGATCGGTCGTCGCATTAATTGCCAGCAGGATGTCGTTGTAGCCGTCGCCGTTGATGTCGCCGACTGCCACGCCAAGTGCGGACAGGTTGGTATCCGGGGTCTGGGCCTGGAGGACGGAGGTCGCGAACGGGCTGACGTCGGTGAGCAGGAAGCCGATGTTCTCGCACGCGTCGCCGATGCCGCTGTCGTCGCTGTCTTCCTGCCCGGGATTGAAGACGAATGGGCAGTTGTCCGCCTCATTGGCGACTCCGTCACCGTCGATGTCGGGGTCACAGGAATCGCCGATGCCGTTGCCATCGAGGTCGGACTGGGATGGATTGAAGATTGAGGGGCAGTTGTCTTCCTCGTCCGCAACTCCGTCGCCGTCGAAGTCTCCTTCGCAGGCGTCGCCGATGCCATTGTTGTTGGAGTCGGCTTGGTCAGGATTCATGACCAAGGGGCAGTTGTCGAGGTCGTTGGGAACACCGTCGCCGTCAATGTCCGTGTCGCAGACATCGCCGATCCCGTCAAGATCGATGTCGGTCTGCTCGGGGTTCGGGGTGTTGGCGCAATTGTCGAGGAAGTCGGGAATGCCGTCGCCATCGACATCGCCTTCGCAGACGTCTCCGACGCCGTTGCCATTGCTGTCCAACTGATCTTCGTTGGGGGTAAATGGGCAATTGTCGAGGAAGTCGACCACCCCATCGCCGTCACGATCGCTGTCCTGGTAGATCGGGATGTCATCGGTCGTCGCGCGATTGGTTACGAAGTGCAGCGGCCCCAAATTGCCGGTAATGCACAGGGGCGTTCCTCGCTGGCGGAAGTCGCCATAGCGCTCGGAGGGTGAAATGGCACGGAGTCCGCTCTCCTGCAGGTTGAGCAAGGCAACGGAGCCAGGGATAACCGGATCGATTTCATAGGTGACACCGGTGGAGATGCTCGTGGAGCCACCCGCCGCGACGGTCTGCGGCGCCCAGCGAAGGAGAATTCCGGTCGAGACCGGCGGCGGATCGGGGACGTCCTGGTTAAAGGCCAGCGGGTGCCCGGGGGGCATATTGAAGAAGCCCTCGGCTCCCTCCGGGAACAGAACGAAGCGGTTGGCCGTCATCGCAGCGGCCGGAGGAGTGAGGCCCGACTCTGTCGTGTTGGCCAGGACGCTGAAGCGGTAGTCCTTGCGGGCGGGGTTGTTGAACCAAGTCAGGCGATCCGGCACGCCACCACCTGCGAACAGAGTGCTGAACTGGGGGGTCGGGTTACCGTTTACGTAAATGTCGGGGTTCGACAACAAGAGGTTATCACCAGTGAACTGGCTGACAACGTCCTGGAAATGGGCAAGAGTGACTATGTAGTCATTGGGCGAGGAGTTCTCGAAGATCCACGAGACCTTGACGCCTCGGGCGTTGGGGCCGCTGACGCTGGGGAACTGCACGACTTCCCAGCGCATCCTGATGCTTCCGATGATCTGGCCCGAACTCTTTGTGAGAGTGAAAAGTCCGTCGATGACGTCGACGGTCTCATCGGAGATCAGAAGCTGGCCCGGGAAGGC
Source organism: uncultured Candidatus Sumerlaeota bacterium (assembly GCA_964625145.1). Classification (GTDB taxonomy): domain Bacteria; phylum Sumerlaeota; class Sumerlaeia; order SLMS01; family JAHLLQ01; genus CAYTRP01. Next base: position 33,631 of record CAZVAQ010000001.1, read on the forward strand.
GCCAAAGCCGAAGCCATCATTGGCAATGTAGAAGGTCTCGGTGATCGCACCGACGCTGTTGAGCTCCTGGAGCTTGAAGACGGTGCGGGCGCTCGCGATGAAGAGAGGGCCCTGATTGATCTGGACGAAATAATCGCCGGAGATGCCAATCTCGTTGGGACCGATCTCACCGTCGTTGTTGAAGTCCACCCCCTGACCTGTGACTCCGACGCGGACATACTTGCTGCGGACGGACAGGGCGTCCGTGTCGCCATCGGGTCCGTTGCCGGATCCTGGGCGGAAGGAGGTATCGACAACGCCACCGAAGAACTCTGTCTCGTACTCGTCGACCGATGTCGACAGATATCGCGCCTCATAGGCTTGGGAAACTTCGTCCCACGGGTAGATGAGCGTATCGAAGGTGACATCGGTGCCGCCGGGCTGGCCGCCACCCTCTCCGCCGCCGCCTTGATCTCCTTCGGAGACTGTCACGCTGTAATCGCGAGCCATGGTCGCCGGTGGAGCAAGGAACAGGTAATAGTTGCAGCCGGGCTCAAGACCGCGAATCTCCCACTGTCCATTGGGAGTGATAATGGGATCGAAGCCGGAATTGACTCCGTGGAAGAGGGGGATATTGCGTCCGGTGAACGTGTGGGCAATGAGCTGGATGTTGCCCGCATTGAGTTCGCCAAAGCCTTCGGAAAGACTGTAGCCGGGACTGAATTGGGAAGTCAGCGTGTCGAGGTCGATGCGGTCATCGTTGCGCGGCTTGCCGATGAAGACGAGCTGGTTGGGGATGCCCGGAACAGTGAACTCCTCGGAAGGTGTGGCCGAGCCATCCCAGACCAAGGCGCCGTTGATCACATCGCCGAAGACGCCAGCGGAGAAGCCGTACTCCTCCGACGGATACTGCGCAGCCATGGTGATCTCGTCGTCGAGGGTCAGTTCGCGACGCACATAGGGGTCGGCGAGGAACTCTTGACCAGAGATGTCGTTGAGCAGGGTGGTCTGATAGATGATGTACGGACTCATCACCGAGTTGAAGAGGAAAGAGGGTCCAAGACCCGCCATCTGGCCGAAGGAGCGCATGAAGACGCCCTCGAGGTCCGGAAGGCCGAGGACCGTTTCTTCCGTCAGGGGAGGGTCATAGTTGACCAACTGATCCTTGTCGTCAGGAAAGATGTACCAGCCGCCAAAGGCGCCAGCGGGATCATCAATGCCGCTGATGCCGGGCATCGGAGCGAGGCTGGTGTCCGCGTCGAAGATCTCTCCGGCCTTGTAGGAGCGATTCTGCAGGAGGAATGTGAAGTCCGGATCATAGATGTCGGAGCCGGGAACCCGCACCCCGATGACTGTCGCGACGCCTTCATCGACAATCTCGGTGAAGGTGCTCAAGGTGCTACCGGGAAGGAACGGCCCCTCGGAGGGATCCCAATCGCGGTTAAAGTAGGTGATGGTCGTGATGGAGGCGATTCCCACACCCGGCGACAGGACGGGATCCTGAAAGGTGATGAGATTGTAGCCGTCAATGCGCATGTCCTCGGGGCCGTAAGGCAGGTTTATCGGGTCGAAGACGAACGCCTGATACGACTGCAGGATGCTGGCATTGAACTCCATGTTCGAATAGGGAACGTCGTTCCAACGCTCCATGGAACGGTTGAGCGAGTTGATGACATGAAGATCGGACACGCCACGGTTGTTGAAGAAACCAGGCAGGATCCACGAATCGTCCGCGGTGCTGCCAACGGAGCCGCCCGGGTTAAAGACGTAGAACTGGATCGGCATCGACTCCTCTGACCAGCGAAGAGGCGCGGGCACGACGATGTCGTCACTGGGATCACCCGGGTCGCCTAGCAAGCGCTTGGCGACTTGCAGGTTAATGCCGGCTGGGACAGGGGCCGCGAGCCCAAGAATCAGCGTGGCCAACACGGCGTTTGCGAAAGTGTTCCTGAAACCCATTGGATCGAATTCCTCGTCTAAATGGTCCTTCGGCCTACGGCTCGGTAATCGAATCGACCGGCTGTCCATCTGAACAGCCAGTCGGGAAATGACGGGGCTACTTCTCCGCTTCTTCCTGCGGTGTCTCCACCCTGCGGACGTCGGTTTCGGCTGGCAGTGTTCGTCCCTTGACCGTTGGCGGGGCGATGTTGACGGGATCAAAGATCCGCAGCGCCTTGGCCGCTGGATCGCGCTCGGCCACATCAACCGGCTCGGCGTCCGGGGTCAAACGAACGGAGCGGCGGACCGGAACCTGCCCTTCGACGATCCGCCGGATGGCAGCCTCGAAGTCATCCAGCTTGGGATAGTCCGAAACGGAGATGCGGCGGCCGGGAACCTCGCGCACGACGCGGGTGACTTCGTCAAAGCCCACGACCTGGTCGCCCTGCTTGCGGGGCTCTTCCAGCTTTACGATGCTGAACTTTCCCTGCGGTCCGGCGATGATGCGTGGAGAGACCAAGGTCAAGTGGTCCTCGGGCATATCCAGGGATTGGGCCACTGCGGCGAGTTCGGGCTCGCTACGCTTCTCAAGAAACAGGACCGCTTCCTCGTTCGGCTTGAGCGTGGCGATGTTGGTGGCCATCATGCCGATGCCGTCCAGCTCGCCACCGGGGATTGCGATCTGAATGGATTCGCCGGGTTGGCGATCCCCCTTCAGCGATTGGTCGACGATGAACTCGCTTACAGTGAAGATCCGCCCACGAGTGAAGATGACTTCCTGTTCGGCAGCGACGCGGCCGGTGACGACTTCATCGGAATGGGCGACGATCTCCTCCACCGAGAGGGGGATGATGGCTGCCGAGGCACTCCCGACACTCATCGCGATGGCCGCGGTGGCCAGAACGGCCGCGTTCCGGATCCAACCGGTCCAACCGCATCCGCTCCACATAAATTGCCGACCTTGCATGTGTAACCTCCTGGTCACTGACCTTGGTAGACTTCTGTGCCGTCCCGCCCGCTCTGGAACCGGTAAAGATTCCCCCCGCTGATGGTGCCGTTACTGGGGTCGTACTCGTCCCGATATGACATCCCAAACTGGGTGGGCGTCGCGGGGAAATGACCCCACATGGCGCCCGGTGAAAAGCCGACGGTTCCATCGGGTCCCACCGACATCAATGTCCACTCTCCACCTCGCGACCGGATGCCGTTCAAAATCACTGGAATCGAAGCGAACAGCGGTTCCGAAATCGAGTAGGGCCAGTAGTCGATTCGGTTATTGGGGGGCGCAAGGCCTGTTTCAAACAAGTCGCGCGGAAGTGACGTAAGGTAGGCGATGGGCGAGGTGATTTGACCCATCTCGTAGGCTCGAATATTGGAATCAGCGGCACGGGACAGCACACTGCCGGTTGGGTATGTGGTCCTGCTGGGATAAGAGTTGCGGTCCACCCGGTAGGACTCAAGGCCGGTGGCCAGCACACGCATGTCGTTGCGCATGGCCGCCACACGGGCACGGGTCTGGGCTTCGAGAAAGTTCGGCACGGCGATGGACGCCAGGATCGAGATAATGGCGACAACGATGAGCAGCTCGATCAGAGTGAAGCCCTGCTGAATGGCTGCGGCATCTCTGGCCATCCGCTGGCGGCAGGGCAGGTCTGCCTGTGCCCCGGGGATTGGCCGTCGGCGGGCTGGTGCGCGGCATTCAAGGAACGCCCGAATCAAGTCAGTCAAAACGTTGGTCTCCCCGCGCAGAGGCCCGATTGTCACTAAATCCCGCTCCCGCGCTCTCCCTTTCTTGGGTACCCGGGCACTCTTGGGACTTGAGCCAGTCCGTCAAGTGCAAAGTCCGGTCTTTTCAATCATCCAACCCCAATGTCTTTCAATCTGCCGCTGGCGGTAATTGATGATGGTGGGGTTCGTTTGAAAGCGTGGAGCAGGGTTCGGGCGTTGTCACCACCACGATCAAAAAAAAACGCACTTGGAATCCGGCGGGACGCTGGCAGGAAACCGTTGCGGCCCCCGCGGACACTTCTCATAAAGCCTTTCTGCATCTGGAGGGAGAATCCTTCGCTCCCGCCACCTGCCTCAAACGCCCAAGCCGAGAGGAGCAATCGTGAAACAATATCGCACCGAAGATATCCGCAATGTAGCGTTTGTGGGGCACTCGGGGTCTGGCAAGACCACATTGGCAGAGACGCTCCTCCACATGAACGGCGTCATCGAGCGCCCGGGGACCGTCGAGGCAGGAAACACGCAGTCCGATTACGACCCGGAGGAGATCAAGCGGCAGTGCTCGATCAATGCCACGTTGCTCCCCTTCGAGGTCGATGGCATCAAGATCAACGTGCTGGATTGCCCGGGATTCCGGGATTTCGTGGGCGAGATCAAGAACGCGGTGCGTGCATCGGAGCTGGCCCTGGTCGTGGTGGACGCCACCAGTGGCGTGGAAGTGGGAACGGAGTTCGCCTGCGATTTTGCGGACGAGTACCACATCCCCAAGGCTTTCTTCATCAACAAGATGGACAAGGAGCGGGCGAACTTCGACGTGGCGCTGGAGTCCATCGACACAGCATTTCCGAATGTCCACACCATCCCGGTGGTCCTGCCCATCGGATCTGAATCGAATTTCCGAGGGGTCATCGACCTGCTGCGCATGGTCGCGGTGATCAATGAGGGGAACGGCGTCAAGGAGACGCCCATACCAGCCGAGCTGATGGATGCGGCCAAGGAAGGCCGCCGCAAGTTGGTGGAGGCCGCCGCGGAGGGGAACGACGAGCTGACCGAGAAGTTTCTGATGGAGGAGGAACTGACGGACGAGGAGGTGATCCTCGGGCTGCGTCAGGACCTTGAAGCCGGGCGTTTCTGTCCGGTTCTATGTGGTTCAGCCACCAAGGAGATCGGCCTGGTCGTGCTGACCAACTTCCTGAAGGTCGAATGCCCTCCCCCGCACGAGCGCAAAGGCTTCCGTGGCTATGTGAAGGGCGCAGAGGGCGAGATCGAGCTGAAGCGCCTTTCGCGCGATGAACCGTTCAGCGCCTTTGTCTTCAAGACAGTCAATGACGAGTTTGTCGGGCGGCTGTCGTTCTTCAAGGTCATCACCGGCGAGGCCAGGGGTGACGGCATGATCCTGAATGCGCGCACGGGCCAGACCTCGCGCGTGGGTCACGTGATCACCGAGCGCGGCAAGCAGCAAGTGCCGATCGATGCAATATCCACCGGCGACATTGGCGCGTTTGCGAAGTTGGAGAACACGCACACGGGCGACACGCTGCTGGATCCGCGCCACCCGGGAGTCGTGTACGAACCGACGCACATGCCGCCAACAACGGCGCACATCGCTATCGAGGCGAAGAATCGTTCCGATGAGGACCGCCTCGGGATGGCGATGCACAAGTTGCTGGAAACGGATTTGACGCTGAGTGTGGTGCGCGATCCCCTGCTCCACCAGACGGTGCTGTCCGGGATGGGTGACACGCATCTGGAGGTGGCGATTCACCGGCTGGAAGTCATGTCGAAGGTCCAGGTGAACACCGCGCCGCCGCGTGTGCAGTATCGCGAGACGATCAGCAAGGTTGGCGAGGGCCAGGGCAAATTCAAGAAGCAGACCGGCGGTCGCGGCCAATACGGCGATTGCTGGGTGCGCTTCAAGCCCCTCCCCCGCGGCGAGGGATTCCAGTTTGAGTGGAAGATCGTCGGCGGTGTGATTCCGACCAACTACCAGTCGTCGGTGGAGAAGGGCCTGCGTGCGGCGTTGGATCGTGGCATCCTCGCGGGCTACCCGGTGATCGACATCAAGGCCGAATGCTACGACGGATCCTACCACGCGGTGGACTCTTCAGACGCGGCGTTCCAAGTGGCGGCTTCGCTGGCCTTCAAGAATGTGACGCCCAAGTGCGCCCCCCAATTGCTGGAGCCCATCAACCGGGTCACCATCACGGTGCCGGAGACCTACATGGGCGACATCATGGGCTACGTCAGCGGCAAGCGCGGTCGCATCGCGGGGAGCGAGTCGGAAGGGAACAAGGTCGTGATCACCGCCGATGTGCCGGCTGCGGAGATGTCCACTTTCAGCCGGGATCTGCGCTCGATGACTTCGGGGCGCTCGATCTTCGAGTCCACTTTTGACCACTACGAGCCGGTGCCGCCGGGCATCCTGGACAAGGTGATCGCCGAGGTGCGCATCGACCACCATGAGGCGGATTGACCCGGAGCACCAGCAGGACCCCGACAGCCCCGGCGACCACCGGGGCTGTCACTTTTATGCGCCTTGAGCGCATGATTCCTGCTGCATCCGCATGGCATTGGGTGCACCCGAGTCAGCGACGACCATGACATCCGACGGCAAGTCCTTCTACGAGCTGCTGCAAGTCTCGCGCGATGCGAGTCCGGTGGTGATCGACGCGTCTTTTCGGGCGCTCATGAAAATCCACCATCCCGACCGCGGCGGAGACCACAGCCGAACGAAGGATCTGCTGGAGGCCCGGCGCGTATTGCTGGACGCCAAACTGCGCCAGGACTATGACCGGATGTTGCGTGAGCTGGAATGGCGCCAACACCAACCGCCCACTCCCCCACCTTCCGCGCAGCCAATCCCGCCCGCCCGAACGCGGCTCGGCGACCTGCGAGAGCCCGAAGCGGGCGCAGAAGCGCACGAACAGTTCAAGCGTCAAGTCGGCCAGGCACTCGAGATTCTTGGACCGTTTGTGCTGGTGGTGATCCTGCTGGGTTTGGCGCTGTTGGCGCTGTCGGGTGTGCTGCTGGGATAAGACGGTTCGGCTCAGATGGGGGCGAAGATTTCGGTCAACTTGACGACGAGACCTTCGGCGATGCCTTCGCAGTTCATTGCCACTCCGCTCGAAGCGATGAGCTTGCGTCCGTCGCGAAAGTAAACTTCCAGTTGCTCATTCTTGACGTCGACAATCCAGACCTGCTCGCTTCCCGCGTTTAGGTACTTCTTGCGTTTGAGAAGGACAGACAGCGCGGACTCAGACGGCGAGATTATCTCCACCGCCAGATCGGGAGCGAATTCAAGCCAAGTAGTCTCAAGCAACCCTTCCCTGCTGCGGAAGAGTGAAGCGTCCGGGCAAAGAATTGTGTCCGGATTCCTGGAGATCAGGAATCCATCGTTGTCGCCGCCATACCGGAATTCTCCTCCACTGGTTCGGCAGAACTCGGCGAAGAGGAAGATGAACCGCAAGGCGATGCGATTGTGTTCGTAACGAGCCGGCGACACAGTAACGACTTCCCCATCAATGAGCTCTGTAAACTTCTCCCACCGCTCGTCCGCGGCGAATTGCTCCGCAGTGATTTGTTGGGGGGGCGACAGGATGACCGGCATGGCTGTGCACTCTTGAGGATTCCACGGAAGGCTACAGGAACGACACGACCCCGTCAAACCAACTTTGGCGGGGCCGGATGAGGTTTTGAATAGTATTGGGGGGGGGCTTCAGGCCTGGTCGGTCTTCAGCAGGCTGCGGATTTCGGCGTTGAAATCCTGCAGGTCGTGGAACTGTTTGTAGACCGACGCGAAGCGCAGGTAGGCGACGTGGTCGACCTCCTTGAGCTCCTTGAGCACCAGACGGCCGATCTCCTCGGAGCTGACCTCGCGGTCAGCCTCGGTCATGAGCGTGCGCTCGATGTTGCGAACCATCTTGTCAATGGTTTGCGGAGAGACGGGGCGCTTCTCGCAGGCCTTCTGCAGGCCGGACTCCAGCTTCTGCAGGCTGAACGGTTCGCGGGCGCCGTTGCGCTTGGTCACGACGAGTTCGAACTGCTCGACGTATTCAAAGGTCGTGAAGCGGCGATGGCACGATTGGCATTCCCGACGCCGGCGCACGGAATCGCCCGTCGCGGCGACCCGCGAGTTGATGACGCGTGTGTCATCGGCGCCGCAGAATGGACAGTTCATCGGGAACGCGCTCGCAGAATCGGCGCCGCGGACCCGGCCAATCCGAGCCCGCGACGCACAAGGGGGAAGTTACTTGACGTGTTTGTTGATCATTGCCTGGAGCTGAGACTTGGGCACGGCGCCAAGCACGCGATCCTGCTCCTGACCGTTCTTGAACAGGATGAGCGTGGGGATGCTGGAGACGCCCCACTCGGCGGCGAGATCCGCGGCCTGGTCGATGTCCAGCTTGGCGATTTTCAGCTTTCCGGCGTTGTCCTTGGCCAGTTCCTCGACAATGGGGGCCAGCCGCAGGCACGGCCCGCACCACGTCGCCCAGAAGTCCACGAGCACCGGGGTTTCGGATTGGAGGACTTCCGCTGCGAAGGATTGATCACTGAGTTCGAGAACGCCTTGGGCCATGATGGGTTCCCTTTCTGTTGGAATTGGGGCGGTTCAGCTGGAATGACGGCTCAACGAGAAGCTACAACAGATCCCGCGGCGAATTCAAGTCATCCGCGCCTTCAATGATTGCACGGCTGATGCCAAGTCGAGCCGGCCCTCGTAAATCGCGCGCCCGGTGATCGCGCCGACGAGCGAGGGTATGCCCGCGTCGAGCAGCGCGTGGAGGTCCTCCACGCGCGAAACTCCGCCGCTGGCAACGAGTTCCATCCCCGGCACGGCGTCGGCCATGGCGCGCATGGCGGGGATATTGGGCCCTGTCAGCAAGCCATCGGTGGCGATGTCGGTGTAAATAATTCGCCGGGCGCCGAGGTCGAAGAGCGCCTTTGCGAGGTCGGTGGCCGTCGTTTGTGCCGTTTCGACCCACCCCTTGATGGCGACATAGCCATCCTTGGCGTCCACGCCCATGATGACCCGGCCGGGAAAGTGCTTGAGTAAATCAGAGACAAGTGCATGATCCTCAATGGCCTTGGTGCCGAGAATGACATCATGGACCCCGGCCCCGAAGGCGGTCTCCGCCGCGGCGCGGGAGCGAATCCCTCCGCCCAGTTCGACGCGCATGGATGTCGCGCGGGCGATCTCCCCCACCAGATCCAGATTCCCGAACTCTCCGCTGAACGCGCCATCCAGATCGACGACATGCAATCGCGTGGCTCCAGCCTCCTCGAAGGCCCGTGCAAACGCGACCGGGTCGTCGGAGTACACGGTGCATTGGTCGCGCTTGCCACGCGACAAGCGCACGACGCGCCGCTCCAGCAAATCAAT
>CAZVAQ010000001.1:42755-68647 GCA_964625145.1 uncultured Candidatus Sumerlaeota bacterium
CCCATGATGTTGTAGCCACCATCGACATAGGTGATTTCACCGGTGATGCCGGAGGCCATGGGGCTGAGGAGGAAGACCGCCGCGTTGGCGACTTCATCGAGGGTGACGTTGCGTTGCAGCGGCGCGCGCTGCGCCACAACGTCCAGCATGCCGGTGAATCCGGCGATGCCGCGCGCGGCCAGGGTCTTGATCGGACCGGCGCTGACGGCGTTGACGCGGACGTTCTCCTTGCCCAAATCCCACGCCAGATAACGCACGGACGATTCGAGCGCCGCCTTGCACAGGCCCATCACGTTATAGTTTGGAACGACCTTGTCCCCGCCGAGATACGTCAGCGTCAGCACCGATCCCCCACCGGCATTGCGGAAATACGGCAGCGCGGCGCGGGTCAGGCTGATGAGGGTGTACGAGCTGATCTCCTGCGCCAGCTTGTAGCCTTCGGCACTGGTGTCCACGATGCCGCCTTCGAGGTCTTCCTTTTGGGCAAAGGCCACGGAGTGGACCAACATGTCCAGCTTGCCGCCGAAAACCTCGCCGACGCTGCGAAACGCGGCGTCGATCTGCTCCTGGTTCGTGGCGTCCATGGGGAAACAGGGCAGGGGCGGGTTCTGCTCCTCTGCCAGCGCCCGCACGCGCGGCTCGATGCGCTCGCCCTGATAGGTCAGCGCCACCCGGGCGCCTTCCCGGATCAGCGCCTGGGCGATCCCCCAGGCGATGGAGTTCTTGTTGGCGACGCCAACGACGAGAGCGGTTTTCCCTTGGCAGAGCATGGCGTTCGGGGTCCGTGGATGGGATCGGTCCTGCGCACTTCCCGGACAGCATGGTGGCGGGACTGGCGGGGGCAAGGATGGAACGCGGGGGGGCCATGCCGCGACGGGCGCGGGAATGTGGGGCAGGCTTCCAGCCTGCCAAGTCCTACCTTCTCGCTCGACAGGCACCACCGATCCGTGGCTGGTGGAGAGCATGAGAGAAGGCGAGACATACGGAAGTTGGGTGTGGGCGACGGACCAAGACGGCCGCGTGCCCAGGAGCGCGGCGCAGTCCTCGGTCGGGCTCAAGTACTTCTACGCCTCGCGCCCTTGGTCGCCCGTGGCCGAAGCGTATCACAACCGCGCGCGGTGGTACTCGCCCGAAGCCGGGCGATTTCTGACGCGCGACCCGATCCGTCGAGTGAATCCCGCTTCTCGTGTGAACTCATCCATGGGGGATGATGCATGCGCCTTTACTTGGATTCCTGCTGCTTGAATCGTCCGTTCGATGACATCGCCCAGCGAGCCGTGAGGGAAGAAGTAAACGCCATCGAGTGCATCATGGCCCGGATCCGGTCAGGAATCGACCTGTTGATCGGCAGCGATGCTCTGGCCCATGAAATCGGGAGGAATCCTGACGAATTGCGACGCGATGCCGCTCTGGAGTTTCTTGCTGAGGCGCTGGAGTGGGTGCCACTGGGAGAGCCCGTCTTGGCCCGTGCATTGGACTTGCGGGGACAAGGTTTTGGCGAATGGGATGCCCTTCACCTGGCAAGTGCCATGATCGCCCGTGCTGATGTGATGTTGACCGTTGATTACAGGCTTTACAGGAAAGCCCGGCGTCTGCTACCTCCCAACCCGGCGGTGGTCGAATTGCCGACAGTTTGGCTTGAACAGTTTGAGAAGGAGTAGCCCCAAATGAATGTCCACGAAATGACAGGGACGGAACTGCGCACGGCTGCATTTGCCGCCATCCGGCGCGAACTGGGGCCTGATGGTCTGGTGCGTTTCATCGCGCAGAATTTCTCCCAACCGGGCAGGGACTACACTGCGGAGCGCCAAGACCGCCCACAGCCCACGCTCGAAGAGATTGTTGCCGATGTTGAACGGATGAAGGCCGAACGTGGTGGAAGTCTTGCGCCGCCAGGAGCGAAGATTGTTGGTGAGGATCAGGGGAAGATGTAGGATGGATGGGACGGGATGCAAATCATGACTACGACTATTACATGACGCTTCGCCTTCAAAGGATCGACTTACCCACCTAACCGCCCGGCAGTCGCCACCTACTCCTGATCCGTCTTCAGAAGGGGCATCACCGAATCCATTCATGTCTACTCCGCCCGATCCGTACTGGCCTCTCCTTCCTCCTCCCTTTACTTCGGAGGATGAAATTTGTCGGTGCGATGCGGCCACGCCCGTGCTATTGCAGCCGCACTTGTCACCCAATCCGCTCGCGTGCGCACGGTGCAATTTGGAGGTGCCACCCGAGAGGGTCGGATTCGACGAGGCTCTCGCGAAGGAGATCGCGTCGTGGCAGCAGTTTCATGACTGCTTCTATCTTCTCTGGCTCGACTCGGGCGAGTTTGAGGAGTGGGCAGCAAAGCTCCTGCGCGATCCGGCCAGCGCGGTCATTTCACGCGGAATGGAGTTGGCAAGGGAAATAAGTCAGTCTTGCGCCTGTTATCTGAGCTGGTTTCAGGATCAGTCCGCAGATGACTTGGCGCCCCCAATCCGATGTCCCGAGTGCAACGGCACTCTGGAGGTCCGATTCAGCGGCGAGCGTCCGCAGGGCGGTTCCTTGTTGGTATGCGAGGGGTGCTCTGTCGCATTGTTGGCTTGAAACAAAATGACCCAACCAACCACTCACGTCGTATAATCCGCGTTAATCCGCACGTACCCATCCGTCAGGTCGCAGGTGTAGACGCTGGCGGATTCCTTGCCTGCACCCAGACGGACTTCGATGGTGAGTTCGGCGTTGTCTTTCATGTAGGCCGATACTGCTGTCTTGTCGACCTTGGTGGGGGCGCCGGCGGTGAAGACGGGGTGTGTGCCGATGCGGATGGAGACCTTGGCGGGATCGAAGCGGGCGTCGGTGGTGCCTACGGCGCAGGCGATGCGCCCCCAGTTGGGGTCGCGGCCAAAGATGGCGCACTTCACCAGGTTGGAGTTGGCGATGGCACGGGCCACGGTGCGGGCGTCGGACTCGGTAGCGGCGTCGCGCACGGTGACGGTGACGAGGCGGGTGGCGCCTTCGCCGTCGCGGGCCACGGCGCGGGCCAGCTCGGTGCAAACTTCGCCGAGGGCGTCGCGCAGCTTGAGGAAGTCCTTGTCGGTGGCCTTCAGCGCGGCGTTGCCGGCGACGCCGCTGGCCATGGTCACGGCCATGTCGCTGGTGGACATGTCGCCGTCGACGGTGAGGCTGTTGAAGGAGCGCTCGACGGACCATGCCATGGCGCGCCGCAGGAGCGCGCGCGGCACGCGGGCGTCGGTGAAGACATAGGAAAGCATCGTCGCCATGTGCGGCTGGATCATGCCGCTCCCCTTGGCGATGCCGGCGACGGTGACCTTGCTCCCACCAATCTTGAGCGTGGCGCGGGCGGATTTTGGCACGAGGTCGGTGGTCATCATGGCGCGGCCGACTTCAGCGATGCCGCCATCGTGCAGCTCGACCTTGGCGATACCTGCGCGGATCTTTGTGATGTCGGGGAGGACGCCGATGACGCCGGTGGAACCGACGACGACTTCATTGGGGGCGGCGCCGATGCGCTGGGCGACGGCTTCGCAACTGCTCAGGGCGACCTTCGTCCCGGCGGCGCCGGTGCAGGCATTGGCTTGGCCCGCGTGGACGAGCAGTGCGCGAATCGGCCCGCCGAGATGCTCGCGACAGACGGGAATGTTGGCGCCCGCAAAACGGTTCGTGGTGAACAGACCCGCGGCGGCGCAGGGGGCATCGGCAACCACAAGCCCGAGGTCGGGCTTGCCGGAGGGCTTCAGACCACAGGCAACAGCGCCGGCGCGAAATCCCGGCACGCGAAGATCGATGGCTTGTTCGGTCATGGAAGGGTCGTGGCAACCACGCGTGGGGTGCGTTCGGAGGACTTGTCGATGGTGATGACTTCGATGTGCTCACCCGGCATCATGAGGCGGAACTCGTTTCGTGCCTGTAGGCGGACGGCATCAACATGGGTGCGCAGGGATTCGATGCGCGATTCGAGGAGTTCGCGCGCGCGTTCGGTTTCCTGCAGCTCGGCCTGCGCCTGGGCAAAGGACTTTAGCGCGCGGGCGCGCGAGTCGCGGATGGAAAGGAACGTCGAGCCAAACGCGAGCACGATGAGACACACAACCGAGGCAACGACGATTGCCGAGGCGACGATGGTCCAGCGGTTTCTTGTGTCATCTCGCACCATGAGTGTGGCAATGGCGCGGGCCCGGGGATGAGTGTCAACTGTGATGCGCGCAGATTGGGACCACTCGGACATGCATCCAAGGCCGACCCGAGAGGCGTGGGGAATGCTGGGCGTCCGGCTCTTGATCAAGTCGCCTTTTTGGGGTAGCGTTAGCACGTGTGGTGGGTGCATGATCCCATCCGCCAGTGCTGGAGCCCCGATCGGTTCCGCCGCGAAATCTCCTCCCCAGTTCCCCCATGTCGCAGGACGCCCTGACCGTCCAGGTCACCCTTCACATTTTCAATCCCCGGGAGACATTCACGCCGATCCCCGTGCCGGCGGAGTTGGTGGAGGTGTCTCCGCGGTCGATCCGGCTGCACACAACGCACCTGTCGGAGGAGGAGTGCACGATGCTGATGGAGGAGCGGACGTTGGCCAAGATTGAGGTGGCGGCGCCGTTCCTGCAGCAGGTGTTGACGCTGAAGGCGGACATCTTCTGGGCGACTCACATGCCACGCGGGGCGGACGAGCCGGCGTGCGCGGATCTTGGTTTCAACCTGCGGCCATTGGAGCCACTGCGGGAGCGGGAGCTGATGCGGGTGATCGAGTATCATCGCGCGGGTGCCCGGGGGGGCTGAGCGGTTTCTCCCCCCACCCGGCGGGTGCGGGGACGTGGCATATCGGCCTTGACGCCCCCGGCCGGGTGCGTTGTTCTCCCGCTCCCTTCGGGGCCGACGTAGCTCAGCCGGTAGAGCAGCTGATTCGTAATCAGCAGGTCCGCGGTTCGAATCCGCGCGTCGGCTCCACTCTCCAACCCTGAATCCGATGGAGGAGCGCATGAGGCTGGGAAGTTCACTCCCACTGGCCTTGGCGGGGTTGCTGTTGCTTGGCGCCTCCGCCGCGGAGGCCCAGCAAGAGCCGGAAATTCGGGGTCTGTACGTCCCGACCTTCTCCACGAACACGCTCGCCGCGACCCAGAATGTGGTGAACGCGGTCAAGCAGAGCAACATCAACCAGGTTTACGTGCAGGTGCGCGGCCGGGCGGACGCGAACTACTTTCCGAACCGGCTGGATTCGACGTATCCAAACCCGGAGCCGAGGGGGCAGATCTACACGATCTCTCCCGGGGATCTGGACGTGCTGCAGTACTACATCGACCACCTGCACAATGCAGATCCGCCGGTGGAGGTGCACGCGTGGGTGACGGTCTTCAACAGTTGGAACCGCACCTACAATCCGTCGAGCTCTGATCACATCTTCAACGCGCATCCGGAGTGGCGTTCCTACCGGCGCAACGGGACGCAGTTTGGCGGCGGGGACGAGGACGGCCTGCTGGATCCGGCATTGCCGGAGGTGCAGGACCATCTCTTCAATGTGTTCATGGACATTGTCCGCAACTATGACGTCGACGGTCTCCATCTGGACTACATCCGCCTGACGGATCTGGATGCCGGCTACCATCCGGCGGCGAAGGCGCGTTTCCTGCAGGAGACGGGTTGGAATTTCGACACGCAGAACGCGAATGGTCAGTTGGATGAAGTGTACCGCGGATGGCGCCGCGACAAGGTGGCGGAGCTGGTGAAGCGCGTGCACGACCAGATCCAGCTCGAAAAGCCGTGGGTGAACTACTCGGCGTTCATCGTGGGTTTCACGGACCAGGTGAGGAACCTGGCGCAGGGATTCAATTGGTGGATCGCCAATGGCGCGCTGGATACCCTTCACCCGAGCGTCTACGCGTCCGCCGTTTCCACGAGCATCACCCGCTGGAACGCGGTGCGGGACCGGCTGGCGCTGAACAACGACCAATACACGCGGCAGATGGTGGCGGCGGTGGGTTCGTATCTGTACACGGAGAATCCGCCGAATCCCGATCGCAACGTGACGGTGGTGCAGCAGCTTCGCCAGAACAGCCGCAAGCCGGACGGCTTCAACTTCTTCGCCTATGAGGCGATCTTCAACGACGCCGACGTGTCGCCCCGGAACCGATTGGCAGTTGAGATGTTTGGCCCTGGCGGGCCGATGTCGGAGTGGGTCCCTGTACCCCTGCCCACGCACAAGATAGCGGCCGGTATGGAGCGCGTTCCACCCAATCCCGTCGCGAACCTGTCGGCGACGTTGCAAGGTGGAAAGCCGCTGGTTTCCTTTTCCCGCCCGGCAGCGGCAGTGGACGGCGATCTGCCCGTGCGTTTCCGGCTCTATCGCGACACAAAGCCCGCAGTGGATCTGTTCTGGAACAACCTCGTGATGGAGTGGTGGGATGCGGGTTCCGCGCGCGCCAGCTTTGAACATGCGGATGCATTGGCACCAACCGGCAATGTCTATTACAAGGTGGAAGCCTTTGACGAATGGAACAACCGGGCGGTGTCGGAGGCACTTGGACCTGTAGCCGTGACTGCTGGCGGCACAACCAACTACATCATTGAAACGCGCGCCGGCGGACACAATGTTGGTGACTATTCAGAGATGGGGACGTTCTTCAGCAGCACATCGCACAGCACAGCGACCGGCACGACGCCGGATATCGGTTCGCGGTTTGCACGGCGGCTGACTGCGGACGACGGCGGTGCCGTGGCGCGCTTCACTCCGTCGTCGCTGCCTAGTGGAGACTACCGCGTCGCCGTGACGTGCTTCAATTTCAGCAGTGCCAACGCGCCCGGGATCACCGTGCGTGTTTCCGATGCCACTGGCCTGAGCGAAATGACCTACGATCTGACCGCGGAAAACGCGGGGAACAAGTGGGCCGAGATCGCCACCATGACAATCACGGCCGGGGCCGGGCACTTCATCGAGTTCGACAACACGACGCAGACCAACTACGGCACCGGCCCGAACATGCGGATGAATGCGGCGGCCGTACGCTTCCTGGCAATTCCGGCCAAGTTCGAGCCCAAGCCGCCGGCTGTCGCTCCCCCGCCGACCTTTCCCGTCGGTGGCGAGGTCATCGTGGACAGCGATCCGCACATGCTGCACTGGGACGGGCAGATCTCCGGCAGCCCGGACAACGGCAAATGGGCGCTGAACAACACCGCCAGCGGATACTACAGAGGAAATGCACGCTTCGTTTCGCCGTCGAACAATCCGCCGTTTGACCAGTTTGCCGTGTGGGTTGTGGATCTGCCGCGCGCGGGGAATTGGGCCATCGACGGCTGGGTGCGCGACAACACATCGTTTGCTCAAGCCGCACGCTACCGGTTTGTTGATGGCAACGGCATCGTTCGGAGCGCCATTACCTCTCAACGTTCCACGTTTGATAGCAACGACACAGGCGGATGGCACATCAACGTCGACGGCGTTGAAGATTCCAATGCCTACTACTTCAACAAGGGGCGCGTATACGTCACCATCCACGGCAATGCCGTGGCGACGTCCCAGAATGTCATTGCCGATGCGTTGCGGTTCCGGTTGGTGGCGGTGGACGACGAGCCGGTGATGAGTGCCTGGTTTCTTTACTGATCCGGCGAGAGAGTCACATCACCGCCAAGCTGTCGAATGACGTCGAACCACGTCGGGAATGATTTCGCGACGTGCTCGACACCTTTGATCGTGAGGCCCTCCGCGCAGCGCAGGCCGACGATGGTTTGCTGCATGATGACCCGATGATCGCCGCGTCCATGAACGCGAATGCCGCCGGTGTAGCCCTTGGGCGAACCGGTGATCCGGATGACGTCAGGATCGCTTTCGGGAAGCCATTGAAAGGCCTCTGCCGGTTGTTCGCCACTGGTGGTTTCGGCGATGCGGCGCAACTCCATGATCGGCTCGCGAACGCGGTCGCATTCCTTGAATTGCAGGTTGGCGATGCCGGTGAATTCGCTCGTGCCATCGCCCAGCGCCGCGGCGGCGGCCATGGCGAGCACGGCGTCGGTACATTGGTCCCCATCGATGCTGGCGGCGCGGAGCCGCGCAGGGGAGTTGAAGTACAGGACGTCGCTCACGTCGTCGCGCCCGTATTCGGCAGTGCATCCCATGGCGCGGTAGAAATCGAGACAACGGCGTTCGCCCTGCGCGTCCTCGCGAAGGCGCCGCACGCCGATGCGCGAGTTGGGCACCACCGCCGCGGCGGCAAGAATCGCGGCGGATCCGGGCCAGTCGCCGTTCACCATCCGGTCGCCATGGGCATAGCCCTGCCCCGCTGCAATGATGTGGCGGCGATTGTCGGCGGAGGAATCCACACGCACACCGGATTCGCGCATCACGCCGGTCGTCAAAGTCACGAGCGGGCTGCTCTTCAGCTCGTTGGTGACGATGATGGCGATGTGCTCATCCAGCAGCGGCGCCATGAAGAGAAGCGACGAGACGAACTGGCTGCTGACGGCGCCGGACACTTCAACCGGCACGGGTTGGTCGTCAGGAATGCCCTCCACGACGCGGCGCTTTGCCAGATGTGCGCGAATATAATCCCGGCCACCTTCCATGACGATGGGAAGCCTGCCGTCCGCGCCTGCCTCGTGCACTGTGATCCCGAGTAGTTCGAGCGCGCGAAGCAAATCGCCATTGGGACGCTTGCCCAGTGACTCGGGGTGGCTGGTCTCGAAACGCACCGGACCGGGGACGAGCATGGCGACGCTCATGAGCATCCGCAGAACCGCGCCGGCGTTGTCCGGATTGATGGTCCGTTCGTCGGGGGGGAGGGATGGCTCGGAGCCGAAGCCGTGAATGTCGAGGTGATCAACCGTGGCCGCGTTGCGGATGGAGAACTCGGTTTCCTCGCCAGCAGCAGTACGTCCGACGATGCGCGCGCCCAGTTGGCGCAGGCAACGCACCAAGGCCACGGCATCGTCCTGGATCGCCGGGCGGCGCACGATGGAGCGACCATGCGCCAGGCACGCGGTGAGCACATAACGCAGCGTGTAGTTCTTCGACGACGGCGGATCGACGATGCCGGAGAGTGGCACATTTTGGGGCGCGATGCGCGCGATGGTCATGGGTAGTCTCACCAGTCTGTCGTTGGAAGTTGAATCTGGCCGCGGTCCCAGAATCCGGCATCCCAGCTTGTCCGCTCCAGCGTGGTGTAAGCGGGCGTTGCGAAGAGTTGATTGGTGGGGAGGAGGCCCAGCGTGGCAAAGTCGAAAGTTCCATCCTGGACAGCCAGGGCCGCCTCGCCATAGGTGACGGGAAGCCAGCCTGACATGATGAGCCGGGTGCCGTTGTTCTCCGCGCGCAGGAAGAACGTTCCGAGCCGGTTGTCGTCCTCGTCGAAATAGCGCGCATTCATGGTCATGGTACCGCCCCCGCGCGCGACGGTCTCCTGCGCGAGGAGGATCGCGTCGCCGCTCCAGTCCTCCAGACGGGAGTTGTCCGCGCCAAACACGCCTTCGCTGATGCCAAAACGCGCGACAGCTTCATTGCCGTGACGCACCATGGCGAGGGCGGACGCCTCGCCGAGTCCTTCAATGCTGGCACTCAGGTCCCACGTCCATTCGCGCGACAGTGTTGGGTCGGTGGCGGACTGGCCGATTGAGTGCCCTACAATCCGGAGCGACCCCTCGCGCCCCCGCGCCTGGATGTCGATGTGATGTTCCCACTCGGTGCGGAACTGGCTCGGGCCGGGGAAGCGGAAGTCGCTGTGGTTGACGGTGCGCATGCGGAGCCGACCCGTGGCGGGCCATTCCAGCAGGCGGGGCGTGCCCGATTCGTCGAGCCACGAGAGTGCGACGACGCCGCCAATATGGCCGTAATCGTCCGCGATCAGTTCCGGCGATACGAGTACGGATATGGCCTCGACGCCAAAAACGAGTTCCAGATCGGGGCTCTCGCCGTCTTGCATCAGCGTCCGCACGCGCAGCGGCGCCATGTCGCGATATCCGACGAAGCCCTCCGACGGTATCTCGAACACCGCCTGGCCGCAGAGAACTGCGGGAAGCAGAAGCGCGCAGGAGAGCAGTGGAACTCTCATGGCAAGTTCACCGTCCGCGCAATCAGGCGAGTGCGTAGGGACTCAAGGACATCGCGCGCGCGCGGATCCGGCTCGACGCGATGGCGTTGCTGAAAGAACGCAGAGACAGCGTCCGAATCCCGCGCGAAGTAGAGGGCGTAGTAGGCGCGGATGCGCACCGCCGCAGGCCATGAGGCGGCGCGTTCATCGGACAACAGGTCGATGAGAGTACTTGTCGCCGCAATCATCTCCTCCGCGGTGAACGCCTCGCCGGAAGCTCCGTGGACAAGGATCAGCATGGATGAGGAGAACTGTATCCGGTGCGATTCCGGATAGGCGCGTTGCGCACTGATGACCCATTCACGGCCGATGCCGGGATCCACGCGGCAGGCAATCTCCATGCGCGCGATCCATTCGGCGATGCCGATGGGGGTGACGGTTGGCAGATCGAGGAGAGCGATCATCTCCGGGTCGCTGGAGGGTTGCTCCGGTGCCGCGAAATCCGCCGGGTCGATGCATTGCCACAACAGCGCGCGTAGCTCCGAGCTTGGCTCCCAGACCATCAACTCCGCGACAAGCGGCCGCAGGGCATTGGTTGCATTCAGCGACATGATCATGTCCGCCCGGCGGGGAGTTTCGAGCGTGGTGTAGAACGCAACCGGCGAATCATCGTGCAGGCGAATGCTGTTGGCCAGGTACTGCGGATTGCCGACGTCAATGCGGATTGCCTGATTACTGACGATGGTGGGGGTGGTGGTGATTGGCGGAAAAAGCTGCTCCACATTCGCATGTGATGGCGCCAACACCTCGGGGACCGTCTGACCCAGTAAGCCAATGGCCAGACAGATGGCCACGAGTCCCGCCAGAAACCGGGGAACCGGTTGTAGTGATCTCGATGGTCTGTTTGCCGACGTTGTCATTCGCTCTGCATGGCCCGGTTGCAACTGGCAGCCGGAAGATAGGGCATTATTTCCCCGTGCCATGGGAAGGGGAAAGAACGGCGCCGGCGCGAATCCGGCGGGGGCGTCCGGAAATCGGGTTGTGACGCCGGGGATGGGTGGCGACATTCCCCGCCTTGGCAATCCCCGCCCGGCGGGGTGCCCCAGACCCCGAATCATAGAGGCCCACATGTCCGTTGAAGCACCCGCCCCCACCAAGATCCCCACCCGGGATGAGATCGCGGAGCAGCACCGTTGGAATTTGGAGGCAATTTTTGCCTCGCCGGAGGATTGGGACCGGGCGTTTCGGGCCGTGGAGGATCTGGTCGAGCCAATCCTCGCCATGAAAGGGAAGCTGAACTCGGCGGCGGGCCTCGCCAAGCTCTTCGTCGCGCAGGACAACCTGGGCCTCGAAATCGACCGGCTGTATGCGTACGCTCATCACCGCGAGGACGAGGATACCGGCAACGGCACCAACCAGGCGCGCATGCAGCGCATCCGCAGCAAGGCCACGGAGATCTTCTCGGCCATTGCATGGGTCACGCCGGAGATTCTGTCGCATCCGCTGGAGGAACTGCAGGCATGGCGGGAAGCGCCGGAGCTGGCCGTGTACCGCCGCAGCATGGACGAGCTGATCCGCGAGAAGCCCCATGTGCTCTCGGATGCGGAGGAGACGCTGCTCTCCATGGCGGGTGAGGTATTCAGCAATCCGCACTCGACGTTTGGCTATCTGACCAATGCGGACATGAAGTTCCCTGATGTTGAGGACGACAAGGGGATCAAGCAGCCGCTGACGAATGGGCGGTATGTGACGTTCCTGGAGAATCGCGATCGGCGGGTGCGCCAGCGCGCCTTTGAAACACTGTACGACACGTACGGACAGTTCGGCAACACACTCGCGTCGACCCTTTCCGGCAACGTAAAGTACCACAACTTCAACGCCAAGATCCGCAAGTATGGCTCGGCGCTGGAAGCGTCGCTGTTTCCCGACAACATTCCTGTCTCGCTCTACAACACGCTGATCGAGGCGACGCACGAAGCGCTTCCCGCATTTCACGATTACATCGCGCTGCGGCAGGAGGTCCTGGGACTCGAAGACATCAACATGTGGGACATGTATGTTCCCATCGTTCCCGACTTCGAGCTGAAGGTGGAGTGGGACAAGGCGTGCGACTGGGTGCGGAAGTCGTGCACGCCCATGGGCGAGGCCTACATGAAGGGGGTGGAGAAGGCGCTGACCGAGCGGTGGATTGACGTGTACGAGAACAAGGGGAAGCGCAGCGGCGCGTACTCGGGCGGTTGCTATGGCGCACCGGCGTACATGCTGATGAACTACCAGGGGACGCTGGACTGGGTGTTCACTCTTGCTCATGAGCTTGGCCATTCGATGCACACATGGCTGGCGGGCAACGCGCAGCCGTACCGCTATGCGGACTACACGATCTTCGTCGCGGAGATCGCCTCCACGACAAACGAGGCGCTGCTGCATCACTACCTGCTGCACGAGACCGACAACCCGCGCTTCAAGGCCTACCTGCTCAATCACCTTTGCGACCAGTTCCGCGGCACGGTCTACCGCCAGACGATGTTCGCGGAGTTCGAGCGGCTGCTGCATGACATGGACGCCGCGGGCGAACCGCTGACGGCCGAGTCCATCGGCAAGGCATACTACGAATTGAACGCGAAGTTTCACGGCCCAAACCTGAAGGCCGACGAGCGCATCGCGCGCGAATGGTCGCGCATTCCGCACTTCTACTACAACTTCTACGTGTACAAGTACGCTACGGGCTTCTGCGCGGCGCAGGTGTTTTCACGGCGAATCCTGGAGTCGGCGGAGATGCGCGAGCAGTACCTGGATTTCCTGCGCGGCGGCGGTTCTGCTGCTCCACTGGAGCTGGTGAAGCGGGGCGGCGTCGACCTGACCTCGCGCGAGGTGCTCACGGGTGCCTTCGCCACGTTCCGCGAATCGGTGGCGGAGCTGCGGCGGTTGTTGGTGGGATGAGACCGGCTGAGCGCAGGCGCATTCTGGAAAAGCTGTACGCCAAGTACCACCGCCCGGATTATCTGGAAACAGATCCACTGGCGGTGGTGCGGCGCTTTGATGAACCGGCAGATCGCGAAGTCGTCGCGTTGATCGCGGCGTCCTTCGCGTTTGGGAACGTCGTTTCCATCCGCGCCAGCATCGAGGAAATCCTGCGGCCGATGGGCGAGCAACCGGCGGAGTTCCTCCGCGCTTCCGATCCGGCTTCGCTGGCGCGACGGTATCGCGGTTTTGTGTACCGATGGGTTCGAGCGGAGGATTTGCGGATCTACCTGGCGTGGATTGGTGCAGTGCTACGGGAGCACGGATCGCTCGGCGCCCTATGGGCGAAGCTGGATGATCCGCGGGAGGAGACGATCCTGCCGACGCTTGGCCGATGGGTGGAGTGCGTCACCAGCGGCGATTGCGGTTCATTGAAGCGCCGCACGCGTTGGTTGAAACGGGCGGAAGGGCCGGCCTCTCCCCTGCCATCGGGCGCGCACTTGTTGCTGACATCGCCGGAGGGGAAGAGTTCCTGCAAGCGCATGTGCCTGTTCCTGCGTTGGGTGTGCCGTCCGGATGACGGGTTGGATTTGGGGCTGTGGCCCGTGGCGACTTCGCGGCTTGTGATGCCGGTCGACACGCATGTGATGAAGCAGGCGACGATTCTAGGCCTGACGAGCCGTCGCGTCGCGGATCTGCGGACGGCGCTGGAGATCACCACCTCCTTGCGCGCCGTGGATCCCGACGATCCGACACGGTTCGATTTTGCGCTGGCGCGGGCGGGAATGCTGGCTTCGGCCGATGTGGCGGATTGACACCCCCGCTGCCGGGGACTTCCATCTGTGCCGCACGAATTCCCCGCCGATGAGGACTCCATGACCATTCGCACCGCCCTGATGTCCGTCAGCAACAAGTCCGGTCTTGCGGATTTTGCCCGCGAGCTCGCCGCCCTTGGCGTTCGAATTCTTTCCACGGGAGGCACCGCGAAGCACCTGCGCGACGCAGGGATCGCCGTCGAAGATGTCTCCTCCGTGACCAATTTCCCGGAGATGCTGGACGGGCGCGTGAAGACGCTGCATCCTGCCATCCACGGGGGATTGCTTGCGCGCCGCGATCTGCCGGAGCACATGGCCGCCATCAAGGAGCACAACATCTCGACCATCGACCTGGTGGTTGTGAACCTGTATCCGTTTGCGGAAACCGTTGCCAAGCCGGGCGTCACACCGGAGGAAGCCATCGAGCAGATCGACATTGGCGGTCCATCGATGCTGCGCTCTGCCGCAAAGAATCATGCGGCCGTGACGGTCGTGTGCGATCCCGCGGACTATGATGCCGTCCTGAAGGAAGTGAAGGGCGCCGGCGACACGACGCTGGCAACGCGGACGCGACTGGCCGCGAAGGTCTTCCAACAGACTGCCGTGTATGACGGGATGATTGCCTCGTGGATGGAGAAGCACGCGAGCGGCGAGGCGGAGAGGCTGCCGGAGATCCTGACTTTCGTCGGCCCGCGGGAGATTGACCTGCGCTACGGCGAAAACCCGCACCAACGCGCCGCGTTCTACCGCGATCCGGCTTGTCGCGAAACGAACGTTGCGTCTGCAAAGTTGCTGCAGGGGAAGGCGCTTTCGTACAACAACATCCTCGACGCGGAAGGCGCGCTGGAGATGGTGCGTGACTTCGCGGATCTGGCACCCGCGGCGTCGGTGATCGTGAAGCACAGCAACCCGTGTGGCATCGCGCTGGGCGAGACGGCGCTGGAGAGTTACGACCGCGCCCGCGAGACGGATCCCGATTCGGCTTTCGGCGGGATCATCGCCCTGACCACGCAGGTAGATGGCGAGACCGCCGCGCGCATTGCGGACACGTTCAACGAAGTCGTCATCGCGCCATCCTACAGCGCAGAGGCGTTGGAGATCCTGGCGAAGAAGAAGAACATGCGGGTGCTGGAAACGGGGCCCTTCACGCCAAAGGAGCGCAGCATTGTGCTGCGCGGCGTGGTCGGTGGAGTGCTGGCCACGGACCGTGATCTTGGGCTGGTCTCAAAGTCCGAGTTGAAGGTCGTCTCGAAGGCGCAACCGTCGGACAAAGACCTGGACGGCTTGCTGTTTGCATGGCGTTGCGTGAAGTGGGTGAAGTCGAACGCGATCGTCTACACCGACCATGTCTCCACGATCGGCATTGGTGCTGGTCAGATGTCGCGGGTGGACAGTTCGCGCATCGGTGTGCTGAAGGCTCGCAGACCGCTCGCTGGCGCGTTCATGGCGTCAGATGCCTTCTTCCCGTTCCGCGACAATGTCGACGCCGCGGCAAAGACGGGCATTCGCGCGATCATTCAACCGGGCGGTTCCGTGCGCGACGAGGAAGTCATCGCGGCCGCGGACGAGCATGGCCTCGTGATGGTCTTCACCGGGATGCGGCATTTCCGGCATTGATTGTAGCGTGAACTGAAAGGAGCGGGATGCTGCGGGGAGGACATATCCCCCCGTGTTGCTTCCCGCTCTTCATTTAGTGATCACTTTGTGATGCGGTTCAAGCCAAGGAACCCAACATCCACCGGCGTCTTCTCGCCTCGGGCCATGGCAGCGAGGACCTCGCCGATGGCGGGGGCAAACTTGAAGCCGTGGCCGCTGAAGCCGGCGCCGAAGACCACGCGCGAGGAGCCGGGAATGCGGTCGATGATGAAGTCGCCATCGGGCGAGAGGGTGTATTGGCAAACACCCATGTGACCCGGAAGCAGATCGGGTTGTTCTTCGCTGAGCAGGCAAGGCGCGAGGAGCTTGCGCGCCACCAGTTCCACGCGCGGCGCTTCGAGCTCATACTGCTCGTCTACGCGCCCGTCGACACTCATCTCCTCCGGGCTGGTCAGGTTCGCCGTATGAAGGATGTCGTCTGGCGTGTCGTGACGGGCGATCTTCACGCCATCCTCGGCGACGTCGCCGTTGTCGGGAACACCGTAGTAGAAGCCTTCCTGGAGCTGCGTGGCATAGCAGGGCAGTTTGTCCGGCGTGGCCAGCTCCGGGCGTGCGGGCAGGAACCAGAACACCAGCTTGCGCACGATGCTCATGCTGACGCCGACACCGGTGAGCAGCGTGGTGCTCCACGGTCCCGCGGTGATGATGAGGCGGTCGGCGGTGAACTCGCCGGATTCCGTCAGCACACGCACGCAGTCCGCTTCCTCCTGCCAATGGGAGACGTGTGTGGCGTCCATGATGGCGGCGCCGTGTTTGCGGGCGGATTCCGCCAAGGCGTCGATGGCCCGTTCGGCATAGATATATCCAGCCTCTGCCTCGAACAAGGTAGTCATGCCGGGCCACGCTGTCGCGTCTATGCCGGGGAACCGAGATGAGACTTCCGGAAGGTCGAGTTTCTCGCAGCGAAGGTTGTGCAGCGATGCGGAATGCAGGGTGCCGCGGATCAGTTCGCTGTCCGCCGGACCGATGCTGAGTAGGCCACAGGCGTTGAAGAGCGTCTCGTCCATGTCCCGCTCCAACTCGCGCCATCCCTCCTCGGCGCGCTGCGCCAGGGAGACATAGTTTGGGTGCTCGAAGTAGGCCTTGCGGAACAGGCGGGACGATCCGTGGGAGCTGCCGTGGCGATGGCCGAGATCGAACTGCTCGAGGCCCAGAACGTTCATGCCGCTGAGGGCCAAGGCCCTGCAGGCCGAGAGGCCCATGACGCCGAGGCCGAGCACAATCGCGTCGAAATGCGTATCCTGCCGGGCGGTTGTATCCGATGAGGAGGGTAAAAGAGGCTGTTCGCCTTCAGGATCCATGATTCTAGATTGGTGCGTCCTGGTTGGAGTCTTCCTGCCGGGCGGGTTGTTGCATGGCCCTCATCCCTTGCCAGCCAATGAAGGCAACTAACAGGATCATGGCAAAGCCGGACAAGGGCAGAGTGAGGCGCGTGGCGGCCGGTAGGCGGAAAACATGGCGCACCCGGTAGCTGTAGCTCCCCTTGTGGGGCAGGTGGACGCTCCGTCCCTCGACGTGAAGAGTGGCGCCCTCGTCGCCCTCATAATCCGCGTGGATCTCCCATCCTGGGTAGTCGACCTCCGAGAAATGCAGCCATGCGCCTCCTTCGGGAACTTTGACGCGTGCGATGGTCTGACCGGGCGTGCGTACTTCGATGGTGACGTGATTCTCGGCGATGCGCGAATCAAGGGCAGGCCACTGGCCGTCGCGGGAAAGCCACGCCCAGCCGGGCGCATGGGGATTGCGCCAGACCTCGAGACCGGAGGGAAAGGCGGCTTCCCGCGTCAGACCCATTGCCTCAAATCGCGCGCGGGCCTCCGGCTCGCCGCGGCTGGTCTCATAGGTAAGCACGCGCGTGGCGTTGTAGGCGTCCAGCATCCCGCGATGGCGTGTCTCGGGTGCATGGAGGAACGAGCCGACGGCGGAAGGAGTGTCGAGGTTGACATCGCCGATGCGGGCGAAATCCGTCGCATAGGTTTCGAGCTGGAGTGGCTGATAGCCGCGCATGCTTTCCAGGCCGTGCACCATGCCGCGCTCGGTGTAGATCTCGCGCGTGTGCTCGTCGAACATGTAGCTGTAGAGCCAATCGGTGTGGAAATACCGGCCATGGGGCGGCGAGTCGAGAAGCTCGATCAGCGGCGTGCGCGGATAGAACCACTCCTGAAATGCAAACGCGTCGATCTTGTGGTAGATGGTCTCGGTTGGAAGCTCCTGACGTGAAAAGAATTCGTGAGGAAGCGGTTCGCGGTAGGGCGACCAGATGCGATTGAAGTCAAACACAGTCCAGAGTATCAGCAGACCTACTGCCGATCGCGGCGGCAATCGGTGGATCCATAGACTGATCAGCCCGACGGATGCTGTGGCGAATGCGAGGCAGAATGCCCACGCAAGTGCACCGCGAGAGAGTCCCTGAAGATGTTGCGCCATCTCGGGAGAAGTGGCTGCGGGATTGAAACCGAACAGCCGCATGATTGGTTCCACAAAAACCAGCAGCAGGAGAGTGCCTACGACCAGCACGGCAGAGATGACTGCCCACATCAGGAGATGGCGTTTGCCGCCGTGCTCTCTCCCCCTCTGCAGAAGGATGTCCGCTCCCCACGCGGAGAGAAGTATCCCCACGGCGAATGGCCACAGGAGCCAGCGGGCTGGAACCCGGAACAAATTAAACCCTGGTACAAAATCGTAAAGCAATTGATAAATCGGGGTGAAGCGGCCAAGGGCCACGAGGAGGCCGACCACGAACAACGCGAGGAGGCACATGAACCACCGCTTGCTTGTACGGTCGAGTCGTCGCCAACCGCTTGCGACAACCACGGTTCCGAACAGGGCCAACATCAATGGCGCGATGCCGATGTAGGCATTGGTCTCCATGAGGCTGGACTCGGAGCCCCAGTACATTCCTTCGGCATTACCGGGTGCAAAGAACTCTGGGGCGAGGTTCGTGATCAGCATCCATGGACCCAGGGAGTCGCCCACCAGATGCTCCCATTGGGCGCTGCCGCCGCGCCCAATGGCGGCAGCGGTGTACCCGGCCGAGGCGATGAATTGCGGGAAGACGATCACCAAGGCGATCAGCCCTGCCAAAAAGTAATGAAAGAGGAGTAGCAGCCGTCCGGCCGTGGTTGACTCTTCGATCCACAGTCGCCCGATCGCCCACACGGCCATGCCGACGGCGGTGATGAAGACAACTTGTGGCGAACCGGAGAGGAACATCATCGCCGCGCACAATGCCAGTACGCCGGTCATGACAGGCCGACGGTGATGGCATAGCTCCACGGCCCACCAAGTCCACGGCACCCAGGCCAGGGCGTAGATCAGCGTGACGACTCCGTTCGTGTATCGAAGCAGGGTGTATCCTCCGCCGATCCACACAACTGCCGCGAGCATCGCTGGCAGATGATGGAAGCGAATGCGGGAAAGGAGGTACATCCCGACAGCGCCAAACAGCGAGTGCGCCAGACACAGGTAGGTGGTGACATGCTCGACGGGAACGCCGGTCCAGAAAAGCCAACGCGGCGGGTAGAGCGTGGCTGATTGGATGTCGGCGAAGAAGGGCCTGCCGGAGAATGAGTGCGGGACCCAGCCTTGGAGCCAGGTGCTGGAGATCCAGAAGACGGTGAGCGGGTGTGCCTGGTTAACGATATCGCCACCACAGAGCACCTGCGCCCCCCAAACCAATCCGCCGTGCAGCAGCGTCAGCACGACCAGCAGGACAGCGCCGAGGGAAAGCCATTCCTTCAAGGTGGGAGGTGTCGGACTCATGGAAGGAATATTGGGCGCCGGGGGTGGAGCCTCAAGGAGTTGTTGCACCCCCGAGGGGCCTGCCGTTCCTTTCCGGGCACGCAGCAGAACCCACCACTTGGTACCTCATGGCCAGCCTTCATCTCGCTCTCGTCCATCATCCCACCACCGACAAACAGGGCGATTGCGTCGCCACATCGGTGACGAATCTGGACATCCACGATCTCTCGCGGGCGGGCAGGACCTACGGGATCGAAGGCTTCTGGGTGGTCCACCCTTATCCCTCGATGAAGCGCTATGTGGAGCACGTGCTCTCCCATTGGCAGCAGGGCTGGGGGGCGGCCTACAACCCCACCCGAAGGGAGGCGCTGCACGTCACCCGGCCGGTGGAGGATCTGGCCAGCCTGGCAACGGAGCTGGAATCGATGTACCCGGGCCGTGAGGTCGTCTGGGTTGCCACGAGTGCCCGGAACTGCGGCAGGCAGTTGAGTTATCAGACTTTGCGCGAATGGCTCCACGATCCCGACGACAAGCGGCTGTTTTGCATGCTGCTGGGGACCGGATGGGGCTTGCATGACGACGTGATCGCGGACATGGATTTCGTGCTGGAGCCGCTGCGGGGGCCAACGCCGTGGAACCACCTGTCGGTTCGGGCGGCGGGGGGGATAATTCTCGATCGGCTGTTGGGAGTGCACTAGGGGCGAACCCGCACTTGCCAACCGGCCAATTATGGCCCAAGCTGTCCGTGAGGTTGCAGAACGGAGAAGAAATGTCGAACAACCAAGAAATGAACCCACTGCCGAACTCGGAATCGCCGATCCAACGAATCGAGATTGAGCCCGAGGGTCCAATAGATTGGACCAGCGCCTTGAAGGAGCTGGAAAGTGCGGACGTGCCGGCAAAGGCACCCGCCCCTCCGCCTCCCCCACCGGTGGAAGAGACTGCCGCGGCCAAGCCGAAGTACATCCCGCGCCCGCCCCGCAAGGCGCCGGTCATCGCGGAGGGAACGCCCCCGGCCGAAGAACTGTCGGAGGTGCTGACGTCGGTGAACTCCGCTCTGAACCAACTGAAGCGGTTTGAAGCTGACCACAGGCACGTGATCGCCCCCAACATCTTCCGCGTGTGGGAGGACAGCCTGCGCGAGACCGCCACGGTCATGACGCGGGAGTTTCGCCGGTTGCGCGAGACGAGCATCGATGAACCAGCACGCGAAAAAGCTGTGGGAGAAGAATCGTGAGTGACCAGGACAACAACAAGCCATACCACCACGAGATCTCCATCGATGACAATGACGGCCCGTTGGATTGGGCCGCCGCGTTGCGCGATCTGGAGAAGGGCGCGCCAAGTGCCGACGTGCCCGACCGCACGCCCATCTCAACGGTAAAGTCCACTTCGCCTTCGCCAAGCGAATCGCGCCCTGCCAGTTCCGGCATCGTTCGGCCGAGTGCACAATCGCGCGCCAAGTACGAGGAGCTGGCGAAGAAGCGCGCGGTGACCATCAGCGAGGAGGACCTGAAGACGCTCGATGAGTTGGCCGACATTCTCTCGTCGGTGAACATCGCCAGCTCGCTGTTGGATGGATTTGTCCAGCATCATCCCGACGCGGTGCAGCCGCGGATTCTGGAGGGATGGAAGCACAACCTGAAGGAAACCGCACAGATCATGATGCGCGAATTCCACCAGCTCCGGAACGGGAAGGAAAACAAGACTTACGACCCGCGCACAGTCTGCACGGTGTGCCATACCGTGTATCTCGCTCCCCTGCCGGACGGGATCTGTGACGAGTGCCGGGCCAACGCCGTCAGCAGCAAGAGGGACGGCGCGTACTAAGACCCGCCCTATGACTGCGTGGCTTCCTCGTGTGCGTAATCCTGCCACAGCCGCACGCATTGCTTCCCCTGCAAGGATCCTGAATGCCCGGTCCCCCCGAGAATCGCCAAGTCATCCTGAACCGGATCGAGGCCGCCTGTGCCCGGGCACGCCGCGATCCTTCAGAGGTGCGTCTGGTCGCGGTTTCCAAGTTCCGGCCAATCGAGCAGACCCACGAACTGTACAATGCGGGGCAGCGGGACTTCGCGGAGAACCGGGTGCAGGAAGGGAGGGAGAAAATCCCGCGCCTGCCGGGCGATATTGCGTGGCACCTGATTGGACAGCTCCAAACCAACAAGGCGAAGTACCTGCCGGGTCTCTTCACCTGGGTACATTCCGTGGACCGCCCAGAAGTTGTGGATGCCTTGGAAAAGGCCTACGCCAAGGCAAACCTGACCGTCCGGGTGCTGATCGAGGTAAACGTGGCCGGAGAGAAGCAGAAGGCGGGAGTGGCGCCCGACCAGTTGGCTGAGCTGATCCGCCATGCCGCGGCCCGGCCCCACCTGGACATCCGGGGGCTGATGACCATGGCCCCGTTCGTTGACGACCCCGAGGAGGTCCGGCCAGTCTTCCGACAGCTTCGCGAGTTGGCCGTGCGCACCGAAGGTGAGACGGGGGTTGCCCTCCCCGAGTTGTCCATGGGCATGACTAATGACTTCGAGGTCGCTGTCGAGGAAGGCGCCACCATGGTGCGCATTGGCACGGCCCTCTACCAATCCGACGAAGGGATCCCCAAGCCTTGACCGCTCCCGCCTCCGCGACAGACGCCCAAACCGTAGTCCAGAAAATCTCTGCGGAAATCGATGCCCTGCGCGATGATCTCCTGTGCGACACGGCAAGGTTGCTACAGTTCCGCACAGTTAGTGGTGGCTCCCCCGAACAGGAAGAGGAGTACCAGCGAGAGATTCCCGCGTGTCTGGCATGGCTGAAGGAACTGTCCGCGTCGATGGGTTTCGAGTTTCGCGAGATCCAGGGCGTCGCAGCAGAGATCGTTTGGAATCATCCCGACGAGAACGCGCCGCGCTTTGCCATCGCATCGCACATTGATGTGGTGACGCCGGTCGGCGAGTGGACGCATCCCCCCTTCTCGGGCGCGATTGCCGATGGGTACATGTGGGGGCGGGGAACACAGGACGACAAGGGCCCATTGATGCAATCGCTCTACGGCATGTATGCCGTCAAGCGCGCGGGCATCCAACCGCCGTGCTCCGTGGCCATTGTCATTGGCACGATGGAGGAAACCGGACAGTGGCGCGACATGCAGGTCTACCTGCAGAACGCGAAGAAGCCGGACTTTGCCTTCACGCCGGACGCGAACTTCCCGATCATCAACGGCGAGAAAGGAATGCTGTCCGTCTATGTGGACGCAGAGTGGCCCGATGGTGGCATTGATGGCGAGACCGGCATGGAGTTCATTCGCCTGACCGGCGGCGAGCGGGAGAACATCGTGCCCGCCTCGGCGGAACTTGTCATCCGGTTCCCTTCCGAAAACCGAACGGAAGTGCTGAAGGAACTGGTGCGGACGACGACGGAGTATGTCGTCGAGCACGACAACGCCAACATCACGCTGCAGCCCAATCGCCAACGGGACCTGGGAGATGGACGTTACGAGGCCGTCGCGAGCTTTGTTGGCAAGGCCGCCCATTCCTCCACCCCCGCCAAGGGGCATAATGCGATCGTCGACGCCATTGACTTCGTCAAGGGCATCGAGACGTTCCCCGAGCCGATGCGGCGCTTTGCAAGCTTCCTTCACATCGCCGGCGCAGACATGACCGGCGAATCCATCGGCGTCGCGGCCAACCATGATTTCATCGGGCCCACCACCGTATGTTTGTCGCTGTTGGATCTTGGCAAGACACGCGGGCGCGCCGTGTTGAACATTCGTCCGACGATGGGTTGGACGGCCGACAAGGTTCTGGAACAACTGCGCAAGACGTTGGATGCCTACCAGGAACCTGTGGGCCGCCGCATGGAGCTGTCGGTGAAGGGGGAGAAGAAGAATCCCATCTACCTGGATCCGCAGGACCCGCGCGTTGCCGGGGGGATCAAGGCGCTTCAGGAGGCATATTCCCTGGTGACGGGCCGTGAGCCGGAACTGAAGTCCATCGGCGGAACCACCTATGCGAAGGCGCTACCGAATTGCTGCGCGTTTGGCCCGGTCATGTCGCCGGAGGAAGCGGAGCTCGCTCATCAGTGCGACGAGCGCGTGCCCGTCGAGGCGATCATCCGCAACGCGAAGATTTACGGCGCGTCGGTGGCATTGTTCCGATGAACTGGCAGAAACACCACGATTGAGTTGAGCACGATATCCGGTTCTCGATCATAGAGGCCCGGATAGGCGTCGCGCACCCATTGCAGGGTGAAGAGGCTGACGGCAGTGGGGCGCGTGAGGTCGGGATTCTCGCGCTCGGGCATGTCGATGGCCTGTCCCCAGTCTGGCAGGATTGCGATGTAGTCGTTGATGCCGTAGCTCTCCGGTCGGCTGCTGCCAAAGTAAGACAGGTTCAATGCCGTCACGTCGTTGTCCCTCATCCATTCGGCGAGCAGTGGCAGGTCCCCGCCCCAATCTATGTTGCTGTCGTTGATGATGTGATGAACGCGGTATGTATTGCCAAAGACGGCGTTGATGTAAGTAGCCTGGTGCGGGTGCGTCCAGATGGCTGTCGCCAGTTGCGAGAGCAGGAGAAATGCTGCGGCGCCTTGTTGCGCACGATTGCCGCGCGTGATCCAGTTAATGGCAAGCGCGCCAAGGAAGACGCTGAGCGGGAAGTAGATGAACAGGACGTGCCGGTGACCGATGTTCACGCGCCCAATAACAACGAGTAGGAACAGCGCCACAAACGGCATCAGCAGAATGCACGCACGTTGCAGGCGCCATGCTTGCGTGAGTGATGCACGGCGGCGTCCTTTGCGAACCTGTACAATCAATGCGACAACCAGCGCGGCGATGATGGGAAGCGGCGTCTTGATGAGAAACGTGACGAAAAAGTAGGGAATCGTGCCGCCTGTGCGCTCGCCGAAGAAGGTGACCAGGCGGCCCTGCATCGAGCCCATGTGCGCCAGCGTGGAGAGGGTTGCCTCCGGCAGCAATCGGGTCTCCCACAAGGCATTCGCCAATTGGTCCCATCCTGAGAGTGGAGTGCGCGTGACGGGTACGCCATAGTCAAGCGGGCGCCAGAGATCGGCACCGGTGGGTAGCAGGGAAAAGCGGAAGAACGCCCCCGCCCAGCAAGCGAGGAACGCCGCCACAAATGTTGCGACAAACAGAATCGACCAATGGCGATGCCCAACCCGCCCGCCGGAAAATCTGCACAGGATTACGAGAGTGATGAGCGTGAAAGCGATGAAGACGCTGGCGGGGAGCTTTACCTGCGAGGCGAGCCCCGCCACGATGGCGAAGGCGATCACGCGGCGCATGTCGGGACTGCGCCACCAGCGGAAGGCGACCCAACTCACCGCGGCGCAGGCAGCGACCATCGGAACATCAAACGTCACATAGGCTGCATGACCGAGGTACTCCGGATAGAAGAGGAGGAGCGCCGCCGCCGCGAGGCCGCTCTCCGCGCGCCCGCCAACTTCCCTCCCCCACAGGAAAGCCAGCCATCCGCCAAGCAGCCCGAAAGCGATTGGCGCCAAACGAGCCAGCACCAGACGCCACTGATGGTGGTCGTCCTGCCGGAAGAGGAGATAATGCCCCCAGCGATGCTGCGCTCCTTCAAACCACCATCGGAAGCGGGAGTCTTCCTCCGGCCATTCGACAGTCATGTCGGGCGGATCGATTAGATAGAGCGGTAGCGCCGCGGCGAGCTTGACCAGATTGGGATGTTCCGGGTTCATCCGGAAATCGCCGTAGTGCAGATAGGCAAGACCGGCGCCGATATGGGGAACTTCGTCGGCGGTGGCGGATTTGTTCCAGGCGATGTTCACGCCCATGACGGCGAAGAGCACCATCATCGCGGCAAGGATGGCATGAGCCTGAGCACCGGAGAGGGTTCGCGCCACAAGCAGGGCCTCCACCAAAAGAAGAGGCCCCTCCGGGGAGGAGCCTCAACGAGAGAAAGCGGCTTGAAGGAATCCCTGACTCCGGATTCCTGACCCCGATCCCCTAGATATGAATCGCCTGTCCATCGGCGGCGGCGGCGGCTTCCATCATCGCCTCGGCCAGCGTCGGGTGCGCGTGGATCGTGCGGTGAATGTCCTCCGACGTCGCTTCCAGCGACTTGGCCAATCCCATCTCGGCGATCATCTCGGTGGCTTCGGAGCCGACGATGTGGGCGCCGATGACCTCGCCATACTTCTTGCCGAAGATGAGCTTCACCATGCCTTCGGCGTCGCCGCCGGCAACGGCCTTGCCAGAGGCGCGGAACGGGAACTTGCCGACCTTGTACTCCAGACCCTTCTCCTTGGCTGCCTCCTCGGTGAGGCCGACGCTGGCGACCTGTGGCTGGCAATAGGTGCAGCCGGGGATGTTGGAGTAGTCGATCGGATGTGGGTTCAAGCCGTGGATGGCCTCAATGCAATGCATGGCCTCGGCGCTGGCAACATGGGCGAGCCACGGCGGCCCGATGACGTCGCCAATGGCGTAGACACCCTTCACGTTGGTGCGGTAATGCTCATCGACCTTGATGTGATTTCTCTCCACCTGGACGCCAACTTCTTCCAGGCCAATGTTCTCGACATTGCCCTGGACGCCAACTGCCATGAGGCACTTCTCCGCCTCGGTGGTCTCCGGCTTGCCGTCCTTCCCCTTCTTCCACGTGACGACGACACCCTTCCCCTTCTTTTCGACCTTGTCGACGAAGACGCCGGTGTTGAGATCGATGCCGCGGTGCTTCAGGGACTT
>CAZVAQ010000002.1:0-39890 GCA_964625145.1 uncultured Candidatus Sumerlaeota bacterium
CGCGCGAACTCAAGCGCTACGGTGTCCAGATTCGCCTCGGCGTCACCGTCAACGAGATCCAGGCCGATCGTGCGATCCTTTCCGATGGTACCGTCATTCGCACGCGCACGGTGGTGTGGTGCGCGGGCATCGCACAAAATCCGATCGTGCGCCGCATGCCGGTCCCCCAGGATCCACGCGGCTACATCCTGTGCGACCAGAATCTGAGCGTGCAGGGATTCTCCAACATTTGGGCTGCCGGCGATGGCGCCGTCATTCCCGATGGCAAGGGGGGCACGCATCCTCCCACCGCACAACACGCCGTGCGCGAAGGCGTCCACCTCGCACGCAACATTGCGCGCGCCATCCAGGGGAAGCCGCCGAAGCCATTCGTCTATCGCGATGTGGGATCATTGGCGCCGCTGGGGCATTACCGCGCGGTGGCGGAGCTGTTCGGCATTCGCCTGCGCGGGTTCCCCGCCTGGTGGCTCTGGCGCACGGTGTATCTGCTGAAGATGCCGACGCTCTCGCGCAAGGTTCGCGTCGCGACCGATTGGACGCTCGACCTGTTCTTCTCGCGCGAGGTCGCCCAGTTGGGCGTCCAGCGCGCGAGTCAACACGGCCACAGCGCTATTCTTGAGTCGGCTTCCCGTCCGCAATCCACTGGGCCAACGCCGTGACGTCGGCGACATTCACGACGCCATCGCCGTTGAAGTCGCCCGCCAGTCCTGCGTTACTATTTGTGATCGTATAGAGCGCCGACTCGGTTTCCTCGAATCCGCCACTCAGGTTTTCCAACTCGCCACCCCCCACGACGATGCCGATGGTGCCATCGGCTGTTGCATCCTCCAGGACGGCTGCAATTGTATAGACGGGGTCGGTTCCGTCGATGAAGATGGTTGCTTCGCCAGCCAGCGAGCCAATCGCAGTCACTGCCTGCACATCGAACAAGCCCGACACCGGCATGCTGAACTCCACTTCGAACCGCAATGCATCGCGGTCCGTCACCGTCGGATCCAGTAGACTGATTGTCGCACTGACCGCATCGGAGAGCTCGCAATCGAACTCATGCGTGCCGAGCCCCGGCCATGTGTTCGCGGCGAACGAAGACCACTCGTCGGCCAAGACAAAAGGCTCGAACGGATCGTTGCGCCCGAAGACCACATCGGACTTCCGCCGCAGCGTCACGTTGTTTCCATACACGGCGGCGTTGCCGATCTGCCCGATCGAGTCAATGGGCACGCCATTGTGCTTCAGCACGATGGGATCGTCGCCGTTGAACCACGAACCGGTCCCTTCGTCATTCATATCCGCGAGTGCGAACAGCGTCGGATCGCCCGCCGACTGGTGGACGATCACGAAAGTCCCCAAGGGCGGCACGACGCCCTTCCCCGTCAGCGAAAGCTCCACCGCCGGCGTTGTCCCCGCCCCGGGGTACATCTCGATGGTATAGCCATCCAGGACAATTGCGTTGCCGGTCGTGTTGAACAGCTCCAGCGCGCGATTGAAGCCGACGGTTCCCTTCGCGTACTCGCTGAAGATCAGGTCCACACCGCACCCAGCGCTTCCGCCACCGGGCACGGTGGATAGCACGGCGCTCTTCCCGGACTCGTTCCCCGCGTTGTCAATTGCCGAGACCGTGTAGAAGTACCGCGTCCCCGCGTTGACATTCTCATCGAGAAAACCCGCGGCTCCCGGGCCGGGAGCCTGGTACAGTTCCGTCGGAGGATCGCTCAACCCGCGGTACAACCGGTATCCCGCAAGGTCCGGCTCCTGATTCGGCGACCATTGCACATAAATAAAGTCGCTACCCGCGGAAACCGCAAAGCCCGAAGGCGTCGCCGGCGGCACGTTGTCCTGCAGCGGCGTCGCCGAGACACGGTTGCTTGGATCCGATTCGGCATTCGCCGTGTTGTAGGCCGTCACTTCGTAGTAATAAGTCTGTTCCGCCGTCACAGTCGAGTCGCGCACGAAGTTGACCGGCGGCGTGATGTCCACG
The DNA here is from genome assembly GCA_964625145.1 of uncultured Candidatus Sumerlaeota bacterium. GTDB lineage: Bacteria > Sumerlaeota > Sumerlaeia > SLMS01 > JAHLLQ01 > CAYTRP01. Next base: position 1,979 of record CAZVAQ010000002.1, read on the forward strand.
AGCAACTCAAACGGCCCCGCGTCGTCTTCCGCGCGATACACGCGATAGCCTTCGAGGGTCGGTTCGCTGTTCGCGTTCCAGTCCAGGTCAATATACCCGATGCCAGCCGTGGCCGCCAGGTTCGTGGGTGCGGCCGGGGCCAGCGTGCCCACGCAGTTGCCGTTGTAGACGCAATCAACCCATTGCGGGAAATCGATGAACGGGTTGCGGTTTCCCTGTGCCGCATAAATGCGGTCGTTGCGGCGTCTCTCCCAATTGTCGGGTGGATCGCTCACGTGCCATTGGAGCAAATCGTTCAGGCGCCCCATCTCCGCGAAACCCGCGTCGGAGTTTGTGAGGAGCAGGTTCAGCTCGCCGTTCGTTCCCTCATAGCGAACGTCCATGTAGAACAACGCGCGGGCCACGTCGCCCTTCGCGCCATCACGTGGCTCAAAAACGGTGTAGCCGCCAAGACTGGTGCCGAGCTTGTTTCCGTACTGGTCCGGGTTCCCGCCAACGGGCACGACACCAAACGGATAGTTCCCCCGCCGGCTGTTAATCGTTGGCACCGTCGGCATCAACGCATGCACGTCGGAGACGTAGGGCGAGTTGCTGTTGAAGTGCGATTGAGGAAAGACGTGCTCGCGGTTCCATGTGTTGCCGGAATCCCACGTCTTGCTCACCGAGATCCCCGAGTAGATCAGGATGATGTTATTGGAATTGTTGGGATCCTGGTTCGCATCCTGGATAGTCTGGATGGCGTTGTTGTAGGACCGGACAACATGTCCCGCCTTGAGGGTGGCGTGCAGTGTGCTCCTCAGCGTTTGCGGCGTGGAGTCGTCAACGCCCGCGTAGTACCCCTCGGGGATTTGTGCGATTCCGGCCGCCGACCAGCCAACCCAAGCCAACACCAGTGCCCATAATCCGATGCGATGATTGTTCATGTAATGATCCGTCAACCTGCCGGAGCGGCAAGCGCCGTCAACTCCTCGTCTGATTTCGCTGCCGCCCAGTCGCCAAAGCTTTCGCCATTGGTGCGGCCCTGCTTCCATGCGTCCAACATGGCACCGATGTATGGCGCGAGCTGGTCCGTTGTCAGGTTCTCGAACACCGGGCGGTTCATCCGCGTGCCCAGCCGGTCGCCACCCGTGTAGATGTTGTACTTGTTCGGGCCGCGCCCGATGATGCCGATCTCCGCAGTCTCCGGTCGCGCACAGCTATTCGGGCATCCGGTCATGCGGATCATTACATCCGCATCGCCATGGCCCAGCTTCTCTATGCCCTCGATGATGTTGGGCATGACGCGTTCGGCCTCTGACAATGCCAGGCCGCACAACGGCAATGCCGGGCAGGCCATCTCCAACCGGCGGACGCGGCTGATGCCCTTGTCCGTCGGGATCTTGTATTCATCCAACATCGCTTGGACGGCCGCCTTGTCGGATTCCTTGATGTTCGCCAGGATGATGTTGTGGTGCGGAGTCAGGCGGACCGACGGCTTGAATGTCTCGACAATCTTGCGCAATCCGCTCCGGAACTGGAACGAACCGTCGAAGTCCTTCACCCGGCCGTTCTCCACCCATGCACCCACGTACCACAGGCCATCCTGCGCCTGCTTGTGCCAGCCGAGATAATCCGGCTGCGTGCGGGGCTTTATGTTCTTCGGGGCGCCAAGAGTCTTGCCGGCGTACTGGTGCAGGAGCCGCGTGAACTCCTCCAGCCCCAGCCGGTCGATCGTGTACTTCAGGCGCGCCTGCTGCCGGTTCTCTCGGTTGCCGAAATCGCGCTGGATTTCGATGATCGCCTGCAGTACCAGCAGCAGGTCCTCCTTCTGCACGTTCGCGACATGCGAACCGAGGCGCGCGTAAGTCTCCGCCTTGCTGTGGCTGTGGCCAAGGCCGCCGCCCGCGAGGATCTCGTAGGACACGATCCGCCCGTCCTTCGTCTCCGCGACGACGCCGATGTCCTGGGTGTACACGTCGATGGAGTTGTCGAAGTCCGTCGCGAAGCCGATCTTGAACTTCCGCGGAAGGTACTGCTTCTTGTACAGCGGATCGACGAAGTCCTTGTCGCCGTGCGTGTCCTTCGCGAAGACGACGCTGCCGTCGTCCTGCACGCGCACGCGCTCGTCATCGAGCCACAGCTCGTAGTAGGCCTTCGACGCGGGGAGGAACTTCTCGAATGCCTGGTAGGCAAAGCCGAGCAGCTCGCCCGCCAGGTCCTTGTATTCCTCCGCGATGTCCGCCACCGGGCAGCCCATCACATTGCGGACGACGTCGCCGCACGCGCCCAGCGTGCTGATCTTCTGCAGGTGGTTCAGGTCGTGGATCAGGTTGCGCAAATTTCCCTTAAGCACGCCGTGGAACTGGAATCCCTGGCGCGAGGTGATGCGCAGGTCGCCCTGCCCGTACTTGTCAGAAAGCTCATCGCACAGCAGGTACTGCTCCGGCGTGAACACGCCTCCGGGCGCCTTGGTGCGCACCATCATGCAGTAGTCCTTCTCCATCTTCGCCTTGCGGCGTTCCGTGCGCACGTCGCGGTTGTCCTGCTGGTACGTACCGTGGTGCTTCAGCAGCTTGGTCGTGTCGTCCTCGAAGAACGTCTTGTCATTCTGCAACTCATCGGCGATCGAGCCGTAGAGCCCGTTGCTCGCGATCTTGAGATGCTCGAGGGAGGAGAGCTTCTGCTCTCCGCCGTTGTTCGTGTCACTGCTCGTCATTCAGGAACCTGCCTGTTGGAGTATTGCCTCGCGGGACTTTGCGGCGAACTCGGCAAATGCCACGCGCAGCCGGCTCGCCCCTTCCTCGATGTCTTCCATCGAAATGCCAAGTGGCGGCAGGAAGCGCAGCACCCTCTCCGCCGTGCAATTGATCAACAATCCATGATTGCGAGCGATGCCGACCACTTCCATGCCGGGAATCGTCAGCACCAAACCCTGCATCAGCCCCAGTCCCCTCACGCGCTCCACCAGATCCGGATGCTCGCGCCGAAGATCCTCCAGCACTCCCCACAGCGCATTGCCCTTCGCGCCGACCTCCTTGAGAAAGCCGGGGTCAAACACGCGCTTGCATACCACCAATCCGGCCGCGCACGCTACCGGGTTGCCGCCGAATGTCGTGCCATGTGTCCCCTGCACCAGATGCTGCGCGTACTTGTCCGTCATCAGGATCGCCCCCAGGGGCAACCCACCACCCAAAGCCTTTGCCAGCGGCACGATGTCCGGCCGCACACTGAAATGCTGGAATGCAAACGCGCGCGCCGTGCGCCCCATCCCGCACTGGATCTCATCCAGTATCAGCGCCGCTCCCACGCGATCGCAACGCTCGCGCAACCCCGCGAGGAATTCCGCCGTGCACGGAACGATGCCGCCCTCGCCCTGCACCGTCTCAACAAGCACCGCCGCAAACGAATCATCCAGCACCGAATCCACACTGGACAGGTCATTCAAATCAGCGAACTCAAAACCCTCGCACAGCGGATCGAAACCCTGCCGGACCTTGGGCGAAGCCGTGGCGCTCATGGCCGCATAGGTGCGGCCGTGAAAGCTTCCCCGAAAACTCAGGATTCTGTGATGCCCGGGACCCTTTGTCTTCAGGGCTGCCAGCCGCGCCAGCTTGATGGCGCCTTCCGTGGCTTCCGCGCCGCTGTTCGCAAAGAAGACCTTGTCGAGTCCGCTCGCGGCGACCAGGCGCTCCGCCAACTCCACCTGCGGCTCGATGACGAAGACATTTGAGCAATGTGTCAGCTTGGCAGCCTGTGCCGCGATGGCCGCCGTCACCTCCGGATCACAATGACCCAGGGCGTTGACGGCGATGCCGGACAGAAAATCGATATACTCGCGGCCCTCGGAGTCGCGGCATCGTGCTCCCTCACCGCTCACGATGGCCACCTGACGGTTGCCGTAGTTCGGAGCGAGCACCGCGCTGGCGCGTTCGAGGAGATTGGTCATGGTTTCCACAGTCATGATGTCATCGGGCGGATCGCCCGGCGGGGGGAAGTAACGGCCTCGCGGCCTCTCGTCTCAAGGACTATTCTACGGCTCCTATGGAGAAAAAGGAATTCTCTCCTATCGGCGGAGCCATTGCCGGGCGCCTTCGGCCATCCGGCGCTTCCAACTCCGGTGCCGGGCCGCGATGAGCACTTCCAGCTCAGGCCCGAACCCGCGCTTGAATTGTGCGACGCCCGGGGTGTTGGCGCCCACCCAATCGTAACACCGCGGCAACCCGCGCCGGTCGATTTCCTCCAGAATGGCCGTGTGGAGCAACGTCGGCGCCCCGGAGCCCAGCATCGCCGGGTCTGATGCCCCGGCCAAATAGTAGACCCGATGTCCGTCATATCCCACCAAGGCCATGGCCTCGGCCGGCTCGCCGATCCCCTTGGCCACGCGGACTTGGAAACCGCGGTCCTGGTCCTCCAACCACTTCCCCAGTCCGGCAAGATGCCCGGCCAGGCCGGCATCCAGCTCCTGCCGCCCGGCCATGGACTTCCACATCCTTCGCAGACCGTCCGTGTCGCCTGCCGGTCGGACCTCCGCCTTCAACCCCAGCTCCAGCGCCTTGCGCTCCTGGCGCCGGGTGGACGAACTCAGGCTCTGCCGCCATTCTCCTTCCCGCTCCCACCGCGACACATAGTTGTAATGAGGCCGCAGGTCCCACCCATTCCAGCCCAACGCCCGGGCATCCACATCGCCCGGCGCGAAGATGATCTCCGCGAAATCCACAGACTTGGGAATCGCCGTCGAGACGACTTCCAGCACTTCACGCCATGCACGTTCGCGTTTTGACGCGTTGGGTTCGATCTGTGCCGCCGGATGGCGGACACCGCCAAAGCTGGCAAACAGCGGCGACAGCCATTCGGTCATGCCTCGCCGCGTGCGCTCCACAAATCCGCACGTCGCAATGACCTCCTCACGGCGCTTCACGACCAGGAACACCGGTTGCTGCGGCGGAGCGACCGCATTGCAGAAGCCGGGCAATTGAAGCAGGAATCCCGACTTGTCATCCGGCGACAAATCGGAAACCGCCCGAACAATTTCAACGGTCAACTCGCTCACGAATTGAGCAACTCCCGCAGGTTGGACTTCATCCCTTTGCTGTCCCAACCGGTGTAGGCGCCAACCTGTTTCAGCACGACCTCGCCTCGGCGGTTGATGACGTAGGTTGTCGGCACGACCGACACGTCCAACGGCGATGGTGGGGCACCGGATACGATTGCAGTGCGCAGTTCATACCCATGCGAGTCCAGATAGTCGACGACTGTTTGCGGGCTTTCCTGCAGTGAAACCGCAAGGACCTTCAGGCCCTCGTCTTCCATATCCTGATGCAGCCTGTTGATGGCGGGCTTTTCCACACGGCACGGCGGACACCACGTGGCCCAGAAGTTCAGCACCACAACCTCGCCACGGTAATCCGACAAGTCGATCAACTCCCCCGTGCGCGCGTCCGCAACAGTCCAGCGGAAATCCACCTGCGGACCATCCTCTGTGAAAGCCGGTACTGGTGGGAAGAACAGCCTGACCGCAAGAAAGCCGACCAGGAAGACGACCACGATGGCGAACCATCCGCCGCCGGACAGCCACGCCAGCAGCTTGTTCCTGGGGTTCTCTGTGGGTGATTCGCTCACTTCAGTTCCTCCGTGTGCCAAGCGCCCTTGCGCGGGCGGACGATGATGGACCGGTTGGCGGCGATGTTTTCACCCCGCCAGACCTGACCCGTCGTGTAGCGAATCTCGATCCGGCTGGCACGCTCCGCCTTGCCAAGACCAAAATGGGCAACCGGCTCCATCTGGCACAGATAACCGCTTCCACCATCGATGAAGCGAATCGTCGGGCGATCGTCACCTTCTGCAAACAGCGTGACCCGCGCGCCTATGGCCGGCGCGCCGTGCTCCGTCTGCGCATGCACGCGCAGCCAATGATTTCCGTTCGGCGTGTTCAGGAACAAGGCGTTTGGCATCGCCGCCATTTCACCATGGGAGATGAACAGGTCGAGGAATCCGTCTCCATTGATGTCGCCAACTGTCGCACCGGTTCCCAACCCATCGTGCAGCGCCAGCTCCCCCGCGTCAACTTCACGAAATGTCCCGTCGCCCTCGTTGTGAAACAGCCGATTCGGCTCCCCCATGTTGTTGAAGAACAGGTCTTCCCAGCCGTCATTGTCGTAATCGAATGCGATCACATTGCGCACACGCGATGGCCTGCCAAGAGCCCCCCGCGCCACGTTGCGGAATCGGCCGTCGGCTTGTTGCTGCATCAGGCGATTCGGTCCTTCCCAGTTCCCCCAACAGAAGTCAATCCGTCCGTCACGATCAAAGTCGAATGCCACCAGGCCGCGTGCGTGTTGGTCCGGATCGTCCAGCCCCATCACGCCGGCGTACTCCATCCATCGGCCGTCTTCTTCGCGCCGGAACAACCGGTTCGCATCGTTCTCGTTCGCGGTGAAGATATCCATGCGGCCGGTGTTGAAGAAATCCTGCGCGATAACCGAGCGCCCGCCGGTCACCTGGTTCAGCGCCAGCTCCGGCGCGATGTTGCGCAATTGCCCGTCGCGAATCACGAACAGGCGACAAGGCTCCGCATAGTTGCAGACATAGACACCCATGCATCCCGTGCCGTCGACATCCAGCCATGCGACCGATCGCCCCGCTCCAAAGTTGCTCGCTCGCGACTCCTCGAACAGGTCATGGAACCGCAACTTTCCATCATTGATCAGCAGCTTGTCCGGGTCCGACTCCGGCCCCATGAACGCGGTCGTGTTGAGCAGATAGACATCCAGCAGGCCATTGCCGGTCATGTCCGCGCAGGCGACGCCGATGCCGTTGTTCGCCTCGTCCTGCAGTTCCGGCGGCGCGACATCCAGCAATTGATCGCCTTCCCAACGATACAACCGGTTGGGCGCGTTCAAACCCACCACCAGGATCTCCGGCCGTCCATCGCCATCAAGATCCGCCATCACGCAGCCATAACTCAACTCTGCCGGATTCGGCAGCAGCAAGCGGCTGTGATCCCTGAATGGTGATTTCATGCTATTCCCGAAAGCGCGTCACTTCCAACCCGTTCATCCCCTCCCGTCACACCGACAACACGGCCCCAAACAACGCCTCCGGCGTGCGGCGGATCTTCTCGTACAAGGCGGTGGCGCGCTCCAGCGGCGCGCGCTCGATGATCAGTGGCGAGATCTGCACCTTCCGCTCCGCCAACAGCGTCAGGAAATACAGCATGTTCTCGCGAATGGTCCACCGCACCTGCTGGCGAGGATAGTCAAACAATCCCTGCTCGAAATGCGGATCGCCGTGTCCCGGTCCGGCACCGGCCACCACGCGCCATTGCAACTCCTTTGCGACGGCTTGCCGCGTTGGCGCTCCCAACGGAAATCCCGGTGCGATGCAAATTCGCCCGCCCGGCCTGAGCAGCAGCGATGCAAGAGCCATCGCCGTTGCTGGTGCATCCGATGTTAGCACCACCGCGTCGGCGCCTTGTCCATGTGTCAAGGCGTCCACTTCCTTGACCAATGTCGCGCGATCCAGCGTCGCCACGTGGGGGAGGCCCACATTGCGCGCGCGAGTAAGCCGGCTCTCCGCCTCGTCCGCGAGCAAGGCTGTGATGCCCGCAGCCCTGGCCACCTGCGCCGAAACGATGCCCATCATGCCGGCACCAAAGACGAGAATGGATTCACCGAACGAGCAACCACTCTCCCGGATCATGTGAATCGCGGCGCCGCCCAATCCGGTGAAGGCGCCCTCCTCCTGGTTCACCTTCTTGGGCAACTCGACCACGAGGCTGGCTGGCACGCTGAGCTGCGTGGCATGATAGACATACGGATGCCCAAAGGCCGCCACGCGCAAACCCGTCTTCAGGTCGCGCACCTTCGGCCCCGATTCCTCCACGATGCCACTCACCATGCCGCCAATGGGCACGCCGTCCATGCCGGGCTGCAGACGGTCGGCCACCGTGGCGATCACTCCCAGCTCCTCGGGCAACCCCAAGGCACAGTGCGAGACCCGGATCTTGACGGTATTCTCTCCCAGTGGGGGAGCGTCCAGCTCCACCACGCGGGCTTCACCATCGCGATGCGCTATGACTGCCTTCATGCGGCAACCCCGGTCGGTGTATTCTCCTCCGCTGCGGAAGACTCAGCTTGGCCATGGATGCCCGCTGCGTAGGGTGGGGGCAAGCTGTCGTTGCCGAGCCCGCCATTTGCCGGGTGCGACAGATTTCCCCACACCCCCAGCGAGTGGATCAGAATTGCCCGCAATCCATACCATGGGGATCAATCTTGCCATGACGACCGATCAGGTCAGTGCCGAAAAACATGCACTTCGCCTGCGCCTGCGGCGGGCTCGCAGCCGATTGACCCCCGGCGACCAGCTTCTAGCCGGTCTGACCCTCCAAAGGCGCCTACTGTCACTCTCTCCCCTTCATCGCCCCGGACTCCTCGCCGGCACGTTGCCCCACCGCGGGGAGATCGATGCGCGGCCGTTCCTCGAACAATGGCTCCGGTCGGGCTATCCGCTTGCACTGCCTCGAATCGATCCGGCCAGCGGCGAGATCGAACTCAGGCGCGTCAATGACCTGAAACAGACAGCCCCCGGATTTCGCGGCATCCTAGAGCCTGATCCCTCCACATCCGAGCAAATTTCACCCGGCGCGGTCAGTTTTCTCCTGATCCCCGGACTGGCCTTCGACCCGTTGGGTTCACGGCTCGGACAGGGAGGAGGCCACTACGATAGGTTCTTGGAGCGGCTTGGCGACGAGCCCCTACGCATTGGCATCGCCCACGATTTCCAGATTTTGCCCCGGATCCCCCATGTTCCGGGGCTTGACCACCCTATGGATTTCGTTGTGTCCCCCCACCGGGTCCTCCACTGTCGTCGGGCTTGGGGGCGATTGGCACCCTGTTAGCTTTCGTAATATGTCAGGATGGACACCTAGCGCGGCCCGGCTGTGGACCAAAATCCCGGCCACGGCACGCGCCAACTCCACTAACCGGAAGACCCCAAAACCGATGGCACCCATCATCGAGATCGAGGGCCTCCGCAAGGTCTACGTACAGGACTTTATCGGGACCGAGCATGGCCGCCTCAAGATCCGCCTGAAAGACAGAAAACGCGTCGCTCTCCATGGACTGGACATGACGGTCGAGGAGGGCGAGATCTTCGGCCTCCTTGGTCCCAACGGCGCCGGCAAGACCACCACCATCAAGATCCTCATGGGTCTGCACTTCCAGACCGGCGGCACCGCCCGAATCATGGGCAAGCCGCTGGGCGACAACGAAGTGAAGGCCAAGATCGGATTCCTGCCTGAGAATCCCTTCTTCTACGACTACCTCACGGGCGAGGAGTTCCTCAACTTCTACGGCCAGCTCTATGGCATGAGCAGCGCCCAACGCAGCAAGCGCATCCCCGAGCTGCTCAAGCTGGTCGGCCTGACCAAGGCCGGGCATATTCCCCTTCGTGGTTATTCGAAGGGCATGCTCCAGCGCGCCGGCATCGCCCAGGCCCTGCTCAACGATCCCAAGCTGGTCGTCCTGGACGAGCCGCAGTCGGGCCTCGATCCATTTGGCCGCAAGGAGGTGCGCGACATCATCCTGCGCCTCAAGGAAGAGGGAAAGACCGTCATGTTCTCCAGCCACATCCTCGGTGACGCCGAGATGGTGTGCGACCGCGTGGCGATCCTGCACCTGGGGCACCGCATCGCCCTCGGGCACTTGTCGGATCTGCTGTCCACCCGCATCGAGGAATACGAAGTCGCCATGAGCAATCCCAATCCGGATCTGCTGTCCCACGCGCAGAAGTCGGCAAGCAAGGTCATCCAGAGGCAGAAGGACATCCTCGCCGTCTTCAAGGACGAAAAGGCCGCCCATGATGTCGTGTCCCGCCTCATGGCAGGGGAGGGCACGCTGCTTTCCTACACGCCTCGACGCGAGAGCCTGGAAGGCTACTTCATCCGCGAGATCGAGGGAAAGCGTGCGGCAGAGCAGGCGCAGGAAAAGTCCTCAGGGCAATCTGCCGCGAAGGGAGGTCGCTGAAACATGAACCCCCTTTACAAGATCTACGCGATCGCCAGCAACACCTTCAAGGAAGCGGTCCGCAACCGCGTCCTCTATGTTCTGCTCTTCTTCGCGGTATTGATCCTGGTGGGTGCCTGGGTTGCCTCCTCGCTTGCCATCTTTGGACAGGAGAAGATCGTCCGCGACCTTGGCGTCGCCGCCATCAACATCATCTCCGTCCTCATCGCCGTGTTTGTCGGCGTGGGATTGGTCTACAACGACCTGGACAAGAAGACCATCTACACCATCGTCTCAAAGCCCATCAGCCGCTGGCACTTCATCGTCGGCAAGTATTTCGGGCTCCTGCTCACCATCTGGGTGAACATCATCTTCATGACGTACATCTTCCTCGTGGTGCTGCTGCTGCGCAGCTACACCAGTGACGACTTCATGATGGCGCGGCTCTACACCGAGGGCGCGCCTCCTCCCACGGGCGGCACGATGATGATGTATTACATCAGCTCGCTGGCATCGGCCTTGGTGCAGGGCCTTGGCATCCTGTTCTCGCTGGGTACCTGGCAACCCGCCATTGCCGTCAACATGGCCGCCGAAGGGATCCTGCTCACCCAGGGGATCATAGCCGTCTCCGTCATGACGATGCTTGAGATGGCCGTCATCACCGCCTTCGCGGTGTTGTTCTCCTCGTTCTCCTCACCGACCTTGAGCGCGTTCCTCACCATCACCGCCTTCATCATCGGCCGGCTGAACGAGGACCTGTACTTCTTCGCCGACCTGATGCTGCGTCGCGCGGGCAGCCTGGAGGCGCTCTCCGGCGGACAGACCATCGCCTATTGGTTCTCCGTCGGCGCGGCGCACATCGCACCGAACCTGTCGTTCTTTGACCGGCGCGCGCAGATCGGCGACATGCAGCTCCCCTCGCTCGACCTGTACACGGTGGTGTACGGCGTGGCCTATGCGACGGCCGTGCTCATCATCGCGTCGATGATCTTCAACAAGCGCAACTTCAAGTGACCCGGCACCACGGCAACAACGGAGAGCCGAACGCATGATCACGTTCACCAAACTGCGAAACGACCTGGTCCTGGGCGTCATCGTCGCGCTGCTGATGATATTCTGCATCATGCGCCAGGCGAACTTCTACAAGGACTGGTGGGAGGGACCCGGGCACTATGTCCAGCGCATCGACATCCCGTCCTCCGACGTCATCCGCCTCGCCGCGTTGGGTTACGACAACCTGTACGCGGACTTCCTCACCCTGCGCGCCGTGCAGATGTTCGGCGCCTCCTGGCGCACGCCAGAGGGCGTCGAGGACGCCACCGCTCCCATCTTCAACTACTTCGACGTGCTGACCGATCTCGACCCGCACTTCGTGCCGGTCTACGAGCTGGCAAACCTGATCATCTCCGATGACAAGGGCGACCACAAGCGCGGCCTCGAGATCATCCGCAAGGGCATCATGCACAACCCCCGCGATTGGAAGCTGCCCTATCTGGGCATGTACACGTCCCTGTGGGGACTGGACGATCCCGACAGCGCGAGAATCTTCCTGCACTTCGCACAAAACGCGCGCGCTCCCGAGCACGTCCTGCGCATGAACGAATACATCGAGCGCCAGTCGGGCCAGTACTTCTCAGCCTTTGACATCAACATCGGCCATTTCCTGCGCTACACGCAACTCGGCATGGAAGACGAGCGCGAGATCACCATGCACAAGTTCCAGACCATCCTCGACGGTTGGTACAAGCTGGAGCTGGCGCGCGCGGCCGAGCGCTTCCTGAATGCAACCGGAGAACATCCGCGCACCATCGAGGACCTGCTCACAGAAGAGTACATGCCCCGCTTCGAGGCCCCCGTGCCCATGCGACTCCTTCCGCTGCTGGACTACGCGAAGGAGCATGGCCTGCCCCCAACCCAGGAGTCCCAGGACTTCATCCGCGAGACTGCCTCGCAGACCATCGTGGGCCTCCCGCCTGATCCTGCCGGCTTCTGGTATTTTGTCGAGCCCACCGCTCGTCAGAACCGTGTCGACAATCCCCGGCCCGACACCGCTTCACTGCCGGATCGATTCGACTACTTCTTCAGCATGAGCCTGGCGGCTTTTGACCTCAACCGAGTGTCCGGCGAGGCACAGGAGTTTATCATGACCTTCATGAAGGACGAAGGTCGTCCACCAACCCACGAGGAAATGGCCCCCTTCCTCGGCGGCGATTTCTACGGTGGCCACTACGAATACTTCCCGGACTACGTCGGCGCCAGCGGCGAACCCGAGCCACGCTTTGCCTCCAGCGCAACGCTGCGCATGTACATCACCAAGGAAGATCCCCGGCTCGGCCTCATGGGCACGCTCGATGACTTCCCCCTCCGCCAAGGCGTTTTCCTCCCGGGCCTGCCGCCGTATCTGGAAACCAACCCCTCCATCTGGGACTTCCCGGAGGACGCCGAGTGGGCACTCTGCAAGGGGCTCACTGTCGGCCTGCGCTACCAGGACCAGCCCGAGTGGCTCCGGCAGCAGATCACCAACCCTGCCACCTATGTGCACTGCGAGAACACCGTGGTCCTGCCGCCGGATTGATTCCACCCGGTTAATTTTCCGGCACAGGGTATTCCAAACCTTGTCTGTCTGGGCCCGGTCAGGATAACGTCGGTCAATCGACGGGATCGCCGCCGGGCCCTCTCTTTTTGCCCCGCCGCCACCCGCCACTTCATCCCAACCTCTTTCAGGAAAGAGTGCCCGTGGCCCTGGCCGACATTCCTCCGGATCTGGTCCAGCGCTGCCAGCGTGGGGATGACGCTGCCTACGACGCACTCTTCCGCGCCATCCGTGACGACCTCTTCCGGTGGATCTTCTCTCTCGTCCGCAGCGAGGAGGACACCGAGGAGATCCTGCAGGAATGCCTGATTCGCATCTTCCGGCACCTCCCCCGGCTTCAGGACCCCAACCGCTTCGCCGCCTGGACCTCGCGCATGGTCGTCAATCAGGTGAACACGTGGCGCGTGCGCGCCCGCAAGACACGCATGGAGGCGCTGGAGGAAGGGTGGGAAGCCCCCCGGGAGGCGCTCCCCCTGCAGGGCTCGCCCGGGCCCGGGCCCCGCGCCGTGCTGGCCCGCGAGGAAATCCTACGCGACGTCAACGAGGCCATCAAGGAGCTCCCCCCCCGTCAGCGCACCGCTGTCATGCTCTTCGATGTGCAGGGCTGGTCCATCCGCCAGATTGCCGAGGAGCTCGATTGCTCGGAAGGGGCCGTCAAGTTCAACATCTTCCAAGGCCGCCGCAAGCTCCGAAACTTGCTCACCGCCCACATCGACGCCGATGGAAATCCGATCATTTCCGAACCGCAATGACCGAACCTTCTCCACACGCCGCGAGTCAGCATGATCGACCTCAACGGAAGGCGCATTCAACATGACCACCCATCGCACCCCTGAAACCCTGCCGGAAGGCTGGACTCCCGAGGCTGACTCTGACCGCCAGTGGAAGGCCATCACCGCCCTGATGCGCGAGGCCGACACGCCCCGCATCCCCGGAGAGGAGCGTTGGGAGGAGATCCGTCTGGCCGCGCGCCGCGAGGCGGGCATTGCAGACGGCGCCGCCGTTGTCCCAATTGCAAGCGAGAGCCGCTCGCGCCCGAGCTACATCGCGCGTGTCATGCAGATCGCCGCGGTGGGGGTGGCCGCCTTCGCCTTGGGGTGGTTCCTCAGCCCCACCCAGTCGGCCGAGGAATCGCCGCTCATGGCCAGTGCGGGAACAAGCCAGGCAGGCACCAGCATCACCCCGGGTCTGCCCACGGATGACGACAAGCTGGTCATCACCCACGGCGACGCTCCGGGGCGCGTCACGCCAACCGTTCCGCGTGATGGAAGCGCACCCATTCCGGTTTCCGCCAATGGGAGCGTGCCGCTGGCGACGCCGCGTCATGTGGTCATTCGCGAAGGCTCGAATCCGCCGGTCGCCGTGGGCTTGAGTGATGGCGCCGACAGCGCTGCGATCCTGCTCCCCGATTTCCTGCGCACCCTGCGTGCACAGCCGGGACAAACCATCCCGGCCGACGCGGTCCTGGATTCCATCACCAACCTCCTCGGTGAGGAAACCAACCCGGCCAACGAAGCAGCCTTGCGCTTCCTGCGTGCGGAAATTCTGCTGCTTGAAAAGTCCGACCGCGTCGCCGCGCTTGCGGAGTACGAAACAGTCCTGCGCATTACAAATGGCGAAGGCGTGATCGCCGGGAATGCACGATCACGCCTCGCCAGTCTGCGCGACTGAAGTTGCCCGGAACAGCCGCTCAGAATATCTCGCCTGGACTGATGGTTCCGTTCCTCGGGTCATAGGGAATCGGTTCGTCGTTCTCCACACCATCCGGCCCGACGCTGAACAGGACGTACTTCGTCGCGTTGTCGAACGGATGGTAGATGAATGGCTTGCCGCTGAACGGATCCACGGGAAGCTCGTCGATCCAGCGCCCTTCCACGACCTTCAAGATGTCGGGGTAATGCCCGTTGAAGTTGCGGTAACGCTCCAGGGCAATCTGGATGCGAAGGATGTCTCGCTTGGCCTGCATCACATAGTCCCGCGTCGAGGCTTCCATGAAATTCGGCAGGGCGATCTTTGCCATGGGATGCTTCATGCGGCTGACAACCTCGTCCTGGAAGAGCGCGTCCGGTCGCTGCTCATAAGGCGGCTTCGCCACCTCTTCTGCAACCACCTCATAAAACTCCGACAGCTCCTTCGCACCGTCGTCGAGCCACTTGATCATCCCCTCGCGGGAACCAATCAGGAAGCTGGCCAGGCCGCTCATGCCTATGTTGCGCTGAAACTCGGATCGACGCCGCGCGAACTCCTCATCGCTCATCTCGCGCAGCTCGCTCTTGCGCTGCTCAATCCCGGCTTCGCCCGCTTTCTGTTCGCCACGGAACCCTTCCGTCGTTCCGAGGTAGGTCTCTGCGACGTGGGCCAATTCCGCACCTGCCCGCGCCAGTTGGGGCTCGCTCAGCTTCCCGCTCGTCACCAATTGGCTGATGGCATTGTTGCCGATGTTTTGCATCGCGATTGAGATCAGGGAACCGATCAACAGCGCGTTCCTGCTCCCGTAGTCGCGGCCCATCCGCACCGCCGTGACATAGTTATCCAGCGCCTTGTCATAGTCGCCCTTCGACTCGAAGTACTTCCCCTGAGCCACCAAGGCCCTTGCGCTTTGCTGCGCGAACAGGAAGTTCGGCACCTTGGTCGCAGGCCCATCGATGCCCGGGTCCACGTTCTCCGCCTGATCCAGCGCCACACCTTCTCTGATCTTTGCGAAGGATGCCTCCCAACCATGCAGATAGGGGAGCAGCATGTTGGTTTCAGCCGTCCACACTTCACCCGGCTGCCGCAGGCGATTCATTTCCGAATCCAGGTCCCCGGACGGCAGTCCCGGCCATGTCAGCATCGCCATCTGGTAGTGGATCATTGCGTTGTCCTGGCCGCTTTTCTCTCTCTGCGCCAACATCTGCTTTAGGTACTCGTCCTCCTCGATCGCCGCTGTGGGGTTCTCCATGCGATCAACCAGTTTGCGAACTTCCTCCCACGTCACCGTCTCGACGAGATCCCCGGTGGGCATGCTCTTCTGGGTGTAACGACCGTTCGGAATCCTGTCGCCGCCGTCATCCTGCTGGTTCGGGCCGACGCTGTACACATAAGCCACGTTGTCGCGCAGGACATACCGCACGACCTTGCTGTCCACCGCGAACAGGTCCACGGGCGGGACAAAGCCTTCCTCCGTGTCACTGATCTCCTTCCAGCTCTCCGGCAGCTTCTTGTTGCGGATGGCCCACAGCCGCACCGCCTGGGCACCCGCCTCAAGCCGCGATTGCTGCCCGCGAACCAATCCTGTCATGGATTTCGGTGCCCCATCCTCGTCCGGGTTGGCCACAAAGGTCTTCAGCATGTCGCCTTCGAACACATAGTAATCTTCCAGTTGGAGGGACCGAACAATGTCCCCACCACTCAAGTGCCCCTTTGCCGGATCGTAGGCCACCTGCCCGCCGTCATCGCGTCCGTCCGGGCCGATGCTGTAGATGCGAAACTCGGTGAAATCCGGCGCGTACGCCATCTGGTAGGTCTTGTCGGCCGGCGCTGGCTTCACTTGGCCCGTATTGCGGTCCTTCTGCTGCAAGGCGTAAGCCGCGAACGGATCCTCCGGAATCCAGCTCATGTAGGCGATCGGCGTGGTCAGTTGCCACTTGCTTTCGGGAAAGACCCCAAAGTCCACGCGATAGGCTTCCAATGCCACATTCATCGCTCGCAGGTCCGCCTGGGCGCGCGACACGTTGGACTTCACCAAGGCATCGCTCAGCAACCTGCGGCTCTCCGGCTCGATCCATTCCACCGGATCGCCTTCCTCGGCGATGCCCATCGCCTGTGTCCGCTCCTGCTCAACCGCCGGCTCCTCCTTGTTGATACCCAAGCCCATCGACACTGTCGCCACGCCGCCCACCAGCACAATCGCCAGCGCCGCGACACTCAACCGCGCCGGATGCTGCAGCGGATTCGCCAACAGCGCCGCGATGCGACGGCCGATCTGTGTGCGCGTTGCAAACAGGCCGGGGCTCATTACCATGGGTCGTTGCACATGCCGCGTCTCCAGCACGCCGAGCAATTGCCGCGCGTAATCCCGCGCCTGGTCGTTGCTCGCCACCAATGCGCGGTCGCATGCCAGCTCCGTCGCCTCCTCCCACTGACGGCCCGCAAACCAAACCACCGGATGGAAGAAGAACAAGGCCTCCGCCGCGCGCCGCAGCAACAGCGCCAGCGAATCTCCATGCCGCGCGTGCATCAATTCATGCCGCAACAGCCACGCGCTTTGCTCCGCATTGGCTTCGTCCGCCATCCAGCACGGCACAAAAACCGTCGGCCGCACCGTCCCGACAAGAGCCGGCGAATCCAGCCCCGCAATCACGCGAAGGCGCGGCATGGCCTTCAGGCCGATGTCACGTCCGATCGTATGGGCCATTTCTCGCAGCGCTTCCGGCGCTTCCGTCCCGCGCCGGCGCAGGAGTTGCAGCTTTATGACATCCACCAGGATGACCGTCGCCATGGCCAGCACTCCCAACGCCCACAGCAACGCCAACGCCGCCGCCAGGCTCCACTGCTCCGACCTTCCTGCACTCGCCGGCACCTGAACCGTTTCGGCGACAGTGGCGGCGACACCCGCCGCGGGTGCTTCAAACTCCGGCACCTCAACACGCGCCGACGGCAATTGCTCCAGTTGCGCCATGTCCCGCGCGAGTTGCGCGGCGATCACCTCGTCCAGATTACCTCCACCATTCCAGGCGGTAAGTACTTCGGTCTTCACCGGGCTCTCGATGGCCACGACGGGCATCGGCGAACCCGCGATCAGCGAAATCAACGGCTTGGCCAGCACCACCAGCCACAGCAAGGCACACAGCCTCGGGGATTTCACCACCCGCATCCGGCACAATGCCCACAGCAATCCCGCCAGCACGGCCACCTCGATGCTCGCGATCGCCAGCCGCTCCAGCAACGTGTTCCCGCCCACAATGCCAAACATCTCCTGCAGCACGTATCCGCTCATGATTGCATTCCTTTGCTCTTGGGATCGGCGGAGGAATCGGCGCCCTTTGTCCTGCCCGGCTCCTCGCGAAACAGCTTCCGGATCTCCTGCAGCTCTACCTCGTCGATCGCTTCATTCTTCAACAGGTGCAGCACCATGTGCCGTGGGGAGCCGCCGAAGAAGCTCGACAGGACATCCTTCAGCCGCCGGTCCGCCACCTGCCGCTTTTCCACCGTCGCGCGGTATCGCGTCGCCCGCTCGATCGTCGGGATCGGCTCGATCACGCCCTTCTTCCGCAGATTCGCCAGCACCGTGTGGACTGTTGTGTCCGCCAGAGGCCGGGTATCCTGCAGTTGCGTTGTCACCTCCGCCGCCGTCGCGTCCCCCCGGGTCCAGAACACCTGCATGATGTCCAGTTCCAGATCCGTCAGATCCTCAAGCGGGTCAGTGGTTTCCTTCCTTCGTCGCGCCATGGGTTGGCCTCCTTCGCTCGATATGCGCGGAGTAATTCTATTTATATCGAGTCTGTCAACGAAAATCGACAGGGCGGCCGATAGATAGAGTGGAGCCGCAGCAAGCGTAGGGCAGGCATCCTTGCCTGCCAAATTCAACCCACCACCCCCAAGCATTTCCCCTAATCGGCGTGGAAGGCTGGCCTGCCAAGTCCACCCGCCACCCCACGACTCGCGGACGAGGGCGTCCGCGCTCCATGGCAGATGGGCAATGGGCTGATACGGTATGGGTGGGGTGTGCAGACGAGACGTCGGGATCCGACCTCGAACACTCGCTTAGTCGCGCCTTGTGCGGCGGATCAGCTCCCCGATCTCGCGCGAGGCCAAAGCGATATCCTCGTCCGTGTAGGCAGCTGTGAACTCAACCCAGACCTGCCACCACTGCCAACCATCCCAAATGTAAAGCGGACCGGTGCCCGGCAATATTGGCGTGCCATTGGGCAGTTCGACATTGTCCCCGAGCTGCTCGCGCCAGCGGGGAACCGCTTCGTGGAAGGTCTGGCCAAGGTCCTTCTCCTCAAGGAAGTCGATTCTCTGCACCCCGTCGGGTGGGGTATACGAATCAGGTCGATAGGCCATGAGGATGGCTGTGTAGCCGTAAGAGCCCACGAACAAATCGGCGCTGTCAGTACTCGACCAGTAGATCAGGCTTGGTTTTGCCTGTGGGAAGACTTCTTCGGCGTGGGCGAGCAATGAGTAGCGGTAGAAGAAGTCATACCGGTTCGCGACGAACCAGAGCGAGGAGCCAATAATCAGGAGACTCAGGACGATGATCGCGGCTGCCAGCCCGATCATGGTTTTCAATCGCTTTGACATGTTGGCTCCCTCGGATCCGTTAACTATTTCCACCAGTCTTAAACACCAGCATGAAGGCATTTTACCCAAGCAACTCAAGCGCATCCGTGTTTACCACTCCACGACTCGCGGACGAGGGCGTCCGCGCTCCACGACGAGTTGGTGAAAGCGCCGGGTTCAGACTTGGAATGTGAGCCAGATTCATCGCCTGCCAAGGAACGTGGTGCAGGCGTCCTCGCCTGCACGTCATAAGCCTTGGCAAATAGCTGTGGCCTCAAGGACGGGACATGCAGACGAGACGTCTGCACCACACTCAGGGGATCACCCGCGCGTCAACTGTCCTGGCTGAAGGAGATGTCCCGCCCCAACCTCAATGGTCCATCCCTCAAAATGGTGCGGGCGGGGAGAGTCGAACTCCCAAGGGTTGCCCCGCTGGAACCTAAATCCAGTGCGTCTGCCAGTTCCGCCACGCCCGCAATTCACACCGCGCAGGCCTCTCCGCAGGGCCCCGGTGTGTCAACCGCAACGGCGCCTTTGCCTTGCGGGCAGGCGGTTGCGGCTTGACGCTTGGGCCCACGGAGCCGATTTCTGGTTCGCGTGATGCAGCACATCCCCCAGTTTGCACCTCTGCACACGCTTGAAAGGTGAATCGCGCATGTCTGGAGCCCCGTTCAGCTTACTTCCCCGGTCGCTTGCCGGCCGGATGGCGTCCGCGGGATTGGCGATGGGGGGCTGCCTCGCGCTGATGGCGGTTTCGGGATGCGGCGGCAAGTCCACCGTCAGCATCCCCACCACCGCGGACATGCCCTTCATCGGCACCCGGGACCGCGTGCCGCGCCCGGCCAGCGAGATTACCCAATCGCTCTTCCTCCCCAGCGGCGATCGTCGCTCCAGCGTGCTGGAGCTGCAAAGCACCTGCCCCGGCGAGGTCTATCCCGCCAACCCCTTCGAGTTCCGTATCCGCGCCATCAACCTTTCGGGGAGCACCACCCTCCGCGACGTGGTCGTGCTCCAGGAGCTGCCGCCTTACGTCACGCTCTCATCCACCACCCCCACAGCCGTCAGCGATGACCGCCCCGCCAGCGTCGCGGGCAATGTGGTCTTTGGCTACCACCTTGGCGAGATTCCCCCGGGAGAATCGCGCGAAGTCACCGGCCGCGCCGTCTCCCCCGACAGCGGCGTCGTCGGCTTCCGGCTTTCCGGCGAATACAGCTCCGTCATGGATTGGCAGGCGCCGGTTGTCGAGCCGCGGGTGACAGTCTCCAAGACCTCGTCCAGCGAAGTGCTCTCCTGCGAACCCATCGAGTACACGGTGACCATCAAGAACGTCGGTTCGGGCATCGCCCGCCGGTTGACCATCACCGAGCAGCTTCCCAATGGGCTTACCTCCAATGGCATTGAAGCCTTCGAGGAACTCGTCGGCGATTTGGCGCCGGGGGAGGAACGCGTTGTCAAGTACACGGCCGAGGCCGAACGCCCCGGCGTCTTTGAGTCCTTTGTCATGCTGCACGGCAACGGCATCGAGGTGGAATCCAACCGCGTGACCACCACGGTTGTGCGGCCGGTGCTGGCCCTGTCGCGCACTCCGCTGCCGGAGCTCGCCGAAGGGCAGGAAGCCACCTACACCATCACCGTCGCCAACGAAGGAAATGGCATCGCCCGTGATCTGCTTGTCGAGGAGACGCTCCCCACCGGCACCTCTTTCCGTGCTGCCACCAGCGGGGGAGTGCTCGATGGCGACAAGGTGCGCTGGAGCAGCTTGGAGCTGGCCGTTGGGGCGACGCAGCAGTTCGAGATCACGGTGGCGCGTCGCGGCGACGCCGCGGTCACGTTGCGAGGCCTGCGCGCCACGGCAGACTGCGCGGAAGACGCGATCCTGGGGATCGGACAGTAAATCGAAAACCCAACCGGGAGCCAGCGGCGGATGATCGCCTTCGTCACCGGCGGAACCGGCTTTGTCGGCGGCCACCTTTGCGAGCGATTGCGCGCGGAGGGATGGACCGTTCGCGCGTTGGTTCGCGATCGAAGTCGCAGCCAGCACCTTGCCAAATGCGGCTGTCGCCTTGTACCCGGTGATTTGTTCAGCCGCGAGGCGATCTCTCGTGCAGTACGCCGTGCCGATCTCATCATCCACTTGGCGGGCCTGACCAAGACTCCCAAGCTGGAAGACTTTCAAACCGTCAACGCCGGGGGCACCGCCTCACTGGTACAGGCGGCGCTTGATGCGGGATTCAAGGGCCGGTTCATCCACGTCAGCAGCCAGGCCGCCGTGGGTCCGGCCGTCGACGGTCGCCCCCGTAACGAATGCGATTCCCCCGCGCCGGTGAGTGAATACGGCCGCAGCAAACTGCGCGGAGAGGAGATAGTGCGCAACCTGGGCGCACGCTTCAAAGCCACCATCCTGCGCCCCGGCGCCATCTATGGCCCGCGGGAGCACGACATCTACGAGCAGATTCGCGCCGTTCGGCGCACGGGTCTTGCCATTATTCCCGGCAAACCATTCGACATCCAACTCACCCATGTCGACGATGTCGTGGAGGCGATCATCCTCGCCGCCGCCAACGCGAAAACCGCGGGAAGGGAATACATGCTCACGGACCCCACCATCTGGAGCTCGCAACAGGTTGCCGAGACCATGGGCTCCGCGTTGGGATGCCGTGTCCGGTCCGTGTGCGTTCCCATGCCTTTCGCCTGGACGGTTGCCAGTTGCAACGACGCCCTTTCCAAGATCAGAGGCCGCGCCGTCTCTGCCCTGACCCGCGACAAGGTGCGCGAACTCTCCCGCGCCCCCTGGCTTGCCGACAGCTCGCGTCTAGCCCGTGATGCCAACTGGCGCCCACGGTGGGACCTACCATCAGGACTATCCAGCACCATCGAATGGTATCGCGACAACGGCTGGCTCTAAGTTCCAAGAGAAAGTCTCAACCACCCTTCACCCTTCATCCTTCAGCCTTTCCTTTTCACCCTTCACTCTTCCGATGCGCATCCTCCTCGACGCCAGATTCATGGACGCAACTTGGGCCGCTCCCTCGGCCTATGCGCGCCAGTTGGTCGAGCATCTCTCGCGCGTGGACGACAAGAACGAGTACCTGGTCGTCGTCCGTCCGAGCCAGAAGGACCGGCTCCCCGTTGGCCCAAACTTCGAGGTCGTCTCCTACCGACCACATCCACTCAGCGTCCGCTCGTTGATGGGCTTCCATCAATTGCTCGATGACATCGAACCGGATCTTGTTCATTTCCTCTCGCCGGTGGTCCCATTCTTCTATCGTGGTCCGACCATGGTGACGGTCCATGACTTGAGGCCGTTGACAAAGCTGGATGAATCCGCGCGCAGTTCACGCCTGGCCACCATGGCGCGTGCCATGTTCGCCCGCATGGTGTATCCCACGGCGTTCCGGCGCTCCCTCTGGATATTGTGCAGCAGCTACACCGTGCGCCACGAACTGCTGCGGATTTTTCCACATCTGGCGGCCAAGCTGATCACCGTCCTGCCAGGTCTTCCCGCAGAGGCCTTCGAACCCGTCCCCGACGCGAGCATCGAGGCCATCCGTGCCAAGTGCGAAATCCGCACGGATTACATCTTCGCCAGCGTCCCCGGCCACGCGGCGCGATCGTTGGCCCCGTTGGTTCGCGCATTCGCCCTGGCCGTGTCGCGCGATCCGGAGGCGCTGCAGGGCGTCCACCTTGTGATGTCCGCCGGCAAGGACGGCACCATGCGCGAGGTCCGCCGAGCGATCTCCCAGAGCCGCATCGGAGATCGAATCCTGATGCTCGAGGGATTGGAACGCGAGGAAGAACGCGCACTCATAGCCGGCGCCCGTGCCTTCGCCTTCCCCGCGCGGCACGAAGGGGCCGGCATGACGGTGCTGGGAGCCATGGCCTTGGGTGTTCCCGTTGTGGCCTCGCACGATGGCGCCCTGCCGGAGGTGTGCTCGCAAGGCGGTCTCTACGCCGATCCCGATGATACCGCCGGTTACGCGACGATCCTGCAGCAAGTCCTGAAGGACGATGACCTGCGCCAACGCCTCTCGCAAAACGGCCGGGACATGGCACGCCAACGCGACTGGATCGAATCCGCCCGCCTCGTGCGCGAGATCTACCAGGACCTTTTTTGATCCCCCGCGCTTCACGACACACAAGAGGCTCGACACTTCCCTGACTACCGGTTACTCCGTGACGCATGCGTGAGGAGTCTTGGATTTATGCCATGCCTTGTGATTCAATCGGACCGTGCCGATCGGCGCGTTATTCCCCTCGACGGTGAGCCGCTCGTGCTCGGCCGCTCGCCACAAGCGGACATCATCATCGATGACAACCGCGCATCGCGCCGCCATGCCCGTATTCATCATCACGAGGGGATCTACCTCATCGAGGATCTCAACAGCCGCAATGGCACGTTGGTGAATGGAGTGCGCATCGACGTCCCGCGACAACTTCATCCCGGGGACGAGATCGTCATCGGCGGATTGAATGCCGTCTTCGATCCCCATCAGGCCACCGCCGTGGCCATGGTTCCGGGCGGGGATTCGCAACGGCTGCGTGAATCCAGCAGCAGCAACGTGCCCCTTGGCGACGAGGGGACCCTGCTGCGATTCAGCCCCGGGCAATCATCCCGCCTTGGCAGGCGCGATCCCCTGGTGCGCCTCCAGATCATCTATCACTTCGCCGACCGCATGCGGCGGTGCTTCGGCATGGATGAGCTGCTGGTGTGCATCCTTGATGCCTTGTTCGAGGTCCTCGCTCCCGATCGCGCGGTGGTTCTGCTTCGCGATCCGCGCACGGGGAACATGACATCGGCCGCTTCTCGCCAACGTGACAGCCATGGAGAAAAACGCATCCCCGTCAGCACCTCCATCATTTCACAGGCAATCGCGTCCCGGTCACCGGTGATCGCGCGCGATGCCATCAGCGACCAACGGTTCGAAGCCTCGCAGAGCATCGTCGCCTCGCGCATCGGCACGGCGGTGTGCATGCCCATGATTGCCGGCGATGAGTTGTGCGGGCTCCTGTACCTGGACTTTCTGGTCCGGCTGCATCCGTTGGAGGATGCCGATCTTGATCTGTTGGCCGGACTCGCCAACCAATCGGCCATGGCGATTGGCAATGCGCTGCATCATGCCGAGGAAGTCGAACGCCGCGAACTGGAGATGCAACTGGGCGTCGCAAGACGCGTCCACGACCGGCTCTTGAGCCACACCGAATGCGACAGCGATGGCGTGCGCGTTCGGTCGCTGAATCGCCCCTCAAAGCAAGTGGGCGGCGATTACCTCGGCGTCCTCATCCGGCCGGAGGGTGTCGTGCTTGCCGTGGCCGATGGCACCGGCCATGGCATCGGCGCGGCGCTGCTGATGAGTACCGCGCGCGCGTACCTGCTCGCGCTCCTGGCGGACGGCACCTGCCAATTGCCCGAGGTCGTCTCGCGTCTGAACCGCCTCGTGTGCGAGGATGTCGATCCCGGCCTGTTTGTCTCGCTCGGGTTGATCTCCATCGATCGGCAGCACCGATGCCTGTCCGGGGTCTGTGCAGGCCACGAACCTCCCCTTCTCTATCGCGCCGCGGAGAATCGATTCATTGAGCTTCCCACCGGCGGCACAGTTCTGGGTCTGGATCCCTTTGGCAGCTATGACGCGTTGACGCCCGTGCCTCTGCTCCCCGGCGACCGGATCCTCCTCTTTACCGATGGCATCGTCGAGCAACTGAACAACCGCGAGGAGGAGTTCGGCTTTGCCCGCCTGCGCCAGGCTATCGTCGAGGCGGGGGAGGGGCCTGCCGAGGAGTTGCTCGCCACCGTCCTGGGCCGGGTGGATGCCTGGCGTGGCGAGGTGGAACAAGGGGATGACTACTCCCTCATGGCCGTTGAGATTCGCTGACTTGGCGCCAGCCGGAACACAGCCTTGACCCGGCTTGTCTATCGGTGGGGAGTTTGCCCTTGAGGGTCCGAGATTCCTGCGAAATGGGACATCCATGAACCAAGTTCTAAAGCGACTTTCCCTCCTGCTCCTGATGGTGACGATGATGACCGGCTGTGCCGCGTGGCGCGCCACGGAGAAGGGCATGAGTCGTCTGGTCTTCAGCCCCTCCATGGAAACCTCGCTGGGCAGTGAATACGCCCAGCAGATCGAGAGCGACATCGAGCTGATCGAGGACCCGATGGTGGTCGCCTGGGTTCAGGACTTGGGCGAGCGCCTGGTGGCCGAATCTCCCGAGGCGCCGGTGGAGTTCACCTTCCATGTAACCACTGACAGGGCGGTCAACGCCTTTGCCATCCCCGGCGGATTCTGCTATGTGAACCTGGGGCTCATCCTGTATGCGGACAACGAAGCACAGGTCGCCGCCGTGCTCGGACACGAGGTCAACCACGTCACCCAGCGACACGGCCTGCTGCGCATCCAACGCGCCATGGGGATCGGCATTGTCACGTCCGCCGCGGCCATCCTCATCGAGGACGACACGGCACGCGCCGCCACTGTTGCTGGCGGGGCTGGTGCCGGTTTCCTGGCCAACCAACGTTGGAGTCGCGACGACGAACGCGAGTCGGACCGCCTCGGCGTCGAGGCCATGTACCATGCCGGCTGGGATCCGCGCGAAGGAGCCAAGTTCTTCCAAAAGCTCAACGACCTGCAGGGCGGTGGCGCACCCGGTGCCATCGAGCGCATCCTGTCCACCCACCCCGTGTCGGCGGATCGCGTGAAGAACATCGAGAAGCAGATTGCCTCTTACGACTTGAACGCATGGCCACTTACGGTCAACACCCCGCGCTTCGAGGCGGTGAAGGAAAGCCTTCGCCAGAAGTACGGCGACCTGGACCTGAGCAACGGGAACACTGAATAAGCTGCTACCCTTCGATCAATTCAAGTCTCCACAAACAACAACGGCCCCGCATTCTCGCGGGGCCGTTTGAATTGTGCGGGGTGCACCGCGCCTTTCACGGCGTTGCCGCCGACAATTGCCCGGGCTGCTCGACTCGGATCTGAATTTTCTCACGATGCTCGCTCACCTCGCCGCTGACGCGAACGCGGGCGTTCTGGCGAATGAGATCCTGGTTCAACTGCGGCTTCAAGTCGTCCCAGAACACGACCTCGACCGCGCCGGAGGAATCCTCCACGCGCAGGATGTTCGGGGCACGGTCCGACCACGGTGCGGTCACCTCTGCCACCTGTCCCTCGATGATCACCTTCTGCCCGACCTTTTCACCAAGTGTTGCGATCGGCACGCGTCCAGACGGAGGCGCAGCCACCACCGGTGCCGCGGCCGCTTCGTCGCCCGTGATGACGCGGATGTCGCGCGGGTCGCGAATGCGAAGTTGTTTCCGGTCGCGATAGCGGCCCGCCGTACCCTGAATCTCCAGCCGGGTGCCGGGGCGCAGCGCACGCTGGTCCACGTCCGGCGCAATGTCCCAGTAGACCACATCGATATCGCCGGTACCGTCGGAAAACTTGATCACGTGGGGAGCGCGTTCGCTGCTCGGCAGTTGATAGGCGACGACCTGCCCGATGACGCGTGCGGGCTTCTCCAGATGATCGTCGAAATCCTTGATCACCACTCGTGGCGCATTGAAGCGAATCGACTCCAGCGCTTCAACCGACTCGATGACTACTGGCAATGTGGATGCCTCGGTGTCCGACGAGTAGAACCGGATGGCGCCGCCCTTTGACACGCGCATCTCCATCAACCCACGCCATTCCCCCACGGGCCCGCGCGCGTAAACCCACATGCCCGCCTTGGGCTTGCCGAGTTGCTTCTCAATGGCCTCCGCCACGTCGGGATAATAGATGATGGAAAGCTGCGGATCGCGGCGGATGATCATCCGGTTGGGCATTCGCGGGTGCGTGGAAGGTTGCACTTCAAGGATCCTGCCTCGAACGGCCTGCGTGGTTCCGATCATTTCCTTGCTGACCAGTCGCGCATCGATGGCGTTGGCCAGTGGATCACTCACCTCCTCCGCGGCGGCGGCTCTTGCCTCGGAAGCCGGAGCCACTGCCGTTTGTTGGGACAATGCTCCAACGGGCAAGCCAATCAGGATGCCCACAAGCCAGGCGTTCAGGTGTCGCATGGGACTTCTCCGGTCAGCGTGAATGGTTTCTGGAACCTGTCCAAGGCGATTGCCATGGGCAACGTGAATGAGCACCCGTAGCGGCAGTTACCCTTGATTCTGTGCAGGGTGGTTCCGGCCCATGCAGGGCGAGGTTACGAAGAGTGCCCACCACCGTGACGCCTGCATCGACAACTCCAGACTCCGCCACTCCCGGCTCTGCGGCTGCAGAGTCCGGGGCCGATGCCGCCCGGTCCGAGCGCTCCCGCAAGAGCGCACCGCAGGTCATCGAGCCCGCGGGACGCACGGTCGTGTTGCTTCCGCCCTTGCTGAACACGCGCTACATCATGGGCGCGTTGTATTGGCATTTGAGATGGGTGGGCTATTCCCCGCGGCTGTTCAGCTACCCCTCCTGGAGCAGGGACATCCCGGAGAACGCCCAACTGTTGGCGTCCTATCTGCGGGGCCTTGGTGAGCAGGAAGTTGATGTGGTCAGCTTCTCACTCGGTGGCATACTGCTGCGATGGGCCGTGAACCATCATGAACTGCCGGTCCTGCGCCGTGTTGTGATGCTGGGTCCCCCCAACCAGGGGAGTGCCATGGCCGACTGGCTGGACCGGCGCTTGGGCCCGGGCTTCCCCGCCATCTGGGGGCGAGCAGCAAGGCAACTGCGGCGGGGCGAGCGCGGCCTGGCTGCCAGGGCGGGATTGTTTCATCCCCACACGGAAGTCGGTATCATCGCGGGCGGCCTTGGCACTTCGCGCGGGTTCAACCCGCTGATCCCTGGCGACAACGATCAAACCGTTGCCGTTTCGGAAACTGTGCTGACGGGGATGAAAGACTTCGCGCTCGTGCGCAGTTCGCACACTCTGCTGCCGCTCTTGCCCGGGCCACGAGCGCTGACGATCAAGTTTCTGCAGACGGGAAGATTCCGGGACCGCAAGGCCCATCAACCCGAAGTCGAGGCCGAATCCGGCGGATCAGACGGTTCAGCCGGAAGCTGATTCCACGGCGTCATCTGACTGCAATTGCCGATCCTCGTATTCCCGCAGGATTGGCTTCAGGCGATCGTACAGATCGGGCAGCCGCTTCAGGACTCCCACCAACCGCATCCACAGGCGCGCATCCATGATCGGGGCACCGGCCATGTCCACGCCAGCCGGCACATTGCTATGCACTCCCGACCGCGCAGCCAGCCTCGCCCCGTCCCCAATGGTCAGGTTGTCGCCGACTCCTGTTTGGCCAGCCAGAATGACTCCGCGCCCGATCTTCACCGACCCGGCGATGCCAACCTGGGAGACAATCAAACAGTCAGAACCGATCTCGCAATTGTGGCCAACCTGGACCAGGTTGTCGATCTTGGTGCGGGTCCCGATGCGCGTCTGCCAGAAGCTGGCGCGATCAATGGTCGTGTTGGCTCCGATCTCCACATCGTCCTCGATCACCACGATGCCGACTTGCGGAATCTTGGTCGGCATCCGGTCGATGACTTCGTAGCGGAACCCATCCGAACCGATGACCACACCGCTATGGAGAATGACCCGATCGCCCACCACACATCGGTCGGCGATGGTGACTCGCGGGTGCAGGATTGCGTGACTGCCAATCACCGTGTCTTCACCGATTATTGCATGTGCACCGATACGGCTTCCGGTGCCCACGCGTACGCCTTCGCCGAGCACCGCATAGGCGCCGATGTCCACTCGCTCGCCGATCGTGCACGAATCAGGAATGATCGCGGTCGGGTGGATGATTCCGGCCGGCGCAGGCATGGGATGGAAGTGCTCCAGCAGCGCCAGAACCGACTTCCAGACGTTTGGCACAGCCACCGCCCGCGGGTCGCTCACTTGGGCATCCTTCGGGACCAGGATCAGCCCCGCCCGGCTCTCGGCAACCTGTGACTTGAAGTGCGCCCGCGCCACAAAGGCGACATCCGACTCCGCCGCGCTTTCCAAAGTAGTGATTCCCGAGAAAACCTGGTCGGCCAGGGAGGATGGACATTCCACTCCCAAGAGGGAGCAAACCTGCCGTGCAGGGGTCTGGACAATCTCGCGCGGCATTGGGAGCCTTTCGATCGATCTTGGGTGAGAATTATCCTCGTGGGCGGGGGCGAGTGCACTCGCAATTCACCCACCAGCGCAAGTCACGAGCGGCATCAGGCGTCAGAAAATCTTCCACTTGATGCGGGAGGGATCCGCCGGGCTCTCGGGATCCTTGCTCTCCGGGGTGTTGTCCTCCAGCCCCGTCGGTAGTCGATAAGGATTGGTGGAGTCCGATGGCCGCACGGGGAGCGTCGTTGGCGGTTTGGTTCCGGGCGAACCGCTGGAAATCGGGTCTTCCGCCGGGAGCGGACTGTGACGTTGCTCAAACGGGACCTTGGAGGGCCTATCCTTCGGAGGGGGGGCAATGTCCTGCGTCCCCTCGAATTGCGAATCAGCATCGCCCCAAACCTTCTGATAGACGTGCCACTTGGGCAGATCCGTTCCCTTGTCGGCACTTGGCTCGTGAGACGAGGGTGGTTCCGGCTTGGGGGGAGTCACCTCCTGCTCGACAGGCGTCCGGTACCCACGATGGACGGGGATCAGCGGCCTCGGCGGATCGGACTTCTCCATCTCGTCCCGGCGCGAAGTCGGAGCGCGTCCAACGGCAGAACCCATTACGCCGGAAGCCACGAAGACATCCCTTTGGGTATGCGGATCCTTCCCCACCGGTACGCCCGGCACCCGAACTGGAGCTGGCGATTGCGGGGCTGGAGTATTCTGAGACTTTAGAAATCCTTCTGCAGGTTTGCTCAGAAGCAGCGGTGCAGGCCGTTCGTCGGTCGCTTGACTTTCATCAGTGGAGCGCCGCGGCTCATGGATTTCCCGAGGGAAGGACGGCATCTTGACGACACCCGAAGTGCTGGCGCGCTTTCGACGGGAGGCTGTCTCCGTCTCCTCTTGTTTCGCCAGCACCGGCGTCGACGCATCCTTCGCCGGTTCCGGCGTTGGCGTTGCAGGGCGTAGTGGCGAGATTGGCTTGGGAGCGGGCTGAAGGACACGCTGCACGCCGGAATCGCGACTGCGCCGCGCGGCGACTGACTCCGGCAATTCCATTTCCGGTTTGATTCCCACGCCTGAAGCGCGCAGCGCCATCTCTGCAAGACTCTGCGGATCGCCCGCCAAGGCCTCGCGCGAAATCATCTGGTTCCGCTCGATGAGTGCCGCGTAGGTGATCAACGCATTGGTCCAGACAAGGCTCTCCTTCATGGCGAGCCCCT
Source organism: uncultured Candidatus Sumerlaeota bacterium (assembly GCA_964625145.1). GTDB lineage: Bacteria > Sumerlaeota > Sumerlaeia > SLMS01 > JAHLLQ01 > CAYTRP01. The sequence goes on from CAZVAQ010000002.1 coordinate 32,107, forward strand.
TTGGAATCAATCCATCGGTGTTCGAGATGGGGCCAAGAGTCAGGCCACGTCGCAGGTTGAACTCCCCGTCGGTACGCGCGAGCAGTTGGCTGGCGAACAATCGCCCTTCGCGGGCGCGCTGCTCGTAATAGTCATCTTCCGTCAACGCCGACAGACGGATCATCTCTCCATAGCTCAACAACCCCCACGCTCCCAGGACCGGTGTCGCCGCCGACTGGATATCTCCTCCCATGGTGGAGATGGAATACTGCGCCAGCATGGAGGCCGGCGCGAATTCGATGTTGTAGGCCATGCGCCATGTCAGGGCGACTTCAGCCGCGCGCCGCGCCAGTTCCAGCCACACGGGGTCATGGTCCGTCTCGTACAACAGGATGTACGAGATCAGCGCCCAATGGGCGGCAGAGCAGGTTGGAATTCCTTCGTGGTATTCCAGCGCGCCCGTGATGAAGCCTTCCTCCACGACGGACCGGTAGTGGAGAGCTCCGCGCCGCGCAGCGTCGAGCCACTCGCGCGAACCGGCCACCTGGCCTGCGGCTGCCAAGGGCGCGATCCAGGCAATGCCATCGCAACCTTCCCAATGCACCACCTCGCCCGTCTCGGCCTTCCACGCGCAGGGGAAGGCACCATCCTCGCGCTGCGCGTTGACGATGAAGTTCAGGTTCGACAAGACCGACGAGGACCACTGCGGATGCGGCGTTTGCGCCTGCATCTCCAATCGGATCGCCCGGATCAAAAAGAGAACCGCTTCCGCGACAGGCCGTGCATGAACGATACGAATCGGCCGCGAGGGTGAAGGGCTGTGATGTTCCTCTTCCAGATCCTCGAAGAAGGAGCCACATGGCGCGAGGTTGCGGCTCACGGAATCCAACAGGTCGTGCGCCACTCGGACAGGCGCGGGCTCCTTGTTGTCGCGTCCGTACCACAACAGGACAAACGCCGGGAACACACCGTTGCGTTCGCCGACCCGGAATGGGCGCGCTTCCACTTCCTCGCGCTCGCCAAGGGACTTCTCGCGCAGCACCTTGCGGTCTGGGTCGAGATGCCAACTGCACAAACCCTCGATGGCCAGCTTCTCCGCCTCGATGCTTCCAACCTTCGGCTTCAACGGGAAGCGGCTCCAACGATCGCGGTAAAGCGCGCGCAGCAGGCCTTCGCGTTCCGAAGCGGGACCCGCGACCATGCCCGCCTGAAACTGCCAACTGATCGGTGTGCCGCGCTCGAGCGTGATGCTTCCCGCCACCGCGTTCACTTCGCCGGTCGAGGATGCCGCCTTCACCGGTTCCTCAATGGCCGGCAGGGACACGCCAAGGGTAAGCTGCCCATCTTCGCTGCTGAAAGCCAACGATGTCATCCCAGCCATCAGGGGAGAGCTGGGCGTCTCTCCGGCCAGCTCTTCGACGGACAGGTACGCGGTCCCCGACATGCTGGTGCAGAACACCGCCGGCAGGGACGTGCGGTCGCTGCGAAAGCTCCAATGGTTCGACCAGAAATTGGCCGGGTCGCGCTTGATTTCCGAATAACCCGGATACCGGTCCTCGTTGTGAGCCAGGCGGTTCTGTCCATAGAACAGGCCCGGGATCAGCCAGTGCGGATCCGCTTCTTCCGGGAGATGGAGGCGCACCTCCAGCCGGACCGCCACATCCTCGCCAGAATTTTCCACCTCGTACTGGACAGAGATACCCCTCAGTTCCGGCGCGGGAACCAACACGACCCGGCATGTGAAGCCAGCGGACGGGTCGGGGAATGAACCGACAAAAGCCTGCCTTGCGGCAGGACCGGCTTCCTCACTGGCCTTGAATCCAAAAGGAATTGGGGTGGAGCCGTCGCAGGAGATGAGGAACTCCAGAACGCCTTCATAGGCCCGGTTCCCCCCCTGAGCGGGGAGGACAAGGCGGAGACCTCGCGGGTCTATCCGCACTTCGGGGGGAGGCAATACCGGTCGGGCCTTTTTCACTCGCTCCTTCATCCTTTGCCGAAACCCAAGGTCGATCCAACGGCGGGGCGCCTGCGAAATGCAAGCTCGAAGGTGCCGCGCCACAAGGCGAAAACCCTCAGTCCTTCGCGATGGAGGGGTGCATCAGAAGGGCCAGCAGGCGTGCACTCCTGTGCACAAGAGGGCCCGGGATGGTCAATTCCGGCGAGTCCAGAAACTCCACCCGCACCGCCTGACCCGCATTGCCCAGCAGGGTCCGCCACTGGGCCCTCAACTGCTCCTGCTCCCCATCCGACCAGCCGCCTGTCGGGGCAGCCATGATGACCAGGTCCGGAGGATGCTGGATCAGCGACTCCCGGCTCACCACCGGGTACCGCGTCGGGGCGTTGGCCATGTGATTGCTGCCTCCCGCGATGGTGATCAACTCATCCAGAAAGGTATCCGGGCCCGCTGCGTGAATGTCCCTCAACGAACCCGGCGCATGCCCGATCACAAATAGGACCGATGGACGCGCCGCGTCGGCCAGCTCTTCCTGCAACGCTTCCAACTCCTCACGGGACCGGGCCACCAAATCGGCGGCTCGATCCTCCATGCCCAATTCCCTGCCCATGATTTCGATTCCGGAATACACATCGGCTAGGGATTCATTGGCGAGAGGCACGACGCGAATACCCGCCGCCGCCAATCGCTCCTGCGGGCCGTTGACGGTGGGGGCATGGAACACAACGCTTGGACGCAGGGACAACATCCTCTCCACGTTTGGGTTCATCAATCCCCCAACCCGTGGGATATTTGCATGATCTTCCGGAAGGGGGCAGAAATCCGTCACGCCCACCACATCGTCGAGGACTTCAAACTCCGCCAGCATCTGTGTGGCATGTGGCGAGAGCGACAAGATGCGAGGGCGTGAAGCGTCGGAGGATTCCCCGATGCGTGGCTCGCTTTGGCACGCCAGTGCCATGAGGCAAACAATCAGCAGCAACAATCTCATGGTGTCAGCGTTCCCGGATCCAACTGGTCCGGCGACAAGTCCGTCCCGCCGACGACGGTGCGCACGGCAAAGTCGGAGTACATCGCGTGCTCCAGACGACCCTCCCAAGGTCCCTCGCCCCATGGATAGCGATAATCGGCCGGGTAGTCGGGATAGGCCGCACCGAACCAGCCCATTCGCGGATCGAGCCACAGGTTTCGCACCAGCCAGACGTCGCCGTTCATGATGTTTCCGCTCCCGCCAACATGCCCGCCGGAGGAGAGCGCGGCACTGTTGTAGGCATAGCGAAAATTGTGAAACCGCGGGTGATTTCCCCGCATGGCCCGTCCGCCTGCAAAGCGTTTCAGGTACTTCGGCGTGAACAGCACGCGCCAATCACTGATGTAGCCCAGCTCGTGCAACAACCACGGTACACCGTCCCAGGAACCACCGGCAGACGGCCCGTTCTGCACCGCCGTGAATTCCAATGTGTGCGAAGTGAACGGACCCGCCTCGCGATCCGCCGGTGGCAATCTTCCATAATCGGCGTAATAGGACTGCAGCGCCGTGGCGATCGTTCTCAGGTTTGCCGCGTCCGAGGCCTTGTGCGTGCGCTCCACCGCCTGGCGCAGGTTGACAGTCGCAATGGCCGCCAGAATCGCGATCACGGCGACCACAACCAGCAGCTCAATGAGGGTGAATGCGTGCGACTTGACCATGGGGGATCCCGCCACAACGGCAGGCAAAAACCAGTGTCAAACAAGGCACCCCCGCGGTCAACGCCAGCCCTCCGATAGCCACGGCACGGCTTTGCGCGTCCGGGGCGAACTCCTCCGGCGATTCCCCGGTTGCACCACCGGCCACCTGCAGGGCCATTGGGAGCGCGCAAGCCCATTCGCCCCGGAGAATCCGAGCTGATGCGACTCACCCATCGCCGTATCACCCTTCGCCATCTGGCCCCTTTGGCCCTTTCAACCCTCCTCCTGGCCGGGGCCACCTCCTGTGCTCGCCACGGGATCAAGGTTGTGGAGACCAGCAACAGCAAATCCGAGGCGATCCTGATCGGGGAGGTGAACCCCATCCGGGAGGGGAAGCTGCGGATGCTTCGCCTCTCGGACGTCAGCGACGGCGTCTTTACATGGGGCTTCGGATACGGCACCACTGCTGGGCCGGATGCACCTTACGGGGAGGTGCTTTTCGTCGACGGCAAGCCACTGATGAATGCCGGAGAGGCACGCGGTGATTCGCGCTTCCTTGGGCCGTTTGCCGTGGGTTTGGCACCAGATCAGTACCCTGCCGCGCGCCATCGGGGCGCGCCTTCCATGCAGTCCGTTCCGGTCGCCGATCTGTTGGCCGACCTGGCCATGGATTACAACGATCCCATCCTCGTTGTTGGCATCGTGGAGTTCAGCCGTCTTGAGGGGGACGGCGGCTTGGACGGAGAAGCCCCCGCTCACTCCTCGCGCAATGCCGACGCGCTGTTCATCGCGGTCGCGGCCCAGAGCGAGGACGTCTTGACAGTCACTAGTAGCCGCTTCTTTCCCATCCCCGAGGACATGGCCGGCTTGACCGATGACCTGTTCGTGGCGCGGGCGGGGGTCCTGCGGGACATCCCCCGGAACTGGCGTTTGGCCGGGGCGGAACTGGCCGGGCAAGTGGAGGAAATCGTCCCCGTCGATCCCTTCAAGAGCAGGGTTTCTGTGAGGGAATTGGACGTGTATCTGCTGGGTTCGATTCAGCAGCCCTGACCATTAGCACCGGGGCTCGCGGGCGCTTCATAAGTCCAATATCATCAGTATTCTATCGGATTACTTTCATCCGCGATCGCCCTTGCACTTGGCTCAGCCCTGTGAAAGAAGAGGGACAGTCTCCCAATTTGGCGAGACATCCCGTTCATCACAGGAGGGTTCCCAAGGTGACCATGACCCCGGAGGGGTTCCAGCGCTTCCTTCAGCGCTCCACCGGCCGCCCCATTACCCTCAAGATGAACAACAATCTCCACTCGCTCCTCAGCGCCACGCGCGGGGATCGACGCGGCGAAATCAAGGTTAGTCTCCATCAGATGTTTCTCGACGCACCGCGCGACGTGCGCGAGGCCGTGGCCGACTTCATCATCCGCCCCACGCGCGAGAATCGCCAGGCGGTGCGTACCTTTGTTTCCCTCAACACGCTGCGGCTTCAGGCCTGCCGCAAGAGCTACCGCCTTGCCGGGCTTCGCTCAGAGGGAGAGGCTTACGATCTTCGCCCCATCGCCGACCGGCTGAATGAGCGGTACTTTGAGGGGCGGCTGAAGTTCGACATCAGTTGGTCCCGTCCGCCCGCCCGCCGGTCCCGGCGAATGCGGCACATTACATTGGGGACCTGCCACAGTCACCAACGGCTGATTCGTATCCATCCGATCCTGGACAACCGGGTGGTGCCGCAATACTATCTGGAGTACATCATCTATCACGAGATGGCACACTTGGTGGCCCCTACCCGTGTGAGTCCCAAGGGGCGGCTGCTCCATCACCACGCCGATTTCTACGAGGTTGAGCGTGGCTATCCACGATACCGCCAAGCCATCGACTGGCAGGAGCGGAACTTGACGGCCCTGCTGTCGCAATGGGCCCGCACGGTGCCCGCCAAGCGCCGCAGGCAGGCGGAGAACATCCAGTTGGAGTTCCTGTGACCAACCGGCGGTGTGCCGGCCGGGGGGGCGCCAAACTCTCGCCTTGCATTGTCAGGACTATATTTCTCAATCTAGTCGCCGGTCGCCGACTGTGTGACGGGGCGGCCAGCATCCGAGGATTGCCCAAAGTCGGACTGCCCGAACGGCCGGTTTGGGCCTCCAGATTGTCGCGCTCCCGGAAGGAACCAGATGCCCGCGACCCTGCCCCTCCCCGAGGTGGAAGAGGAGACAAGCGTCTCCCAACAAAAGTCACCACGATACAACGTCGTCCTCTTCGATGACGACGAGCACTCCTACGCCTACGTGGTCGAAATGATCATGACCCTGTTCGGCATGACTGCCGAGGAGGGCTTCAACGTTGCCTATGACGTGGATCACATCGGTCAAGCCGTGGTCCTGACGGCGGACTACGAGAAGGCTGTCGAGGCCCAAAAGAAGATCATCAGCTACGGTCCGGATCATCGTCTACCCAACAGCAAAGGCTCCATGGGCGCCACTGTCGAGCCCGCGGGAGACTGACCGACGTGGCCACGAGCACCCGTGAACTGGTTGCCGATCCGGATGAACTTCCGGACTTGGCGGCGGGCAGGCGGTTCTCCGGCCGGTGGGTCGTCCTTGTTGGATTGGCCATCATTGGCTTGGTGGCAATTCCGTTCCTGCTGGCTGGCAAAGGTGCGGATCGCTACGTGGACCTGCGGTCCCTGCGACAGATCGAGCTGAGCAGTTGGCGGGTTGGCTCCTTCCATCTCTCCAAGATTGAGGTCCAGGAAACCGATCAGTGGCCATTGGACGATGCACACGCTCATATCCAGCGGTGGGGATTGGCCACTCCATTGCGCGAGCGTCCATCTTTGTATTGGAACGAAGTGTGGGGAAACGAAGATGCGGGGCCTGCGCTCTGGCACGCCACTTTTCGGCGCATGCCAATGGCGATCATTGTCAAGATCGACAATAAGCGGCCCATGTCTTCGGGTGCCCGGGCACAGTTGGATCTGCGCCTGATCATGGCGTCTGTCCTGGATCCGGCCAATCCGGAGCATCGGGCTGCTTACCGCCTGCTGGACTCAAAGCTGTCGAAAGAGATTCGCGTGTTCGATCCGTTGGATCCTCCCCGCGGACGAGTGGGGTATGTGCCCCCTGTTGAGGGTGAAAGAGTTGCACGGGAAATCCTCGATCAAATTCTCGACTCGGCCCACGAGAATCGGGAAGCGGCCGCCGCCTCCGCCCTGCAGATCCTGCTCGCCAATGCCAAGGCGGACTGATTCCCATGGGCGAATCGATCAGTCTCTCCGTCGTGATTCCCGCCTACAACGAGGCAAAACGCATCGGGGCCACTCTCGATGAGATTCAGGAATATCTGACCTCCAAGTTCCGCAAGCCGTGGGAATTGATCGTTGTGGATGATGGATCCTCCGATGAAACGGCGAGTGTGGCCGAGCAGCATTTCCGTGCGGGCAATCGTTGTCGGGTCCTCCAGGCCGGCCGGAATCGCGGCAAGGGAGCGGCCATCCGTTTGGGGATGCTCGAGGCCCAAGGAAGCCTGCGCCTGTTCACCGATGCGGACAATTCCACGCCTATAAGCGAGTTGCGAAAGCTCAACCGCGCGCTCATCAGGAATAAGGCAGAGATCGCCATCGCCAGCCGTGCGGCACGCGGAGCCCGTCTGGAGGTTCGCCAGCCTTTTTATCGCGAGATGATGGGGCGTGCGTTCAATTTGCTGGTGCAGGCCATTGCCTTGCCTGGCATCAAGGACACCCAATGCGGCTTCAAATTGTTCACTTCCCGCGCCGCGGAGGAGCTTTTCCCTCGCCAGACGTTGGACCGTTGGTCTTTTGATGTGGAGATTCTTCTGATGGCGCGGCGGCGGGGCTGGAAGATCGTGGAGGTTCCCGTCCGCTGGATCGACAACCCGAACTCGAGGGTTTCGCCGCTGAGGGATTCCTGGAGGGTGCTGGTGGACACCTTGCGCCTGCGGCTGCGCGGAGTCGGTTGACAGCCCCGGTCGACATTGATTTCGGACATCGAATCAGGAGGGACGTTTTGGAGCTCATTCTGGATGGCAAAGACGAGACGCTGACCATTCGCATCATCGGTGAATTGGTGGCCACCACATGTGCGTCCCTGCGCGAAGTCGTGACGGATTCCATCACTCGCAAGCCCAAGCGCATCGTGTTGGACATGAGTGGCGTTCCCTTCGTGGACACGAGCGG
>CAZVAQ010000002.1:39990-52268 GCA_964625145.1 uncultured Candidatus Sumerlaeota bacterium
CGCCTCTCATCGACGTTGTCAGCCTGATTCACGATATTCGCGCCCGCCAGAAATCGACGCGGTTCCTGCCGATTCTCGTGGCCGTGGATCGCAGCGAGGTCCTGCTGCGCGAGCAGGCGTTCATGGCAGGCGCGACCGACGTGATCGATTTGCCCATCGAAGCGATCGAGACCAAGGCCCGGCTGGAACAGATTCTCCGATCCCGTTCGTGGCATGCCCAGTTGGCGGAGTCCGATGCCACGCTGGAACGCGAGCGTCGCGAGACCGCCGCGGCCCGGCACGAATTGATGCCGCGCGAGATGCCCCAGTTACCCGGCTGGGAATTCGCCGCCCGCATCCGCAATCTGGGGCGATTCACTGGCGACTCCTACGATGTGTACAGGGTTTCACCCAATCGCGTGGTCATCTCGGTGGCGGATGCATTGGGCTCGGATGTGGTCAGCCTCATCCGCTTGGCCATGGTGCGTGGCTGGGTGCGGGCAGTTTGTGGACGCGCGGGTACAGTGGCTGAGGCAATGGAAGAGCTCAACGCGCTGATGCTCGATACCTTTGGGGATGATGGCCGGTTCGTGACCTTGTATCTCGGCTTTCTCGATCCGGCCACGGCGCGTTTGGTTCATGGATGCGCGGGCTTCATCGAACCCGTCCTCTGGGGTGAATCCACCAGCAGCCAGCTTACTCTGGGTCTGGAAGGTGGGCCGCCACTGGGGGTCAGTTCCGAGGTGGTCTATCGCGAATCGGAACTTGTCCTGGATGTGGGTTCCCGCCTGATTCTGGGTACTCACGCCTTGCAGCGCGAACATGTCGCCCCCGGCTCTCTGGCCGAGCGCATTGCAGCCGGATCGCGCTTGAGCGCGACTCGCATGGCCGAGCAACTCGCCACGGGGGAGCCGCATCCAGGAGAGGGCAGCTCGGCCAGTACCCGCGATGTCACCTTCATCGTGATCCAGCGCCGCCGCGAGGTACCCGTCGAGCCGGGTTGAGACGACAGCGCTTCATCGTTTGCGACCTGCCCCTGCTCCGGACTGGCCTTGCTTTCCCCCCTCTGCTTGACTCCAATCCCTCCCCCCGGAATTCGCCGGGGAAATCCACAGGTGGGGCTTACCCATGGCAATGGCGACATCAATCACAATCACTCTGCCGGACGGTTCCCAGCGAACGTTCGACGGACCGGTGACGGTGCGCCAAATCGCCGAATCCATCGGGCCGGGCCTGGCAAAGGCCGCGCTCGCGGGAAAGATTGGCAGCCGCATCGTCGATCTGGAAACACCGGTGGAATCCGATGCGGAAGTCAGCATCCTCACCTCGCGTTCGCCCGAGGCGCTGGAAGTGCTTCGCCACTCGTGCACGCATCTGATGGCGCAGGCCATCAAGCGCCTTTATCCGAATGCCATGCTGGAAGACGGCCCGCCGACCGAGGAGGGCTTCTGGTATGACATCAAGACCGAACCGGTGGTGACACCGGAGGACTTTGAACGCATCGAAGCGGAGATGTGGAAGATCGTGGAGGAGGACCTGCCGATCCGCCGCCATGTCTTCTCGCGCCAGGAAGCCTTGGAGAAGTTCTCCGCCCGCGGCGAGAAGTACAAGATCGACCTGATCAACCGCATCCCCGAGGGCGACACCATCAGTGCCTACGAGCAGGGCGAGTTCCTCGACCTCTGTCGCGGCCCGCATGTCCCCCGCACTGGTGTCTTCAAGGCCTTCAAGCTGCTGTCGACTGCCGGGGCCTACTGGAAGGGAGATGCGCGCAACGACCAGCTCACCCGCATCCGCGGCACGGCGTTTCATGACAAGAAGGAACTGAAGGAGTGGCTGCGCATCCAAGAGGAGGCGCAGAAGCGCAACCATCGCAAGTTGGGGCGCGAGCTGGAATTGTTCATGCACCACGAGTGGGCGCCGGGCGAGACCTTCTGGCTGCCAAAGGGGAAGCTGCTCTACGACATCCTGATGGACATGAGCCAGCGCCTTCATCGCTCCGAAGGCTACAACGAAGTCTTCACACCGCAGCTCTTCCGCAAGGAGCTGTTCGAGACTTCCGGCCACTGGAAGCACTATCGCGATGACATGTTCATCGTGCCCGGCCAGGAGAAGCACGAGCTGACGGCCGAGGAGATCGTCGAATGGGCGGATCGCCTCGAAGCGGAATTGCGCGATGACGGCTGCGGCTGTCATGGGAAGGAGTTGCTGGAAGCGACCGGCAAGGCCGCCAGCGCCGCCGAACGGCTTTCCATCCTGCTGGGGCCCACTTCCCCCCTGGCGTCACGTCATTGGTACCTGTTCGAGAAGAAGGCGGGCTCGTTCATCCATCTGACCAGTGAGGGTGACGAGATCTATGCGATGAAGCCGATGAATTGCCCGTCGCACATGCTGATCTTCCGCGAGCGGCGCCGCAGCTATCGCGAGCTGCCCTTTCGTATCAACGACATGGGGGTGCTGCACCGCAACGAGGCATCGGGCACGTTGAGCGGCCTGACACGCGTGCGGCAGTTCTGCCAGGACGACGCGCACATCTTCCTCGATGATTCCATGATCACCGACGAGGTGACACGCGTCATCGGATTGGTGCGTCGCGTGTATCATGTGGTGGGGATGGAGTTCGCCTCCGTCCATCTGTCCACGCGGCCCGAGAAGGCCATGGGGACCAAGGAACAATGGGACCTGGCCGAGGCGGCATTGCAGCGAGCCATCGAGGCCAACGGAATGCCGTTCACCATCAACCATGGTGACGGCGCGTTCTATGGCCCGAAGATCGACTTCAAGGTGCGCGACTGCCTGGGGCGAGAGTTCCAGGTGGCCACCATCCAGCTCGACTATCTGCTGCCACAGCGCTTCGGTCTGGAGTTCACCGCGGCGGACGGTTCGTCGAAGACGCCGGTGGTCATTCACCGCGCGCTGTTCGGTTCGTACGAACGATTCATCGGGATCCTGATCGAGCACTTCGCCGGGGCCTTCCCTGTCTGGTTGGCGCCGGAGCAGGTCCGCGTCATGTCCATCAGCGAGAAGCATGTGGACTACGCCCGCAAGGTGCACGAGGCTCTTCTGCGAGCCGATGTACGGTCGCATCTGGATGTGCGGGACGACAAGATCGGCGCCAAGATTCGCGAGGGCCAGTTGGCGAAGGTGCCCTACATGCTCGTGGTGGGGGAGAAGGAGGCCGAGACGGGAAGCGTTGCGGTCCGCACCCGCGAGAAGGGCGATGAAGGGAGTGTGGCGTTGGAGGGGTTTATCGCGCGGATCGATCCGGAGAAGCGGCGGGACTTTTGATCAGGGAAGGGCTGCCGACTTGAGTAGCCGGCTCCCGTCCCTCATTCTCATTTCGGATAGTGCAGGGCGGGATTGGCCAAAAACCCTTGAGGCAGTTTGCCCGGCGCCTTTAGGTGACGTGGCCAAGCCCCCAACAGGCTCCGTGAGCCATCCCCCGGCGGGGTACGGGTACTCCAAATGAATAACGAGCTGACACAACGGCAGATGGTGACACTGCACGTTGTTGCAGCGCGCCGTCCAACGCCCCTGACCATGCAGCAGCTCTTTGAGTTCGGGCATGATGGTGTGGACCCGTCGCAGAGCCTGATCGTCGCGGCCCGTTTCATCCAGACAGAAGTTCCCATCCGCATCGCGCGCATGGCCATCGAGTTGGAGCACCTGGCGGGTGGGTTGGCCGAGATGCCGTCGGTCGTGAAGACCCGGCTGCAATACATTGAATCATTCTTCCAAGTCTTTGAATTCGACAACATCAAGACCCCCGAGGACGAGCGGGAGTTCGTCCGACTGATGGCGCGCGTCAAGGACCGCCATGCCCACGTGGCGTCCGCCATCGGCCGTGGCATTCGTGAGTTGAAGGAGCGTACGGGCCGGACGGATCCACTCTATGAATTGCAGGAGGATCTGGATCGCTTCTACCTGGCGCGCATCGGCATCCGCATGATCGTCGGCCAGTATCTGGCCCTGCACGAGAATCGCGGCGAGGGCTGGACCGGCATCGTCTGCTCGCACACGCACCCCGCCGCCATCGCGGAGGAGGCCGGCGCCAAGGCCCGGGAGATGTGCCGCATGTCCTTTGGCTATGCGCCGGACCTGGAGATCCTCGGCAACCGCGAGCTGGAGTTCACCTACATACCCTCGCATCTTCATCACATGCTGTTGGAGTTGCTCAAGAACTCCATGCGGGCAACGGTGCTGTTCCATCATGATGCGAAGCATCTGCCCGCAGTGCGCGCGATTATTGCCGACGGCGACGAGGACATCGCCATCAAGATCTCAGACAAGGGCGGTGGCATCCCGCGCAGCGAAGTCCGGCGCATCTGGACTTACTTCAGCTCGACCGCCACCAATCCCGAAGCGGAGACGCCCTATCACCTAGACATGGATCCGCTGGCAGGATACGGCGTCGGCCTTCCGATGACGCGGCTGTACGCCCGCTACTTCGGCGGGGATCTGCAGCTCATGCCGATGCAAGGCTATGGCACCGACGCGTACCTGCACATCAACCGACTCGGCACCCAACACGAGATGCTGACGCGCGATCCATCGCTCGGCATGCGTACGACGACGATCAGCCGGGAAATTCCCAAGCTGACCCCCAGCCAGTTCGTAGTCGATGAGCAACGCGAGAGCGAGGAAGACGTGAGCGATCCGGCCGCAGAGACGGGCTGAGGAGTAAGAAGCAGCACATTATGAACGAAATGAAACGCCCGGCCATTTGATGGCCGGGCATTTCATGTGCATTGAGTCTATCGTCGCGGATCAGAGGCGGATCAGGCGGGCCGTGTTAATGTGATCCAGGGCCTGCAAGCCTTCGAGGTCCTCGGCGGTGACCTCGCCCTCCACGTTGATGATGGTCATGGCGTGGACATTCATTTCCCGGCGGCCCCATGTCATCTCGCTGATGTTGAGCTTGCGCTCGCCGAAGTACGTGCCCACGGCGCCGATGATGCCCGGCACGTCGTCGTTCTCGACGACGACGAGCGTGCCCTTGGGGACAGCATTGAAGGAGCGGTCGTTCACGCGAACGATGCGGTCGTAGTCGGGTTCGAAGACCGTGCCGGCGAAGAGGTTCTCTGTGTTGTCCTCGTAGGTCACCTTGATCGTGAGCAGGTTTGCGAACGCGTGCTTCTGGCTCATGGTGGACTCGACCAACTCGATGCCGCGCTCTTCCAGGATTGGACGCGCGTTCACGTAGTTGATGGGCCGGTCGGTGGAGGGTTCGATGAAGCCCTTTGCAAAGGCCGTAGCCAGGGGCTTGGTGGGGAAATTGGTGACCGAGCCGGAGAAGGAAGCTTCCAGCCGGACGGCGCGCTTGGGTTCGAACTGCGCGGCGAAGCTGCCGAGGCGCTCGCACAGGCGCAGGTACGGGCGCATCGTCTCCAGGACCTTCGGGTCGAAGCTCGGCGCGTTGATGGCGTTGCGGATGTTGTTGTTTTGCAGCAGGTCGACGATCTGCTCTGCCACCTGGATGGCCACGTTTTCCTGCGCTTCCGTGGTGGAGGCGGCGATGTGCGGAGTGATGATGACATTCTCCACGCCCAGAAGCGGATGACCGGCGGGGAGCGGTTCCTGCTCGAAGACGTCGAGTGCCGCGCCGGCGATGACACCGGTCTTCAGGGCCTCCGCCAGGGCTTCCTCGTCCACGATGCCACCGCGGGCACAATTCACCAGACGGGTGGTCTTCTTCATCGTGCGCAGACGCTCGGCATTGATGAGCTTCTTCGTCTCCGGTGACAGGGGCGTGTGGATCGTGATGAAGTCGGCGCGCTTGCAGATTTCGTCCACGCCGCCGGGCTCCACGCCCATCTGCTTCATGACTTCCGGCGAGACGAACGGGTCATAGGCGATGACGCGCATCTCGAAGGCCATCATGCGCTTGGCGACTTCCTGGCCGATGCGGCCGAACCCGAGGATGCCAAGTGTCTTGTTGGCAAACTCGACTCCCATGAACTTGTTCTTCTCCCAGCCGCCCGCATGCGTGCTGGCGTGTGCCATGGGAATCTTGCGGGCGATGGACATCATCATCGCAATCGTGTGTTCGCCGGTGCTGACCGTGTTGCCACCCGGGGTGTTCATGACGATGATGCCGTGGCGGCTGGCGGCTTCCACGTCGACATTGTCCACGCCGACGCCGGCGCGGCCGATCACGCGCAGGCGCTTGGCGCCGGCGGCGATGATGTCCGCCGTGGCCTTGCTGCGGCTGCGCACGACCCAACCGTCGTATTCGTGGATACGATCCTTGATCTCGTCCTGCGTCAGGGTGGGAAGGTGGTCGACTTCGAGGCCGGCATTGCGAAAAACGTCGAGTCCGTCCTCGCTCAGCTTGTCACTTACCAGGATGCGATAGGTCATTGGCGATAGGCGACTTGGCGCCCGCTCCTCTGCTATGGGGATTGCTGCCCGGGGATGTCATGGGGTTTGTACGCCCAGCGCCGCGGGGGGGATATTCAGAGCGGCGCAGACCCGTGGGGCAAGCCCTGAGAGAGGGAGGAAACGGCAAGATGGGAGGCTTGTTGGCGATCCCATGGCTGGCCGGAAGTCATTGGCCGGCATGGATCGCGGTGGCTGGCCCTACAGGCGATTGATCTCCACGGTTGGTGGGAACTCGGCCTTGAACTTCACCGGATCGATCTCCACATCCCGGACCACGGACTCCAGACGGACGGTCACCGTTTCGTCCTCCTGCTCCATCTCGAGCAGCTTGGGATCCAGGCTCTCCCGGTCAAACTCAACACGGATCGAGCTGTACCCAAGGCTCCGGTCCAGGTCCTTTGAGACAAAGTCCACGGCCAGACGGTCATCGTTTGCTGGTTGCTGATGGGCGTAGTTGACGTCGAAGACTTCCAAGATCAAATCCACGTCCAATCCAAAACCCACCAGGAGCTGGTTGATGGCGGCACCGTCGCCGCTGTCCATGGTGGCTTCGTCAACCTGGTTCAACTCCGGCGTATAGATGTACGCGGTGTTCTTGATCAGGTAGTAGCGCAGCTCGGAGGGCTCGTAATAATCGCAGCGGAACAAACTTGGGTGTTGGTACCAGAACTCGCCGCGGCTTTCGATTTTCTCCAGAAAGATTGAGCTGCTGCGGACCTGCAGGAACTTGCTGTGCAGGCTCTTGAGCCCCGCGTTCTTCTCCTCGAGACGACGCAGAAACTCGACGGGATCTTCGGGAATGGCCTCCACCCCGCTCCCTTCCGGTTCCTCGCTCCTTGGGGTCTCGGCGGTGCCCTCGTCCTTCAAGGCCTCGATAGCCTGTCCGAACAGGACACCGGGCATTGTGGCGCCAACGGCGGGAGGCAGGCTGGGGTAATGAATATTCCCGTCTGTGGCCTCTATCGGGCCGGCCAAGGCGAGAACCAACGTCAACGTGGGCAGGGAAAGTAGAGTGGGGCGAATCTTCATGGGCATAACCACTTGATACGATGAGAGGGGTGCAACGTCGGAGAGACTGCTCCGGCCTGTATGACCAGACCGTCCAGAGGAATGTTCCCTTTTGGAGGGAACGACTTTGCCAATTCCACCCAAATCCGGGTTTTCATGATGGGGTTTCCGAGCATGCGGATCATGAACCTCCGGCCGTCAACTGGCGGACCCGCTTCAAATAAAGCTGGGGCCTGACCGGTCGGCGGGTTGTGTGGTCAATCTCGTTGAGCTGCATGATCCAACCTCGTGGATCCATGGCGATGGACAGGGGGCGCTCCAGGGTCTGGAAGACCACTTCCTTCTCCTCCTGCTCCTCGAGCAGGATGGTTGTATCGATCCGGTCACCATCGGTTTCCAGGAGGATCGGCACATTCATGCGCCCGGTGCCCTTGTTGGCCACGATGGCGCGGGTGGTGTAGACAAAGCCGCGGGTTTGCGGGTCCTCAGCGTAGATCACCTCGGCCTCGACCAGGCTGTATCGGGGGAGGACTCCTTCCACCAGCCATTGGTCGAAGAAACGACCGAGATCCATTCCCGATTCCTCCTCCATCAGTTTCCGATAGAGTTCGACGGTGAAGCGGTCGCCGCGGTGCTCCTGCAGGAGACGTCTCAACGCGCGGACGAATGCGTCATCGCCGACTTGTCCACGCAGCATGTGATGAAAGCCCACAAGACGGCTGGTAGGAACAGGGCGCAGATCCGTACCACGGAGGGCGGCAAGTGCGGGCCCTTCGAATCCGGGCTCTTCCGCGGCGAGGACGGCAAAGGGGTACTGTCCCGGTGTGCGAGCAAACTCCCAAGGGATGATGATGAAGTCCCTTCGCAGCAGACGCGGCATCTCGCGAGTGTTGCCGCGCAGGAAGCACCATTCGTGTAGATAGGTGATGAGCGCTTCACGCAGCAGAGCCGGGTCTTCTATCGTCAGGAAGGATCCATTGAACCAAGTCCTCACCAGATCGTGATGAATCGTGCTGAAGGCGACGTCGAAGTAGACGGCCGTGGGTTCGCTGTAGTCGGCGTACTTGGGCAGGTGCATTTCCAGCTCATCCAGCCGGGCGGACGTGATGGAAAGGGGACTGGTGGGCACTTGTCGCGGTGTCTCGGTCAGCACGATTGGAACTGGTGGCGGCCCGAATGCCCGCGCCAGGCGCGTGAGGCGATCCTCCCACGCGACCAACAACTGCCCGGCGATCTCTTCGTGTTCAGGAAGGACATGAAACCGGACCGGCATCTCGCCCAAGGTTCTGCTCACCAGAATTGTCGGTGCCGCTACCAAACTGGTAGGCAGTCCCGGAGCCTTGCAGCGTAGGACCACCCGGCCGTCGGCCGACTCGGAATCCGCCGGGCCGCTGACCCACTCCAGTCCGTTCGCCATGGGCATCGTCAACTCGTAGGGAGCTGGTTGCGGAGCGTGCCGGATGGTTCGCGACCGATAGTCCACCAGCAGACTCTCTCCATACCACGGCCCAAGAGTCTCGAAGGTCCTGAAGACATGGTGTCCTGTACGCGCCCAATCGCGGGAAGCGGAAGCCGCCGGACGGGCAACCAGACGGACTTCGACTTCCTGATCAGGGCGAAGTGGCGGATCAAAGCGGAGTACGCTGACGCCGGCAGAGGGCGACGCCGATTCAGTTTCAAGCGAGACATTTCCGCCATCACTGCGCGTCGCCTCGGAAAGGACCGTGGCTGTTCCGAGCGTGATGGCCGCCAGCGATTGCCCTTCGCGAAGGCTGGAAGACAGCATCAGCCGGCCGGTAAGAGTGCCGGCTTCCAGTTGGGTCAGATCCCATTGGCGGGATGCAATGATGGGTGGATAGACAACACCATCGCTTCCCGGTGGTGCCACGACACGGTCCCAGGCCATTGCCTGATCGGAGTTCGTTGTGTGGATCATGGCGCTTCTTGCGCGCCCGGCCATGCGTGCGGTTGCGCCTGCTCCGACAATAACCAGTACCAGACACGCCAAGGCATGAAGGGAGGCGAGGCGGCGAGGCGCGTTGGAAAGCTGTGAGAACAAGTAACGGATCGCCGAGCGCGAGGGCTTTGGCGTCTTTCGGCTTTTCAATATGGTGACGGCTGTTGGGCGGCGCGTGGTGGATGCCGCAATGCCGAATAGTCCCGCGCTCAAGAGAGCCAGCAGTCCCGCGTCCGTCAGAAAGTCATCCAGAGGAATCAGGATTCCCAACGAGCGGGAGGTTTCATGGAAGAGATCCTCCGCACGCCCCAGCCAGACGTGAATCCACAACGTCACCGTGACGATGGCGCCTCCCACTGCCAATGCAGGCAGATCACGGCGCAGCAGGGAGCGACTCGCGAGCCCCGCCGTGGCTGACACCAGCATCAGCGGCACGAGCACGATGGCTGCAAACATCAACGAAGGCGAGAGCATCAGGGAAGTTGCCTGCGTTGGCCGCCAAGCGAAGGGAAACAATACCACAACGACGGCGAGGGGAAGCGTGCCGATCAGGACTGCAAGGAGGCGCGATGCCTGGACCAGCAATCCCGGCGCCGGGCGTGCATCGTCCAATGTGCGCATGCGGTGGCGATCGGCCCGGCCCGCGCTCTCGAGGGAAAGAAGCAAGGCTCCGCCCGCCAACAATGCCGCGAGAACACGAATGCCAGCGGAACCGCCCGGAAAGTCCACGGCAACCGCCTCGCCAAAGCCTGGGCCGGTGCGTTGCAGCATCAGGCAAGTGCCAATGGTGAGCAGTGCCAGAATCCGCCAACGCCACGAGCGAAGGAGGACGCGCGTCTCAAGAGAGGCGAGAAAGGGAAGAAGGGAGAGCCAGTGCCGGCGGCGGGGAAGTTGGCCGTGCACCATCGGGTGGGACTCTGCAACCGCATGCTCCGCAGGTTTCACGGCGTGGCCTCTTCAGCGGAGGGTGCTGTCCGGATTCGGTCCCAAACCGACTCCTGTTCTTCCTGCAGGTCAATTCCGGCCAGGATCTGTTCGAGCTCCAGCCCTGAGGCCAGTCGCACATCGCTCTCGCGCAAGGCAGCCTTCAGCTCCTCGGCGCGCGTCCTTCTAATGGCTTCCAGCAATTGGCGCCGCGCGGGCGTCTCGTAATCGAGCAGCTTGTAAATCTGCCAGCCTGTCGGAACCCTAACCGGCTCGCTGACCGCATTGAGCTTCAAGCCAAGCACGACCTCGCGAATCTCCTCGCGCAAGGCGTCCACTTCAATCCAGCCCAGATCGCCGCCGCGCGTCGCGAGGACTTCATCGGAAGCCACATTTGCCAGTTCGAAGAAGTCGTCTCCGGCGATGGCCCGTGCCCGCAGGCTGGCAGCCAGTTCGCGCGCCCGCGACATCGAGCGCTCGTCGCCAGGTAAACGCGCTTCGACATGAATGCGGGCAATCCACACGCGTGTGGCGTCGGAGCTTGTCTCGTCAGAACGATTGAGCAGGGCAGGATCGACGCGGGCCATGATCCCTTGGTCGAGAACCCACTGCCGGCGCGCTTCGCGCTCGATCCATCGGACAAATGCGGCCTCGTCGTGACCGACATCCGTCAGGCTGCGGCGCAGTTCGCGCGCGCCGCCGGCCAGGCGCTGGTATCGCTCCAGCGCCTCCATGCTCCAATTGGCAATCTCGGCATCGTCCACTTCCATGCGTGGCTGCCAGACGCGTTGGTACAGCAGCTCCTCGAAGACCGTCGCGGCGAGCAGGTCGCGCTGAAGCTCGCGGACCGGGATGTCCCGTGGAAAATTGTTCAGCAAGCGCCATTCATAGAAGCGAAACTCCACATCCCGCGCGGTGATGATCGTGCCATTGACCGTGGCCAGGACGCGGTCGGGCACGGGCGGGGTGGGTGTTGGTTCCTGTGCGGGGGCGATGGCGTTGACCAGCAACACGAAGAGCCCCGCAACGGCCAGTTGCAGGGCGCTCCTGTGTGGACCTCTCAGGAAAGGGGGGAGTGGGGCTCTCTCATTCGCCATCTTGGCCGCACCAACTGGGCGGCGTTGGGCGCCGGTCAGCCGTTGAAGTGCCCGCTGACATAGACTTCCTGCCCCGGCAGCAGGTTGACGGGACCCGAGTGGTACTTGCGGACGAAGTCGGCCACCGCCTCGTCGTTCTCCCACGCCATGGTCACGAAGAAGGTCCGTTCGGGGTCTTCGATCTGAAACCCGTCAATGGCTTCCGAAGCGCAATCCTCGGGGCTGAAGTAGCTCGCCCACAGATGGCCTGGTGCCTTGCGGGCCGCGGCGATCCACTTGTCCAAGGTGCGTCGGGCCGCCTCGGCCTGTCCGTGTTTGACTACCGTCTTGATGACTTCAACGTACATGCGCGGTCTCTCGATCAACGGTTTTGGAAGTGCCCGGTTGCCAGCCCACCGGTCGCTCATGTCGCCGATGGAAAGGCGGGGCGGATACTGCATGGACCCGAGCGGAATCAATCCTTTCATGGGTCTGGAGGGCGCGATGGACGCGGAACCTCCATCACCTGCACGACCCGCTCCCAGGGTCACAGGCGAAAGAGACGCGAAAGCCGGTCCAGATCGCTACCCCACGTATTGCCCGAAATCAGGCTTCTTTTCTCCTTTTTGACCCCAACTGATGGACCTTTGAAGTACAGGCCGCGCTATTTTGACACACTCTAATCCTGCCGGCTGCATGAGAGTTCGCTTGCGGGGCGCACCTCCGGCGGGGAGAAGAACCCCAGCCAACTCCTTCACGGAACCCATTCATGCCTTCACGCTCCTTCGCATCGCTCGCTCTGGCACTTCTTCTGGGGGCTTCAACCCTGGCGGAGGCCCAAAACGTCCGCTTGAATCCCTCGTCCATCGCCAATCAGTCATCGGCCGAGGAAGTGGCGGAGGGAACCGAAATGACGGGGACCCAGAAGGCGCTCGCCCTACTCAACGCCACGG
>CAZVAQ010000002.1:52278-67833 GCA_964625145.1 uncultured Candidatus Sumerlaeota bacterium
ATGAGCGGATCCGTGAAGTTGCCGCCATCGTCGCCAGCGATCCGAATAATCCCACCACTTGGGCCGTGCTGGGCGAGTTGCGTCTGGAGGCGGGGGAGAGTGAGACGGCGTTGTTGGCCTTTGAGCGCGCCGTCGCCAAGGACCCGACTTTGGCCTCCTCCTGGCACTGGATCGGGACCTTGAAGAAGCGGCGCGGAGATCTTGAGGGCTCGCTGCAGGCATTCGAGAACGCATTGGCCAATGGCGCGCCTCGCAGCCAGCAACTCAACGAAATCGCCGTGACGCTCGCCATGATGGGGCGGGCGAACGACGCCTTGAAGCGGTGGGACGAGGCCATCGATGCAGATCCCCAGTGGGGCGTCCTGTATACCAATGCGATGAAGGGCGCGCTGATGCGAGGCGACGAGAAGTTGGCGCGGCAATACTTCGATCGCGGTCTTGAGGCCGAGCGCTTTGAAGAAGTCATGGTCCTCATGTGGGGGGATCATCTGGTTCAGAAGGGGCGCGAGAAGGATGCCCTGCAGGTCTACGAGGCCGGCCTCGCCAAGAAGCCGGACAGTGCTCGCATCCTCTACGCGCAGGGCATGACAATGAAGGAGCGGCGCCTCAATGAGGAGGCAGTCGTTGCCCTGGGGAAATCGCGCGAGGCAGCCATTGCCCAAGAAGACTTTGCGACGCGGGAAGCAGCAGCCAAGGCGCTCTTCAGCATTCAGCATCCAGAAGCACACCGACGATTGGTGCGTGCCACGGAGAAGGTGAACACTCCATGGTCCGAGGAAAAGAAGCTGGAAGCAGAGATGATCGAGGCGCGCACACTCTTGGACAGCGTCATCGTGGAGCACCCTGATCTGTGGGAACCGTATCTATTGCGTGGCACGGCGCTGCGGCGATTGAACAATGGTGAGGCTGCCGAAGCCGACTTCGCGAAGGTGCTTTCCATCATCCCGGATCAACCGAACGCGCACATCAACATGGCGATCCTGGAACAGCAGTCGGGGGACGTGGATGCAGCCCGTTCGCATGCCGGGAAGGCCATTGCTGCTTCCGGTAGCGATTGGACCATCGCGCTGACGGCGGGTTTCCTGTACGTGGAGATGGGCGATTGCGATGCCGCGCGGGAGATGGTGCGCGAGGCGCGCCGGCGTCTGCCTGCGGGAATCCCTGAGGATCCGACGCAGGTCCTCGCCGACGAGATCGCCGCGATTTGCGGATGATCAATTGCCGCCCTTGGCCTCTCCCAATCCTCCGCCGGGCCGGTAGTCCTTGGAACTGCCCTTGGGGATGGAAAGAGTCCGCCACGCGTCGCCTTTTCGCATTCGCGCCAGCATCACCAGTTGGCCGACGTGATAGCTGATGTGCTGTAGTTGTCGATGCAGTGCTTGCAGGACAGTGTGCTCCTGCTCCCGGATGGTCACGATCTGCATCATGTCGGCGGCGGTCAGCGATTCGATTGCCCCAAGGGCACAACTCCAGCCGGTCTCCCACAGATCCACCAGCTCCGACTTTGAGCAAACGTCGGGTAGCTCGAATTCGGCGTCCCGGTTCCGCCATGGCTTCTCACCATCAGTGAATAGGAAATCGGTCCATCGGGACATCATATTGCCGTGCAGGTGACGGATGATGATGGCGACGCTGTTGGCCCCTCCCGGCGGCTGCCAGAGCATGTCCTCCAGCTCGAGCTGATCCAGAGTCTTGTCGCCGGTGCGCTTCAGCGAGCGGATGATGTGCCGGATGGAGTCCAGGACGTGTTGCTCAAAACTCATGGCCAAAGGTTCCTTTGCATGGGTTCGGGCTCGACCACCGTTCCCTGATGACGCTCCATTTCCACTAAATCCCCCGACGGAAGCAATGCCATGCAAATGATCCGGTCCTTCAGCCTGTTGGTGGCAATATGCCTGTGTCTCCTGCCCGCGGGACAGATTTCTGCCGATGAGGAGGCGGGTGCCGCCTGGGCAGGTCCACCCACGAAGAACGGCCGGCAAAGCTATTTTGGGCTAAACGGGACCAAGATCTTTCACATCCCGGATGACATGGAGCAGGTCAACCAACGCATCGGTTGGATGCAGGAGCTGGGCGTCCATTGGGACCGCATCGACATGTGGTGGCACGAGGTGGAACCGGAAAAGGGGCGCTTTGAATGGCATCGGCCGGACCATTGCATCGCAGCGCTGGAAAGCGCCGGCATTCAATGGTACCCCATCCTTTGCTACGGGGCCCGTTGGTTTGAGGAGGACAAGATCGGCCCGCAGACCGACGAGGATTTTGGGCTCTACTCCCGCTATGTCGAACAGGCTGTCACACGATACAAGGGACGCGTGCCGGAATGGGAGGTCTGGAACGAACCAAACATTCCGAACTTCTGGCGGCCGAATCCCAACGCAGATGATTACACGCGACTCCTGAAAGGTGCCTATGAACGCATCAAGGCCGCGGATCCCGATGCCAGGGTGGCGGCGCCTGCCATCGCGCCGCTCGGCGCATGGGACCGCAAGTTTGTGGAGCGGATGTATTTGCTGGGCGCGAAGGATTACTACGACATCTTCGACTACCACTACTATCGCAACCACGCGCCGGAGCAGCAGGTACCGGCGGAGTTGGCGGAGATTCGTGCGGTCATGCATCGCTATGGAGATGACAAGCCCATCCACATCAGCGAGTCGGGAGTTTCCTCCATCCACGAGGGCGAGATCGACGACGATCGGCAGGCGGCGTTGGTCGTGCGAAATCATCTGCTCTGTTTGGCGCTGGGGGTTAAGCGGTTCTACTACTTCGACCTGCAGAACTGGCGCGACACGATGGAGACATGGGATGGCCAGTTGGGATTGGTGAAGGCATCGGGCGAGAAGAAACCGGCGTTTCATGCCTATCGCACATTGGTGCAACTCACCGATTACAATGATTTCGTGGGGCGCTATCTGGAGTTTGGCGATGGGGTCCAGGGCGTTCTGATCCGCGATGTGGAAAGCGATGAGTACGTCATGGCGCTGTGGCTGGAGTCAGTCGATGCCGCTGATACCAGGACGGTGGAGGTCGCTGTAAGTCCGCTTGGCGCACAGCTCATTCATGCTGACGGGACGCGTGACAACTTCCCGCCGGATGACGATGGCGATGGCCGGCACAGTGTCTATGCGGAGATCACTCGTGCGCCGCGCTACATTCGTGGAGTCGACGCCATGAGTTATCTTCCCGGCGCCGGCGTTTGGTTTGAGCGCGCGCACACGATCCTGGCCCCAGTCGAGTCGTCCACGCTCGGATGGAAGGTCTCACCGCTGCTTCAGAACCCGGTGCTGGAGGTTCTGGAAGTCCATTCCCCTGATGGCATCGAGTGGGATCATGCGACCGGCCGGCTGGCGGTTGGCTCCCGCGTCGCACCGGGGTTGAAGACCGTGACGGCGCGAGTTCAAGTCACGCATGGTCCGGAGAACGACCGCCGTCAGGTCATTCTCGAACGGGATAGCATCGTCGAAGTGACGCCGCAGGTAAACCTGGAGGTGAGGCCCTATCTGGAGGACGGTGGATTGAAGGCGCATATCTCCATCGCCAATCAATCCCTTCGCCGCATCGAGGGTGAGATGACCCTGGAAGAGGCCAAGTTTCGTCGCCGCCCGCGCTCCTTTGGCTCTGGCAGGTCGCTGAGGTTGGAACCGGGACGGATGTTTGAGCACGTGCTTGATCTGCCAATTGAAGAGATTGCCGCCTACAAGGAACCGGCGGACCTGCGGCTCATCTTTGGCCCCTATCGCAGCGAACCTTTCCGCGTGCATCCAGTCGTGAAGCGAGCCAACGGGCCCACCATCGATGGCGATTTACTTGAGTGGTACGGCATGCATGAGATGGTGCTGGACGAGGAGTCCCAACTTGTCGAGGGGAGTGTCGAAAGCTGGTCGCCGGACATTGCATCCGCGCGTGCGCGCGTCTGGCTGACGGATGAGGCGCTGTACTTCTCCGCGATCGTTCAGGATAGTACCCCGCTGTACAACCCGCATCCTCCGCCGACAATGTGGATGGGTGATTCGTTCGAGTTGTTCGTCGGCCTGCAGGGGCCGACGCGCCACAATGTCCTGGACAAGTCGTTCGAATATCAGATCGGCATCGCGCCCGAGCACGACGACGGCCATGGAGCGATTGCCTTCTGGTTCCACATCGACGAGGTGATCCAGGAAGCGGAAATCGCCACGCGGAGCACCGACACAGGCTGGATCATCGAGGCGCGCATTCCGTGGACATCGATCAAGGCGGAGAACCTGGTGCCCAAACCGGGTGACTTGATTGCGTTGGACGTGAAGTACAACGACGCCGATCGGTACGAGCTGGTACCCGCGGGCAACATCGGTGGCCGCCGCCTGGTCTGGAATGGCGACGCGTCGAACTGGATCAATCCCTCGCGGTGGGGGATGGGAGTGGTGGTGGAAGAATGAAGGGTGAAGAGTGACCCGGCTTCGCCAAGGCTACGTCGGGCAAGAGAGTGAAGAGAAGGAAAGAGAAGACGCTGGGAGCGCGGCGCGCCCAGCGCGATTTGGTCTACCGCACCTGCCCCTCACCCAGCACGATCCACTTGGGGATGGTGAGCTGCAGCAGGCCCATGGGGCCGCGGGCATGGAGGCGATCGGTGCTGATGCCGATCTCGGCGCCGAGGCCGTACTCGCCGCCGTCGGCGAAACGCGTCGACGCATTGACGTGCAGGCACGCGGAGTCGACGCGCCGCATGAAGGCGTTGGCGTTTGCCCAATCGCGCGTCACAATCGCCTCGGTGTGGTGCGAGCCGTGGGTGTTGATGTGGCGGACGGCTTCGTCGAATGAGTCGACGACCTTCACGGCCAGTATCTTGTCCAGGTACTCGGTGTCCCAATCCTCGTCGGTCGCGGGGGTGACCGCCTTGTGATAGGCCTGGGTTCGCGCGCAGCCTCGCAGTTCGCAACCGCCCTTGTGCAGTTCCTCCAGGCAGCGTGGCAGGAATGCGCCGGCGATTCCGGCATGAACCAGCATCGTCTCCGCAGCGTTGCAGACCGAGGTGCGATGGAGCTTGCTGTTGAGGACGATACGGATGGCCATGTCGAGGTCCGCTGACTCGTCGACATAGACGTGGCAGTTGCCGTCCAGGTGCTTGATGACCGGGATGACCGATTCCTCGGTGATGCGGCGAATCAGGTTCTTGCCGCCACGGGGAATAATCAGGTCGATATGCTTGTCCGCACGCAGCATCGCGCCGACGGCCTCGCGGTCGGTGGTGGGGATGAGCTGGATGGCGCCGTCGGGGATGCCTGCCTCGCGGGCGCATTCGGTCATGATGGCGGCCAGGACACTGTTGCTGTGAAAGGCTTCGCTGCCGCCGCGAAGGATGACGGCATTGCCTGACTTCAGACACAGCGCGCCCGCGTCCAGCGTGACGTTGGGACGCGATTCGTAGATCATGCCGATGACGCCGATAGGGGCGCGCAACTGCCCGACGCGCATTCCGTTCGGGCGGACGCGGACGTTGTCGATCTCGCCGACGGGATCCGGCAACGCGGCGATCTCGCGGGCGGCGGTGATGATGCCGTTGATCCGCGCATCATTCAGCGCCAGCCGCTCGACCATGGGCTCGGGGATTCCCTTGGCGCGGGCCATGTCCAGATCGCGGGCGTTCTCCTCGCGAATGCGTTCGCGCTGCGCATCGAACGCCTTGGCCATGCGCTCCAGCGCGTTGTTCTTGGCGGCGGGGGTGACCATGGCCAGGTCCAGGGCGGCCTGCCGGGCCCGGCGGCCCATCTCGTCGATAAGCTGATCGGGGGTGAGGTCGATGACGGTCATGATCGGGAAGGGGCTCCTTCGTGATGGCCCGTGGTTGTCCCCGAGCGATGTGGGATTGCGCAAGCCCGACCTCGGGACTCATCCTCTGCCGACGAGGATTCCGCGCGGCCCATGACACTCTTTCCTGTCCTGCTCGACGAGCGTCTATGGTTCCCGAGGCCGGAGCGCGCGCCGGCGGATGGGCTGGTCGCGGTTGGTGGTGACCTATCTCCGCAGCGGTTGCTGCTCGCCTATTCGATGGGGATCTTTCCTTGGTATTCGGAGGACACGCCCATCCTTTGGCATTGTCCCGACCCGCGGTTTGTCCTGCGCCTGGACCATTGGCATCTTCCGTCGCGACTTGCTCGGACGATCCGATCCGGGAAGTTCGAGATGCGCTTCGACACGGCCTTCCGCGAAGTCATCACGGCCTGCGCCTCGGTCCCGAGGGGTGAGGAAAGTGGCACGTGGATTCTGCCGGAGATGATCGAGGCTTATTGCCTGGCACACCAAATTGGCTTTGCACACAGTGTTGAGACCTGGCGTGGCGATGAGCTTGTTGGTGGGTTGTATGGCGTTTCGCTGGGTCGGATGTTTTTCGCCGAGTCGATGTTCCACCTGGAGCGCGATGCGTCAAAAGTCGCGCTGGCGGCCCTTGTGGAAAGATTGCAGGCGTGGGATTTCAAGGCCATCGACTGCCAAAACGAATCGGAGCACATGCTTCGATTCGGGGCGCGCAACATGTTGCGCCGCTCGTTCCTGCGCCTGCTGCGCGAATCGCTGGAGGCCGACCACCGGATTGGATCGTGGGCGGTGGATTAGTCCGCCCGCAGGCTGCTCCATTTTTCTTCGGTGTCGTGGTCGACCTGGGTTGAGCGTCCGCCGGCGGAGAGGGAGGCTTCGAGGCGGTCGAGTTCCTCGAGGGCCGCGTCGGGATCCACGATGATCTGGCGGGGTTTGCTGCTGTTGAACTCGCCGACGATTCCCATGTCGTGGAGCATGTCCATAAGACGGCCGGCGCGGGCGTAGCCGGTCTTCAGGCGACGCTGCAGCAGGGAGACCGATGCGGAGCGGCTTTCGAGGACGATGCGCGCGGCGGCGCGAACCAGGGCCTCGTCGATGCGTTCCTCGCCATCGCGGGCGCTGCCACCTTCGTGGGGGATGAACATGCCTGCGTGGACCTTGCCCATGACTCTGTTGGTGCCGCGAACCATTCGGTCCTGCGCGTCCAGGTCGTCCATGCTGGTGATGTCGCCGCCCATCATGCGGGCCAGTTCCTTCTGTTCCTTCTCGCTCAACTTGGGTTCGAATTCCTCGACCTCGTAGTTGGCGGGCCACTGGCGGCGGCAATACTCGGCGATGCGTTCGACTTCCTCGTCGCTGACGAAGCAGCCTTGGATGCGCGTGGGCTTTGCAGCGCCGCCCTTTGAGAAGAGCATGTCGCCGCGGCCCAGCAGCGTCTCCGCACCGTTCATGTCGAGGATGGTGCGCGAGTCGACCTTCTGCGAGACCTGGAAGGCGATGCGGCTGGGGAAGTTGGCCTTGATGATGCCGGTGATGACGTTGACGGAGGGGCGCTGTGTGGCGAGGATGAGGTGGATGCCGACGGCGCGCGCCATCTGGGCCAGGCGCTGGATCGATTCCTCGACTTCTGCCCGCGCCACGATCATCAGGTCTGCCAACTCGTCGACGACCACGACCAGATGGGGCATGAAGGTGTGGCGGCCGCGACGGACCTTGTGCAGGTGATCGCCGGGGTTTTCGACGACGCGGTTGTAGCCCTCGATGTTGCGAACGTTGAGGTCGACGAGCTTCTTGTAGCGTTCCTCCATCTGCTCCACGGCCCACTCAAGGGCACTGGCGGCGCGCTTGGCATCGCACACCACCGGCGAGATCAGGTGCGGGATGTCGGCATAGACTGACAGCTCCACGCGCTTGGGATCCACCATGATCATGCGCACGCGATCGGGCGACATGCGGTAGAGGATCGAGCAAATGACCGTGTTGAGGCAGACCGACTTGCCCGCGCCGGTCGCGCCGGCGATGAGCAGGTGGGGCATCTTCGCCAAGTCGGCAAAGTAGGGCGAACCTTCGATGGTCTTGCCGAGGGCAAACGAGAGCGGCCCGGACTGTTCCCAGAACTCGTTGCAGGAAATCAGTTCCTTGAGGTACACGCCCTGACGCTTCTTGTTGGGGACCTCGATGCCGACGGCGGACTTGCCCGGGATGGGGGCCATGATGCGTACGCTCAGGGCCTTCATGCTCATGGCGATGTCATTCTCGAGGCCGACGATGCGGCTGACCTTGATGCCGGCGGCCGGCTTGAATTCGAAGCGCGTGACGACGGGTCCCTGATGGACTTCGGTGACCTTGCCCTCGACGCCGAAGTCCGCCAGCGTTTGCACGAGCATGTCGCTCATCTCGAGCATCTCATCGCGGGTCATACGTGCATCGACGACGGGCGGATCGTTGAGTAGTTCAACAGGCGGCAGCTCATAATCGGGCCGCTGCTCGAAGAGGTCGGTCTGCTCCTCGGGGGCCAAGGGTCCGCGGGGGCGGGTGTCGATGCCCTCATTGAAGAGGGGATCCTCGTCGGCGACATCCTCCTCGTTGTACTCCTCGTCGAAATCCTCTTCTTCAGACTCCGACATCATGCGCGAAGCGGCGCGGCGCAGTTCGCGGGCTTCGTCCTCGTCGCGCAGTTCCTCGTCGGTCTTCTTGCCGCCCTTCGGCCAGCGGGAGGGGAATAGCTTGGAAAGGCCGTCGGACATCACTGCCTCGCGCTTCTCGTTGGCGGGGTTGCCCTTTGTGATGGGGAGCGTGCTGGTGGTGTGATCGCGGAAGATGATCTCCTCTTCCGGCTTCTCGAGCTCGACCGCCTCTTCTTCCTCCTCGAGGATGCCCTCCACCGGTGTTTCCTCGTCTGCGAGCTGTTCGCGCTCGCGGCGCGACATGGGTTCGTCGCCGGCGGCGTAGCGCTCGTTGAGGTAGCGAATGCGGCTGCGAGTGCGGGACTCCCACTCGTGGGCTTCGAGAGCGCGGGCGACGGCGGCGACATCTGAGTCGGCGGGTTCTTCCCAGGCTGCCTCGTCGAGCTCGGCCAGAAGAACCGAACGCGGCGCTTCGGTCCTGGAATTCTTGCGCTTTGCCCAGGATGGCCACTTCAGCCAGCGGCGACGCGGCGCGACCGGGCGTGGTTGGCGCAGTGGCGGATCCTCTTCGAAGCGCTTGGCGATGGCGGCGGCTTCCTCCTCCTCATCCAAGCGGGCGAGGGAGTCGGGGATCGATCCGGCCAGCAGGACGCTTCGGCGAGGAACGACGCGACGGGCTCCTCGGGCGAGGAGATCGACGGGGCCGACCTCCGAGACGAGCACCAAGCCCACCAATATGAGGCCGCCGAGCATGAGGCCTGCGCCCACGGGCCCGAGGTAGTAGTTCATGGCCAGGCCCTCGTACTCGACGAGGAAGACGCCTACGGCGCCGGCGCGCTCGAAGTTGGTGTTGCGATCGTCGATGTCGTCGGCCCCCGGCAGTGCCAGCAGCCCCGCCACACCCATGAGGAGCAGGGCGATGCCAATGCCCTTCGCGAGAGGAAGGCGGATTCGGCCGCGGAAAACGCCGCAGATGGCCACATACATCAGGGCCACGGGGACCAGAAAGACGACGAAGCCGCCGAGCACGAGGCGGAGGAGCCAACCGATGCCTTCACCGACGGGGCCGACCAGGGAGGCGGAGTCGGGCATCGGCCAAAGGCAAACGAGGAGGAATCCCCCGAGCAGGAAGAAGAGGATATGGACGAGTTCGCGCCAAGCGGACCGGGCGATCGCCGGTTTCGGAGGCGGGGGTGGGGCTTCTGGAGCCGTCGGTTTCCTAGGTTTACGGGCCATGGTTTCAGGTGTTCGTTTGGGCTTCTGGACGCTTCGATTGATTCACCCAGTGACCCCGCGGCCACCCCCCGAACAATGGCAAGAAAAGATTCACGGGTCCGCCGGCGGGACGGGGGCGGCGGGACGCTGGAGAGGCGCATTGGCGGGGGGGGATTATTCCCGGCGGGTTGGAAGGCGGGCGTCGGCGCTCTTGAGCATGCGTTGGAGGTTGGTCGTGAGTTCGTCGACCATGGCTCCGTGGGTTTCGGCCAGATTTTCCTGCTCGCTGGGGTCACGCTCGAGGTTGAAGACCTCGACGCTGTTGTCTTCGTACCAATGGACGAGTTTCCAGGGCCATTCGAGGATGGAGGACTGGGGACCGAGGAAGGGGACCCTTTCGTCGTCGATGCCGGCGACTTGGGGGACTTCATCCCGGCGGCCCTTGCTGTGGTAGTAGGGAAAATGGAAGAGCATCGGCCGGGCCACGGGGATGGTGCGGGTATCGCCCTTGAACAAGGGGAGGAGGCTGACGCCGTCGAGAGTGATTGACGGGTCGAGGGGGGCGTTGGCCGCCTGGGCGAATGTCGGGAGCAGGTCCGTGCCGATGACCGGCGTGTCGATTGTGGAGTTGGGTTCGACGACGCCGGGCCAGCGGACGGCCATGGGAACGCGGACTCCGCCTTCGTAGAGGGTCCACTTGTGGCCGCGAAGGGGTGCGTGGCGGGTGAAGCGCGGATCGCCGCCGTTGTCGGAGAAGAAGACGACGAGCGTGTTGTCGCGGATGCCTGCTTCGTCGATGGCGTTGAGCAACCGGCCGATGTGATGGTCGAGGATCTCGACGGAGGCGGCGTACTCCGCGCGGACGGGCTTGTCGTCGGGGCGGAGCCGTGCAGTGTACTTGTCGGTCAGCCACTGCACCTGGTTGCGAATAGGTTCATGGACGTAGAAGTGCGAGAGGTAGAGGAAGAATGGCTCGGCGCCGCTGGTGGTCTTGATATAGTCGATGGTGCGGGTGGTGAGGGCGTCTTCCGGAAACTCTCCCGGTGCAAAGTGTTCGGCCGGTGGCGGTTCGGGCGCGCCCGGTTGATTATGACTGTATGGGTGCATGCCAAACTCGAGCACGCCGATGTCAAAGCCTTGCTGCTCCGGGCCGTGGGTGGGCGACCAATGGAGGTACCGGCCTTCATAGTGCGCGCTGACGTGCCACTTGCCCATGAAGGCGGTGGCGTAGCCGGCAGGGCCGAGGACTTCCGGGATTGTCACTTCCGCCAAGGGAAGATTGATGCTGTAGGGAGGCGGCTGCAGGGGGTCGCTGGTGAGAGATTGGCCCGAGTTGGGATGGCGGGTGACGAACTCGAAGTGAAGGCGCGCCGGGGAACGCCCAGTGAGTATGGCCGCGCGCGACGCGGAGCAAATGGGCGCGGGGGCATACGCGTTGGCGAAGCGCATGCCTTCGGCGGCGAGGCGATCGAGGTTCGGCGTGTCGGCGATGGTGCCGCCGTTGAAGCCGACATCCATGTAGCCAAGGTCGTCGGCGAGGATGAAGATGATGTTGGGGCGCCGGGCGGGTTCCTGTGCGGCGCATGAAGAGTCCACCGCAGACAGCACCAATGGCGCGGCCAGCAATGCCGCGAGGCGATGTTCCTTGGATGTGAAGTGCATGGTCATCCCCCAACGGTTTGATGATGCGCGCGTCAGCGGCCGGGGGATGAGCCTGTCTGACGCGCTGGCAAGACGAAGAGTCCTACTGCATGTCGACGCGCAACGATTATTTGCTGCGGATCACCGGACAACCACCACCGGCTGCGTCCACGCCATTTCCTTTTCGCCGTGAGCGAAGGGGTTCGCCTTCTCCTTGGACGAGGTGACCTTTGCGCGGACGTAGATTTCATCGCCGCTGAAAGTGTAGGTGGCGGATGTGCCGTCGGTGGATTGCAGGACGACGCCGATGTCATTGCTGTAGCGGCGCGTGGCGCGGAGTTCCTTTCCGTCGGCGTCGAGGATGGGCTCGCTGGTGGGATCGTAGCCTTGGCGCGTGCCGATAAAGTCGATGGTGTAGGTGACGCCGTCTTCCGGTTCGACCTCGACGGTGTATTGCTTGTCGTCGCTGGTGACGCTGCGGAGAGTCACGCCGTTGGAGGCGTAGAAGTCGCCGCGTTCCATGGCGGCGATGAGGTGCTCCGGGGTGAGGAACTTGGAGCGAACCATGATCCATCCGCGACCGGGCTGGGCAGTGTCATGCACGGAGCCTGCGTAGTGATGCGAATCGTCCACGGCGAGGGCGTAGAGGGCGCCAAGATCGAGCTCGGCGAGGCGCTTGGTGAGCAGAATGTCCCAGATGCGCTCGACGGGTTGGATGTGGATGGCTGCTTCACCGTAGTTCCGGACGCCGCGGTGGCCGTTGTACACTTCGAAGAACCGCAGCTTTTCCACCGGCATGATGTCCTCGGCGGTGAGGTGCTGGTACCAGTTGGGGTGGGCCAGGTGGGGGATCATCGGACGGCCGGTGGCGGCGCGCTGTTCGTACACCGCCTCGATGTTGTTGCGGATGCGGAAATAGGGGGAATCGGCCGGGTTGGCGTAATAGGGCGCGACGGGGGGATTCACGTCCGTCTCGCGCATCGTGCCGCCCTGCGTCGGGATAAACTCCGCCAGGTTCGTCGCGATGACGTGCACGGACATGGAGTCGGTGAGTTCCTCGCCTTCGATCATGAGGAAGCGGCCGGGCTTTTCGAAGAGGGTCCGCAGTTCGTCGAGCGTCTTGAGGCGAACCTCGGTGTTGCCGCTTTCATTGATGCGCGTCTCGACCCAATCGGTTCCGAATCGCTCGATATAATGATTGAGGACGCTGTAGTCCGTGTCCCCTTGGGCGCCGCGGATGCTGCCGTGGCTGGCGGGTTCAATCCATCGATCGCCGCGCAACATGGTGTTGTGGTCGGACAGTTGGAGGAAATGATACCCGTGCGAGTGATACCAATCGGCGGAGACTTCCGGGAACTGGTCGGCGTCGGACCACAGGGTGTGGGTGTGGAGATTGCCCTTCCACCAATAGGCTCCGTCGCCGGCGGGCAGCGGCGCGGCGTCGCCGCCAAGGTCATACTGGGTGGGACTCTGCGCGAATCCGGCGCCTGCGAGGAGCGCGAGGCCGAAGGTGATGGCAGCGAGGGAGCGGTGCTTCATGGCGCAACTCTTCTTGGAGGAATCGTTTTCCTTGCGTGTGAGGTGAGCCTTTCGAAGGTCTGCGAGGGGGGCAAGCCCACTTGCCCCGAAATCCTCGCTCGACCCGCGGATGAAGGGTGTGGAGAGAAAGTGCCGGACACGATTCCTCCGCGATTGGCACCATTGGAATGCCCGACCCGGCCGACATCATTCGCCTGACCCGCGACCCGCTGACGCTGGACGGCCTCGTGCGGGAGCTGGGCCACGCGTCCACGTTGGCGGACGGGGCGGGAAGCGATCCGGAGGCGGGGGCGTTGGTGACGTTCAGCGGGATCGTCCGCGCGACCGAAGGTGACCGGAAGATTCCGCACTTGGATTACGAGGCGTTTGAGTCAATGGCGCTGAAGGAGATGGAGCGGTTGGTTGATGCGGCGCGGGATCGGTGGCCGCTGCGGCGGGTGGGGCTGGTACATCGGTTCGGTACGGTTGCGGTGGGGGAGCCTTCGGTGATTGTCGGTGTGAGTGCGGGGCATCGGGGGGAGGCTTTCGAGGCGGCGCGGTTCCTGATCGATGAGCTGAAGAAATCCGTCCCCATCTGGAAATCCGGGCCGAAATAGGGCGGATCCAGGGAGTATCCTGCGGCTGGCGCGGACCTTGCCATTTCGCTTGGCGTGGGGGGTGCCGGTCTACACACTCCTTCCCCCGGCGGATGGCCGCGATGGCCGGGCCGCCGAAATCTCCGCACTCGCAGGAATCCTCCATGGGCAAGAGTCTCTACGAAAAAGTCTTCGATCTGCACACGGTTCGTCGCCTTCCCTCGGGGCAGTACCAGCTCCTGATGGGGCTGCACCTGATTCATGAGGTGACGTCGCCGCAGGCGTTCAGCATGATTCGCGAGCGCGGCTGGAAGGTGATCTTCCCGCATCGCACGTTTGCGACGGTGGATCATATCATCCCGACGCACAGCCAGGCGCGGCCGCTGTCGGACCCGATGGCCGAGGAGATGCTCTGCGAGTTGGAGAAGAACACCGCGGAGTTCGGCCTGACATTCTTCATGCCGACGAAGGGTGAGCAGGGCATCGTGCACGTGGTCGGTCCCGAGCGTGGATTGACGCAGCCGGGCATGACGATTTGCTGCGGTGATTCGCACACGTCGACACACGGCGCGTTCGGCGCGATCGCGTTTGGCATCGGCACCTCGCAGGTGCGCGACGTTCTGGCGACGCAGTGTTTGACGATGGGCAAGCTCAAGGTTCGCCGCATCGAGGTAAACGGGCATTTGCGCCCGGGTGTGTACGCCAAGGACGTGGCCCTCTACATCATCCAGCAGTTGGGTGTGAAGGGCGGCGTTGGGTACGCGTACGAGTACGCCGGCGAAGTCTTTGACCGCATGACGATGGACGAGCGCATGACGGTGTGCAACATGAGCATCGAAGGCGGTGCGCGTTGCGGCTATGTGAACCCGGACGAGACGACTTATGAGTACATCCGCGGCCGCGATTTCGCGCCGAAGGGCGAGGCGTGGGACCGGGCGGTGGCGTATTGGAACAGCGTGCGCTCCGATCCGGACGCGCACTATGATGACGTCGTGCGGATCAACGGCGAGGACATCGAGCCGGTGGTGACGTGGGGCATCACGCCGGGCCAGTCGACGAGCGTCAACGGCACGGTGCCGCGGCCCGAGGAGTTTGCCGCGGACGAGCAGGAATTGATCCGCGAGGCGTACGAGTACATGTCATTCGAGCCGGGACAGCCAATCAAGGGTACGAAGATCGACGTGGCCTTCATCGGTTCGTGCACAAACGGACGCGTGAGCGACTTCGAGGAGGTCGTGAAGCACATCGAAGGTCGCGGCTTCAAGGTCGCGCCGCATGTGAAGGCGATCGTGGTGCCGGGTTCGCAGCGCGTGAAGCAAGAGCTGCTGCGGCGTGGTTACGACAAGATCTTCCGCGAGGCGGGTTTTGATTTCCGCGAGGCGGGTTGCTCGATGTGTCTGGCGATGAATCCGGACAAGCTGAAGGGCCGCGAGGTTTGTGCTTCCTCCAGCAACCGCAACTTCAAGGGCCGCCAGGGTTCGCCCACGGGGCGGACGCTGCTGATGTCCCCCGTCATGGTCGCCGCCGCGGCCATCACCGGCGAGGTGACCGATGCGCGGGAGTTGTTTGGGATTCACGAGCTGGCGGGGGTGTAAAAGAAGTTTCAACACGGAGTGCACAGAGACCACAGAGAAAGGAGTCGGGGCAATGACCAGGACGGAACTCGATTCTCTATCGGGGAAGATCATTGGTGCAGCGATTGAAGTTCACAAGGAACTGGGCCCGGGGTTGTTGGAGAACGCATACGAAGCATGCCTGCATCACGAGCTGAGTCTGCGTGGGATTCATGCCGAGAGGCAGGTTCCGCTTCCCGTTGAATACAAGGGCCTTCTAATTGAATGCGGGTACAGGCTCGATCTGGTTGTGGAGAGGAAGATCGTTGTTGAATTGAAAGCGATCAGCGAGGTGTTGCCCGTCCACAGGGCCCAGCTGCTTTCCTATGCCCGACTGGGGAAATACCCACTTGGTCTGCTCATCAACTTCCACGAGCTACTCCTCAAGGATGGTGTTCACCGCGTCATCAACGACCGCATCACGCTGGAGGATTGATTCCTCGTTTCTCTGTGCTCTCTGTGACCTCTGTGTTTAAATCTCTTGTATAGAAGGCCCCCATGGACCCCAAACGCGTTCTCATCACCGGCTTGGCCATTCCAGTTCGTGGTAAT
>CAZVAQ010000003.1:0-39143 GCA_964625145.1 uncultured Candidatus Sumerlaeota bacterium
CCAACCCCTGACACGCAAACCAAATTCGCCCCCATCGAGCCACCACCGCCAACTCCCCATCCACCCGCCACTCAGGGGCAACGCCTCGACGTTTGAAGAGTGAAGGGTGGAGAGTGATCCTCCGTCGCGTTGAAGCCGCTATGGAGGACGGAAGAGTGAAATGATGGGCCGGGCCTTAAGCCCTCGAACTCTTGCGCGATCTGAAACCTTGGCCTTCAACCAAGGCTGGTATGGGGCGCGGCGTTGGCGCTTTGGATTCTTGGCCCGACCCCCAGCCGAGGGCGGCTGGGCCACATCTGAAGAGTACAGGGAAACCCAGGGGCAACGCCCCGGCTCTATACCAGCCCGGGCCGCAGGCCCGGGAACGCGGCCCACTCCCGAATCGAGGGCTGAAGGCCCGACCTATATGGCAGACTAAAGTTTGAAGAGTGATCCTCCGTCGCGATGATGCCGCTTTGGCTGACAAGAGAGTGAAACAATGGGGCGGGCCTTCAGCCCTCCACCCTCTTCACCAATCCGCAACCTTGGCCTTCAGCCAAGGCTGGTATGGCGCGCGCCGTTGGCTTGATGGATCGACAAATTGCCCTCACTCACCACCATCCTCCATATCGCCCGGCAGTTGCAGAATATGGCGCCGTTCGAGTTCGTCGCGGAGTTCTTCCTCGCTGGGGAGGACGAGGCGGTATTTGGACGCAAACAGTTGGCGGCTTTCGCTCAGCACCGAGTAGCGAACCATGGTCTCGTCCTTGTCGGCGCATAGGATGATCCCTAGCGTGGGATTGTCGTCGGCGCCGCGCTTGAGGTCGTCGAACAGGCGCACGTACATGTCCATCTGGCCGATGTCGTCGTGGCCGAGTTTGCGCGTTTTCAGATCGATCAGAACGAAGCACTTGAGCAGGTAGTTGTAAAAGACCAAGTCGACATAGAAGTGGGACGTTTCCGTGCTGACCCGCAGTTGCCGTGCGACGAAGGAGAAGCCTCTCCCCAGTTCCATGAGGAAGTCGCGCAGCCGCAGGACGAGACCGTCTTCCAACTCGCGTTCGTGTCGGGGCGGTTCGGGCAGACCGAGGAATTCGAGGACGTAGGGGTCCTTGATCAATGACCCCGGATCGGTGGCTGGAGCGGGGGGCATGTCGGCGGGCGCGGGCGGATTGAGCAAACGCTGGTAAGACCCCGATGCAATGGCGCGTTCAAGCTGCCGCGTACTCCACCCCTGGGCGGCACATTCGTGGATGTAATACTCACGCGCCGCATGATCATCCACCCGCATGACCAGGCGCCAGTGGCTCCAGGTCAATTGGCTACGCACTGCGTAGCCTTTCTCAAAATGCGGAAAAGTCAGGTAGAATTGCCTGAAATTCTTGAGGTTAGCCACCGAGATCCCCCGCCCGAACTCGTCACCCAGCCCCTTGGCCAGATCGCGGATAAGGTAGGTACCGTACTCCGCGCGTTCTTTCCCGCCCTGCTCCTCCTCAACGATGCGCTGGCCGATCCGCCAATACGCCTCAACCATGATGAAGTTGGCGGAGGCATAGGCTTGCCGCCGTGCCTGCCGCAGGATGTCGCGCACGTCGGTGAGCAGCGAACTGCCCGCGGCGAATTGCGTGGGCATGGAATCTGGCGGAGTATGCTTTCCCTTTCGAGGCATGCCGGTGCACTGTCCGTTATCTTTGATGCGAACAGGATTTTGACCCCCTCATTTAAGCTCAATCCCAATCTTCACCTCCATGCCATGCTCCCGGGCGATCAAGTCTTCAGCGGTTGAGCGAAACGCCCACCTTGCCCGCGCCTAGCCGTAGTGCCCGAACTCCAGTGCCGCTTCGGTCATGGCACGCACGTTCTCGGTGGGGGTATTGGAGTTTACGAGGCAGCCGGGGCAGAGGACGAAGCGTTTGCTGAGGCGTTTGCCGGTCTCGATGGCGAGGCGGCTTTGCTCGAAGACGGTGTCCCGGCTGCCGAAGCAGATCGTTGCGGAGGGATCGAGGTTTCCCCACACGGATGTCCTGTCGGCGGCGATCTCGAGGGTCTTTTCGAGGTTGTTGTAGTGATCAATTTCCAGGACGTCCGAGCCGGTGTCGATCATGCCCTTGATGATGTCGTTGGTCTTTCCGCAGATGTGCAGGGAGAGCAGCCCGTCGCCGAGTTGTTCCTTGTACAGCTTCTGATAGGGAAATGCCAGACGGTAGTACATTTCCGGTGAGATGAGCGATTGGCCGGCGGCGCTGTCGCCGATGGACGTGAGGTCGGCGCCGGCGGCGAGTTGCGCCTTGGCGAATGCCACGCCCGCCTGCGTGCAGATTTCGAGGCCCTTGTGGAGGAGGGACTCATCGCCTTCCAGGAGTTCGATCATGAATTCCTGCGGGTCGCGGAGTTGAAAGAGCAGGCCGAAGGGACCTTGGTCGGCCCGCGCCATGATGGCCTTTTCGTCGCCCACCAGGCGCCGCACTTGGCGCGTGGTTTCCAGCCACAGCGGCATGCGGCCGTCGGTGGTCGGATCGGGGACAGCCAGTTGCTCCACTTGTTCGAGACGTTTCAGGGCGTATTCGAAGACGCGGGCGGGTTCGTCCTCCGGATAAACCAACTTGGAACCCATCGCCTCGGCAAGGGTGCAGGTATCGAAATCGATGATGATGCCGTCATAGCCCAGATCGAAGGCCGTGGCGGCCAGGGCGTTGGCGGCGAGTTCGGGATCCTTGCGGGCGGCGCCAAGGGTGATGCCATAGTAGCGCATGCAAAACGTGAAATTGTGCTGGGCGACGGGAACGCGGTCGTGGGGCTTGCCACTGATGGCCGCGAGAATTCTTTCGCGCGAGTTCATGAGCGCCGTCTTCCGAACCGCGATAGCCTTGGGATTCTCCCATTCGCTGTTGGAGGGCGTCTTTCAGCCCCTCTCCAAGCCCGAGAATTGCGCCGAATTCCCATCGTGGGCAATCCCAACCGCCCCCCCCTCACACATCCGGCACGGTCATCTTTTCGGCCTCGATCACCACCGTGTCGGACGGCAGCGCCAGCTCCTCCGGCGACTTGCAGTGGAACGTCAGCCCCCGGTACGACGTCAGGTACATGTGCTTCCTAGTCAGGAACCCTCCGAAACCGTGCACCACGAAGGGCGATTCCTGCAGCGTCAGGACCAGCGCGAAATCCTCCGGCCCGACGTGGACCAGAGAACCGCATGCCTTGACGGCCTGGATCTGTGCCGCGATCGCGGCTGCGGCGCTGGCACCGGTATTGGCAACCATGAGTGTTTTTCCTTTTCGGATTCGGGAAACGATTGCGTAACCCCCTACTCCCCCCGCACGGCTTTTATTCAGGGCGTGCGCCGCGGAGCCCCATCCCGGAGGGCCCGCCCGCCCCCTGGGAACGATTGTCACCCGACCGGAACTCTTGACAGAGCCCGTCTATCAGCGCAGCCGAAGAAGCTGGGCTTGCAGTCAGCACCGAGGAACAGAGGAAGAAAAGGGGAGGGAGCGAAGCCAGAATGGTCCAGTCACGCAGCCTTGCAACCATCGCCATCGCCCTGTCCCTCGCGGCCAGCGCCCACGCCCAGATCG
This sequence comes from uncultured Candidatus Sumerlaeota bacterium, assembly GCA_964625145.1. GTDB lineage: Bacteria > Sumerlaeota > Sumerlaeia > SLMS01 > JAHLLQ01 > CAYTRP01. The sequence continues at coordinate 3,552 of CAZVAQ010000003.1, forward strand.
GCGGGCACCTCGCGGCCGACGGACCGTTCCTCCTCGAGGACGTGGAGGACCTTGATCTGCATGCAGTCGGCGTCGCCCGCGATTGGATCCCGGACTTTGTGTCGCAGCAGGGCGGCTTGACCCCCATCCTGCTCGACTCGTCGGGTCTCACGCTTTTTGGCGACCAAAGCCCCATCGGCGGCCTCCGTTTCCGCGTCCCCTCGCAATCGGGCTTCGTGAACAAGAGCTACGGCGTCCCTGTGCCGTCCGAACCAGGACAGTCCACGCTCTCTCATCCGGGGAACATCGTCGATTTTGAATATTTCGACTTTCTGGTGTCGTTCACCCCGGTAATGACGAATCAGCAATTCTGGATCATTCTGGAAACGTATCCGAATCGTGGCGGGAATGTCTATCCGCGCATCATGTGGCGCTATTATCCGCAGGTCGGTTCCGCGTTCCAGCGCATGCAGGTCCCCATCCACGAACCAACGCTCATCGTCGATGGCGACGGTTTCGCACTTGACGAGCTGTTGTCCCAGACGCGATTTCTCTCATTCTATTTCTACGGAGAGACTTCGACCGGGAACGTGACTTTTAATGTCCATGTGGATGACATTCGTTTATTGCCTGCGCAAGACACTCCCATGGAGTTTTCCGATGTGTGGGCAATTTATGGCCCTGCAACAATGGGGGAGACCTTGCAGGACGATAAACAGTCGGTGGGTTCACCGGCGGGCGACTGAAGTCCATGCTTTGCATTCCTGAAATTCGCGGATTTCACTTCTACGTCGACGGACGCAAGTGGCTCGTCCGCGGCGTCACCTATGGTCCCTTCCGTCCGCGCGAGGAAAATCCCGATCACTTTCCGGTGGATGCATGTCTGGAGCAGGACATGGCGGCCATCGCTGCAATGGGCGCCAATGCCGTGCGCATCTACACTCCCCCCAGCGACCGCGTTGCCAACGCCGCTGCGCGCCATGGTCTTCGCCTGCTGGTCGATGTCCCCTGGCCAAAACACCTCCATCTGTACGATGACGCGCGCCTGCGCCGCATGGCCTTTGACGCGCTCGACGAATCGCTGGAAGCCGCACGACGCATCCCGAACCTGATGGGCGTGCTCCTCGGCAACGAAATCCCCGCGGACCTCGTGCGTTGGGTTGGTGCGGGCAAGGTCGAGCGCTTCCTCCGCTCCATGGTTCGTCATGCGCGCACCGTCACCGGCGACATCCCGCTCGGCTTTGCGAACTATCCGTCGACGGAATACCTGGCGCTCGACTTCTTCGATTTCCTCGGCTTCAACATCTACCTCTCCGAGCGCGAGGACATGCGCAGCTACTTCGTGCGACTGCGCAACCTGTACCCGGAAATGCCGCTGATCCTGACGGAGACGGGTGAGGACTCCATGGCGCAGGGCGAGGAGGAACAATGCCGCGTCGTCGCCAACTCGTTGACGGAAGCCTTCGACACGGGCTTTGCCGGCGGGTTCGTATTCTCATGGACCGACGAGTGGCACACCGGTGGCTTCGACATCAACGATTGGGCATTCGGAATCGTTGACAAGAAGCGCCGCCCCAAGCCGCTGCACGGAGTCGTCAGTCGCGTGTATAGCGATGCGCTGCGCACGCGCTCCCTTTCGATTCCTGAAGACATCCTGGATCCCGCCGCAGAGGACAACGGCGCAGAACCAACAACGACCGCCGAAGACGACGCGCCCATGGTCTCCGTCGTCGTGTGCACCTACAACGGCGGCTCCACGCTACGCGATTGCCTCGATTCCCTGCAATGCCTGAACTATCCCAACTACGAGGTCATCGTGGTCAATGACGGATCGACGGACGACACGGCCGCGATCCTGCGCGATTATCCCGACGTGCGCGCCATTCATCAGGAGAACTTGGGCCTGTCTGTCGCACGCAACGTCGGCGTCCGAGCCGCTAGTGGAGAGATCATCGCCTTCACCGATTCGGACTGCGTTGTGGACGAGGATTGGCTGCACCATCTGGCCATGGCGTTCGTGGGCCCCCTGTGCGCCGGTGTCGGCGGACCGAACCTGACACCATGGGAGGAGAATGCCATCCATCGCTGCGTGGCTCATGCGCCGGGTCATGCCACGCACATCCTCTTCGACGCCGAGCGCGCAGAACACGTCCCCGGCTGCAACATGGCATTTCGCCGCTCCGCGCTGCTGCAGGCAAAGGCCTTCGATCCCGTTTTTCGCACGGCGGGGGACGACGTGGATCTCATCTGGCGCTTGCAGGAGGCCGGCTTCGAAGTGCGCTACGCTCCCGGTGCGTTCGTGTGGCATCATCGCCGCTCAACCATCGGCGCCTACCTGCGCCAGCAGGCCGGCTATGGCGCGGCGGAAGCTCTGCTGATCCGCAAACATCCTCATCGTTTCAACGACCGCGGCCAGTCCTTGTGGCGGGGTAGGATCTATTCCGGCCTCGATGACCGCGCTCTCTTTCAACGGCCTGACATTCACTACGGCGTCTTCGCGTCCTCCGGCTACCAATGTATCTACACGCGTTCCGAGAGTTATCTGACGCAGTTTGTGACATCGCTGGAGTGGCTTGTATTCTGTCTGTTCCTCCTCGTGATGGGTTTCCTGTCCCAGGCGGCGCTTCTTGGCGGCCTGGCGGGAATTGGCGCGATGTTGCTGGTCAGCGGCCTAAAGGCGCGTCGCCGGTTCATGGCCGCCCGCGATCTGTCGCTCGTGCACTTCCCCGTCGTGTGGCTGCTGTGGTTCCTTCATCCATTGGTCCGGACCGGCGCGCGGTATCTTGCCGTTGTGCGCACGAAGTCACCCGACCGCATCTTCCGCGCGTTGCTGGATACCCCGACGCGGAACCGATTCGTGAAGCTCTCGACCTCCGAGCTGCGCTTCTGGGGGCAGCAGGGCGAACCGCGCATCGGCGTGCTGCAAAGCCTCGTCGCCCGCATGCGCGAAGGCGGCTGGCTCTTCTGGCCCAGCAGCGGGTGGGAGCCGTGGGACCTGTCCGTCGGCATCAGTTGGTCTCATCGCCTGCTCCTGACCACGGCATCGGAGGATCATGGCGCCGGGCGCCAGCTCCTCATGGTTCGCATGGCCCTGCGAGCGACCAGCCTGTTCCGCCTGGCGCTGGTTGGGGTTCTTCTGGCGGCCGTGCTGATCGCCCTCCGCGATACTGTCCTTGCGCGTCTTGTCATCCTGGCGTTTGTGCTGTTCGCGTGGTGGCTGCACCGCCAGGCATTGGCGCGGCGCCGGGTGGTGGCCGAGTGGATCTGCCAACAGGTTGCAACTTGTGGATATGTGCCCATGGGCGAAGTGAAGGACCCAGATCAAGTCCCTGAGGCCGGCGAGGCCGATTCCGAAATGGAGCGTGCGAGCAACACAACGCCCGTGGAGGAGCACGTCGCGCCATGAGCATCATTCGCCGATGCCTCCGCCCGGATGACGGGTTCACCTTGATCGAGCTGCTGATCGTGGTGATCGTGATCGCGATTCTTGCCTCGATTGCGGTTCCGAATTTTCTCAACGCCCAGACTCGCGCAAAAGTGTCCCGCGCGGAAGCCGACTTGCAAAGCATCAACCTGGCGTTGGAAGTGTATCGCGTGGACAGGAACAAGTACCCGCCGACACCAATGGAGAGCCTTTCCGACCGCGACCGCCGGCTCCGTTTCCTCACGACACCGGTCGCCTACATTTCCAGCCTGCCGGCCGAAGTCTTTTGGCGCGATGAACAGGGGCCGACCTACGCCTACTGGAGCGCCAACCTGAATGATGCGATGAAGTTTTCGCCGATCTACTTCTACCTGCCCGAGGAGCAGGAGCGAAAGGGGCGATGGGCTCTCTTCAGCCGCGGGCCCGACCGCGAATACGAGGCAGCAGTGGAGGAAGGGGGGAGTGGCCTGCTGATGTTCTACGATCCCTCCAATGGCACCGTGAGCAACGGTGACATCATGAAATTCGGCCCATGAGCACCGCGCAGCGCCATCGGGGGACCGGGCGGCGGCACTTCCTTGCCCTGTTGCGGTACGCCCTGCCGTATCGCCGCGCTGTGGCCCTGCAATTGTCCCTCATGGCGATTTCCGTGGGCTTTGGACTTCTCAAGCCGTGGCCCTTGAAAGTGCTGATCGACAACGTCGCCGCCGATCAGCCTTTTGCCCTTGGCCGCTGGATACCGGAGTTTTCCTGGCAAGCACTGTTGCTGCTCGCTTGCGCGGCGCACCTGTTGTTTCACGCCGGCGAGGCGCTCATCCAAGTCATGTCCGGGTGGATTGCGACATCCACCTCATCCCGGATGATTCGCGACCTGCGCTCGGATCTGCTGCAGAAACTCCAGCAACTCTCCCTGCGATTCCACGACAGCAATCGTGTGGGCGATCTGGTGCATCGCGTCACGTGGAATTCCACCGCCGTTGAGACCGCCTTTCAGTCGGGCTTCATGGGCACAGTGAAGAGCATCATCATGCTGGTTGGCATGTTTGTCGTCATGATGATGATAAACGTCACGCTGACGATCATCGCTCTGGCCGTGGTTCCACTGCTTGTCATCCTGATCCGTGCCTACGCGAAGCGAACACACCGCGTGGCCCTGGAACACCAGACCCAGGAAGGGTCCGTTTCCTCAATGCTTCAGGAGATTCTCTCCGGCATCCGGCTGGTCAAGGCAAGCAATCAGGAAGGCAATGAGCACCAACGCTTTTCCAGCAATTGTGACCGCAGCGTCGGGACACGGCTCCGAAGCACGATGGTGCAGAACAGCTTCGGCTTCTTCACCGCGCTGATCCTGGCCGCAGGAACGGCGCTCCTGTTTTGGGCTGGCATTCGCGAAGTGCGCGCCGGGCACCTGAGCATCGGCCAGTTCCTGGTCTTCGTGTCATATCTCGGGATGCTTTACTCGCCGCTGTCCGTCCTGAGCTACACGGCGTCCAGCGTCCAGAGCGCCCTCGGCGGCGCGTCGCGGTTGTTTGAGATACTTGAAACGCCGGAGGAAGTACCCGACCCGCCGGATCCACGGGAACTTGCAGCCTTCAACGACCGGATCGTCTATGACCAAGTCACATTTGCCTACACGGAAGGCCGCCCGGTTCTTCATGATGTTTCCTTCGAAGTGCAGCGCGGCGAGACCGTCGCCATCGTGGGTGAGACAGGGAGCGGCAAGAGCACCGTATTGGGCCTGGCCCTGCGATTCTACGATCCACAGGCGGGCTCCATCCGCATCGACGGTGTGGACCTGCGCGAAATGCGCGCGGCATCCGCAAGGAGCCTGATTGCTCTCGCCCCACAGGACACTCTCCTCCTGTCCGGCACCATCGCCGACAACATTGCCTACGGCAGACCAAACGCAACGCGGCAGCAGATCGAACAGGCCGCAACCTTGGCGTGCGCCCACGACTTCATTCGCGAGTGCGAGCAGGGTTACGACACGGTTGTCGGCGAGCGCGGTGTGCGGCTCTCCATGGGACAACGCCAGCGCATCTCGCTGGCGCGGGTGTTTCTGCGCGACGCGCCAATCCTCCTGCTCGACGAGCCCACGTCGGCCATCGATGCGGAGACCGAAGCGCTCATCGTGGGGCAACTCTCAAACATGCGCGACAAGGCGATCGTCATTGTCGCGCACAGGCTTTCGACCATTCGCTTTGCTGACCGGATCATTGTCATGGGTGATGGGCGGGTCCTGGAGGCAGGGACTCACGAGAACTTGCTGCAGCGGCGCGGTGCCTACCATCGCCTTTGGTCCGCACAGGTCTCGGGCTATGAGGAGGCGTCGGTCTGAATGGGACTGCGCATTGCGGAAATTTCCACCTTGTCGCGCCCCGTTCCTCCAGTGGGGGAGGGTTCCGTGGAGAGTCTTGTGTCCTCCATCACCGAGGGGCTTGTCGCCCGCGGTCATGAAGTCACCCTGTTTGCCACGGCGGATTCCCAAACATCGGCAACGCTCTGCAGCCCGGTCCCCAGGAGCTACGTCGATGACCCGGCCAAATGGGATTGGCAACTCTATGAAGCCTGGCAAGTGTGCGAGGCGTTTCGCCGCCACGCCGATTTCGACATCATCCACTGCCACTCCTATCATCATGCACTGCTATTCTGTGATCTTGTTCCAATACCCGTCTTGATGTCGATGCACCTCGAACCGGGTCCTGATTATGTATTCCTGGCGGAGCGGTCGCGAAACCGGCACCTGCACTTTTGCTCGAGGTACCAAGCCCGTTCCTTCGCCCACATTTCCGGAAAGAGCATCATTCTCCACGGTGTGCCTGTGGCGGGCGCCCTTGCGGCGGCCAGCGAGCCACGCGGCCATGATCTCCTGTTTCTCGGCCGGTTTTCTTCCGAGAAGGGTGTGCTGGATGCCATTCGCATCGCGCGTCGGTTGGGCAGCAGGCTGCTGCTCGCCGCTCCTCCGAATGACTATTATCACGCCAATGTGGAGAAGGAAGTGGACGGAGACCAGGTCGTCTACGTCGGAGAGGTCCACGGCGTGGAGAAGTTCCGTCTCTTGTCCCGGGCCCGCGCGTTGCTCTATCCCGTGAATCGTGGCGAACCATTCGGTCTGGTTCTCATAGAGGCGCTCTTGTCAGGCACTCCTGTCCTGGCCCATCCTCTCGGAGCGGTGCCGGAAGTTGTCACTCACGGCGAAAATGGATGGCTGTCAGAGTCGGATGAAGGATTTGAGGCTGGTTTGTCCTTTGCCCAGGAAGCCGACAACGAGGCCATACGCGCCGCGGCCATGTCGCGTTATTCGGATGCGCGCATGGTTGACGAGATCGAGACTTTGCTGCTGCAATTGGCCGGAAGAGGTGGCGATCATGCCTGAGTCCACAGCCAGGAAAGCACGCTACGTCGGGTATACAAAGGGAACGGAGAATCATGGCGACGAGGCCCTGATCTGGATTATCCGGGATCTCTTGTCGCCGGAGATTGATGTCGTCACCGAACCTGGCCCGACAGACATCGCCCTTCTGGGCGGCGGCACGCTGATCAACCAATCACCCTGGTTGATTGATGCCTTCTCGGATGAACTGTCGCGATGCGGTCGGGGAATTGTCTTTGGCACCGGAGTTGGCAGCACCATCTTTTGGGGCAATCATTTCGCACAATGGAACCGGCTGCTGGATAAGTGCGCGCACGTGGGCGTGCGCGGACCGCACTCATTGCGCCTCCTGACGTCCAACGGTTTCAGGGGTGCCCAACCCATCGGCGATCCCTACCTCGCCCTCCATCCACCGATGGAGTATCGCCCGTGCACTCGTCGCATTGGGATCAACGTGGGAACCACGAACGATTCTCTCCATGGCGGCAACGAAGCCGATTTCCTGCGCCGAGTGGGGGAGCTCGCCGCTTTGCTCCGTATGCGCGGATGGTCGATCTTCTGGGTGTCGGTGTGGTCACGGGATCTCGAAGTCATTCGCCAGATCCGACAGTCTGGCGGGGCGAATGACGAACCCCTGTACGACGCGCGCAGCATGACCCTTGAGACGCTCAGCGCCATTGCCCGTTGCGAAGTGTTTCTCGGCGAGAAGCTCCATGCCTTGGCCATGAGCGCCGTAGTCGGCACCCCCTTCATCGCGTGGGAATATCAGCCCAAGGTCAGGGACTTTGCGGCCTCCATCGGGATGGAGGAACTCGTCCTGTCCACCAAGACCCGGTCCCCCACCGAGGTACTCGCAAATATCGAATCTCTCGCCCGCGGTCACCAGGTCGTTGCCTCCCAGTTGAGACGGGAAGTTACTGTCCGCCGGGAAGCCATCCATGCCTTTGCCACCCGCGTCAGACGCTGGGCCAGGGAGGGAGACTGACGGCGATGCGCATTGTCCTGGCAGGGATCATCGGTCGTTACCCATGGGGCGGAGTCACCTGGTGCAGCCTCATGTACCTGCTTGGGCTGCGCAAGCTCGGCCACGAAGTGTGGTATTTGGAGGACACGTGCGAATGCAACTTCGACCCGGAGCTGAACGCGATCTCCACCGACCCGGGCTATGCGTTGCGTTACATCGATACCAACCTGCGGCCGTTCGGATTTGGCGACCGCTGGTGCTATGTGGACTACACCGGCCGCCATCACGGGATCGATGAAGCGCGCATGCGCGAAATCTGCAACTCGGCGGATCTGTTTCTCGTACTCTCGGGGGGATGCTGGGTGTGGCGCGACCACTATCGTGCCATACCCCGGAAGGCATTCATCGACAGCGATCCTGCCTTCACGCAACTGGCCATCGAAAACGCCCGCGTCGAATCGGATCGCGAGGGAAAGAAGTCATGGTATGTTGATTTCTTCGAGGAGTACGACACGCTGTTTACCTTCGGCGCAGGGATTGCCAATGGGTTCTCGTCTGTTCAATCGCATTTGAAGTGGCATCACACGTGGCAACCCATCGACACCAGTCTTTGGAACCCGGCCGCGTTGCCCCTCCCGCCGCGCAGGAGATTCACAACCATCATGACATGGGCCGTGGAGAGTTTCGAAGACATTGGCGGAAACAAGGACCATGAGTTCCTGAAGATTATCGATCTGCCTTCACGATTGGGACCGGATCGCGCCGCGGCAATTGAGCTGGCCGTCACCCGCCCGCCAACGCTGCTGCGCCAAAAGGGCTGGAATTGCCAGGACGCCCTGCCGATCTCCAGAGACTTGTGGCGCTATCACGCCTACATTGCCTCCAGCGCGGCCGAGTTCAGCGTGGCCAAGGAGACATATGTTCATACCCGATCAGGATGGTTCAGCGACCGAAGCGAATGTTATCTCGCCGCGGGGCGTCCAGTTGTGTTGCAGGATACCGGCTTCTCGAATGTGCTGCCGGGGGGGGAGGGGATTGTCGCGTGGAACACCGCCGATGAAGCCATCGCGGCATTGGACGAGGTGGAGTCGCGCTACGCTCTCCACGCGCGCCGCGCCCGCGAGCTCGCGATGATCTACTTCCGGGACACGGTGGTGCTGCAGAAGCTGCTGGATCGCGTGTCGTGATTCTTGCCGCGCGGCGCTGAGACGCGCCAATCGTGCCTGCATTTACGCTGATGGTGGACAGCAGCTGGATCTCTCCACCAGCGAGGGGAGGAAGACGTGTTCTTGATACTCGGGGTCCAAGGTGCCCTCGATCCGCTGCAGCAGGATCTCTGCGGCGCGGCGGGCCATTTCTTCAATGGGCGCAACCACCGTCGTCAGGGGCGGCGTCATGAAGCGCGAGCCCTCGATGTTGTCAAAACCCACGACAGAAACGTCGGCCGGAACGTTCAACCCCAGTTCGTTTGCTGCCGATAGCACGCCGAATGCAATGATGTCATTGGTCGCATAGATCGCCGTGGGGCGGCTCTCCTTTGGCCGTGACAACAAGCGCATGGCAGCTTCCTTTCCTCCTTCCTCATGTTGTAGCGAACTGACGATTATGTTCTCGTCTGGAACGTGGACGCCGCGTTCGGCAGCGGTCTCCTGGAAGAGTCGCAGCTTGCGAAGGGTCAGGCTCACGCACGGCTCGGCGCTGACGCAGGCCAACCGCACATGACCCATGCCGGTCAGGTACCGCGCGACCTCGCGCACGCCGTGGGTAAAGTCGGCGGTCACGAAGTCCGACGGGACGCGCGCATAGGATTGGTTCAGATAAACGAATGGCAACCCCGCGATCTTCATCTCCCACAAGACGCGCTCGCGCTCTGTGTAGGCCGTGTCCAGAGGGACAAGGATGACTCCATCCACGCGTTCCTCCATCAATCGGCGCAGGTACTGGTCCCAGCGGCGATGCTCCCCCTCCGTGCTGTGGGTGATGACGGAGAAGTTCTCCGTGCCAAGCACCTCCTGGATGTTCTTTGCCATCGACGCGAAGAAGGGGTTGGCAAGATCGGGGATGACAAAGCCAATGGTTCGCAGGGGCCTGTCGCCAGTTCCCGAATTCGGGGAGTTGGAGAGCGACGTCGCCACGTACACCCCCTTCCCCCGATAGCGCACAATGCAACCCCGACTGTCCAACTCCTGGATCGCTCGGTTCACGGTGACCAGGCTGACACCAAACTCCTCCGAAAGTCCGTTGAACGTGGGCAGCGCGTCGTTGGCCTTGTAGATCCCCTTGAGGATTCGCTCCTCCAGGACATCGGCGATGTGCAGGTACTGCGGACGGGGCGGCGTCCTTTCGCCGTCCCGGGTGGGTATCACGTCTGCCATGTTGCTGGCTCCTTCCCTTGCGAGATTGGAGGTCCGTGGTTGCCTGGCAGTATTGCCTGACTTTCCTGATGCCTTGGGTGCCTTGCGGCCGGTTGGACTCATGGATTCTCCATCTTCTGTGGACGCGAGGGCTAGGGCCGAATGGAGTTGGCCGGTCCGAAATTCGAATGAGCCGGCGAACTATACGTTCTAAACGGGATGATGCCTACTAAGACAGTGCTTTAGTTGTCGAGGAAAAAGCTCCACCTCTCTTGAAAGCAGCACAGAGGGCTGAGTGCGCTGAATCAAGCTGTTGGCCGGGTGCTATCTGGATGGTATCGGCAAGAGCAGAACTACAGCGCACTTTCTTCATTCCGCCGCGGTCAAGTCGGCAGGAATTCCAATTGGTTCCGAGTGGACCAAGTGAAGTGCCAAGATGCTGAGCATTGAAGGGATGTAATTGTATTTAGTCGAAGGCAGAAGCCCGGATAGTTTCCATTCGCTGCGCCGCCGTAGGGAATATTGGCATGCTCTTCGACTGGCAGGCCTCCGGGGGATGACCCGGCTTCGCTGCGGTGCAGCTATGCCGTGGCGTAGTGGCGTCAGTGGCGGGGGTTTTGGGCTTCAGAATTAATACATCTACTGATCTATTGCGAAACCGGCATGGTGAAGGAGGGGCCGATGCCGTCGGAGGTCCTGGGCCAGCGGGTGGTCACAGTCTTCAGGCGTGTGTAGAAGCGCACGCCTTCCATGCCATGCATGGCCATGTCGCCAAAATTTGATCGCTTCCAACCGCCGAAACTGTGGAATGCCATGGGCACCGGGATCGGGACATTGATCCCCACCATGCCCGCCGTGACGCCTTGCGAGAATGCTTGGGCAGCTCCGCCGCTTTGCGTGAAGATGGCCGCACCATTGCCGTACGCATGACTGTTCACGATGGCGAGTGCTTCCGCCAGATCCGCCGCGCGCAAGACACAAAGCACCGGACCGAAAATCTCCTCGCGCCACACGCGCATCCGGGTGGTCACATGATCCAGCAGCGTGCCACCGAGGAAGTATCCATTCGGCCGGTCCGGGTGTCGATAGCCGCGCCCGTCGACAACCGGAGTGGCGCCTTCCGCGATTCCATTTTCGATGGCCTGCACGATGCGCGCGCGATGTTCGGCGCTGATCACCGGGCCCATTTCCGCGTCCGGATCACTGCCATGACCGATCTTTAGTTCCTCCACCCGCTTGTGCAGGCGATCGACAAACTCATCGGCGATTCTGCCGACGACCACGCAAGCGGAGATGGCCATGCAGCGTTCGCCGGCAGAGCCATAGGCCGCGCCGACAATCGCCTCGATGGCCTGATCCATGTCGGCGTCGGGCATGACAACTGCATGATTCTTGGCTCCGCCAAGGGCCTGCACGCGCTTTCCGCCCCGCGCTGCCGTCTCGTAGATCGACTTGGCCACCGGCGTCGACCCGACAAAGCTGACCGCTGCAACGCGCGGATCGGTCAGCAGCGTCTCGACCGCTTCCTTGTCACCGTGCAAGACATTCAACACGCCATCCGGTGCGCCGGCTTCCGAGAGTAGCTCTGCCAGACGCACGGCCGTCGATGGGTCCTTCTCGGACGGCTTGAGCACGAAGGTGTTTCCGCAGGCAATCGCCAAGGGGAACATCCACATGGGAACCATTGCCGGAAAGTTGAAGGGCGTGATGCCGACGCAAACTCCCAGCGGTTGGCGAAGGGAGTGGGAGTCCACGCTGCTCGACACGCGTTCCGTATAGTCCCCGCGCAGCAGATGAGGAATTCCGCAAGCAAACTCCACCACTTCAAGTCCACGGATCACGGAACCGCGCGCGTCGGAGACCAGCTTGCCGTGCTCTGCAGAGACCAGCCGCGCCAGCTCATCGATGCGGCCCTCGACCAGTTGTCGGAATCGGAACAACACGCGCGCTCGCTGCAGTGGAGGCGTCGCCGCCCATGCTGGAAAGGCTTCCGCCGCTGCGGAGACAGCGCCTCGAGCTTCGTCGGCACCTGCCAGGCTTACCCGTGCAATAGGCTCGCCCAGTGATGGGTCGTTGACCACCGCATGGCGCTCGCTACGTCCCGGCGCGAGCTTGCCAGCGATGAAGTGGGGAATGTCCTTCATGAGTTGGTTCCGTCAGTTCGGGATGCAGTCCGTGGTGGTTTCGCGGGCTCGGGCAGTAAAAGGCAAGGGGGCTACAAAGACGACACCGCGCCCGGCGACTCGCTGCGAAAGCCGCGTAGGTTCGTCGCCTCCCGCGGAGCACTTCAACAGAAATGCATGGGGAAAGGGCGGCCGCCTGCGCGCCCGGTCCTCCCTCAATGAACCGATAGCCAGCTTCCGGGGACGGTTGGTGGATCAACCACGTTGGCTGATTCCCAATAGATGTTGTCGATGAAGAAGGTTGGTGTCGCCGCGCTGGTTCCATTCGCCAGGAAGTCAAAGCCAATGCCCTCAAGGAGGCCGTCGAACTGGCCATTGCCGGCGACCTCCGCGATGTTGAAACCCGCGGCGTCGGCGGGGATGGTGTACTTCTCCCCTTCCGCGGTGGGGGAGAAGGTGTGGTTGGTGATCCAGATATCGCCGTCCATGTCCAACAGCACAAAGCGGACGAGTTGCGAACCCGGCATGTTCGTCCGCATGCGCCATGTCAGTCGTTCAGCGCTCTGCAGGTCCAAGGGACTCTCTGGCAGGCGATACCGCACGCCAAAGTTCGCCCCTGCATTGAAGTTTGCCGACGCACGCAGCGAAGCGTTGCCTTCATCAACCTCGTTGGGCACGGTGGTGATCGCCATGCCGTTGTATGCGGTGCCGAATCGCGTCCACTCGCCCGGAGATCCCATGGGGAAGCCACCAGAGGTCGTGTCGGATTCGATATCCGTGATGAGATGCGGTGCACCCGGGTCTTCGGGGTCCGGCGAGTCGATCGCATTGTGGCTTGTGCTGTCGAAATAGACGAAGTGGTCTCGGGTGGGCAATGCGTCGCCCATGAAGTTCAAGTTCTCCAAACTGTCGTAGATGCGAAAATTGGTCGGGAATGCATTCGAAGGACCATACGCGCATGTGTAGGTGGGACGAGCCTTGATGCGCGGGCCGCCTTCGGCCTGGATGTACCAGTCCACAACGTAGCGCCCTAGCTGATCCTCGTCCAACTCAATTGTCAGCTTGTACCATCCACCGGGTCGGACGTGATGAGCGGGATCCGCCGGTTGAAAGACCAGGCTGCTGCCCGGATCACCGGATCGCCCCGCGGCATTGTCCGGCTGCACGGTCAGGTAGACGAGCAATGCATTTGCCGGCAGGTTCGGAATGCTGTTTCGGACGCTGGCGCGGCCGGGGCCGATCTCGAAATCGATCTCGCGCGCGGCATTGGCGGCTGCTCCTGACTGATCCGAATACAGAAACGCGCCCAGACTCACCCGTGCATTGGCTTCCATCGGCGGGATATACACGACCCACTCGTACATGCCGGTGGTGAAGGTCTGCTGCGTGCGGATCTTCGGGCGTTGGCCAGTGCCTGCCGCGGTCTTGAAGAGCATCACGCCGCGGCCATCAAACGTCGTCGCCTGATACGGTCCCGGTGCCGTGGCTGGAGGAGACATCGCCTGGGATGCATCACTCCATCCTTGCGGCGCCACTCCGGGTGCACCGGGCGTATCAAAGTTCCATGTGACGCCTTGTGCGTGCACGATGGCGACAGCCAGGACTTGCAAAGCCACAAGCAGGCTGATCCATCCGTACTCCCTGTTCCACATCTGCATTTGTCGGCCTCTCTCGCATGAAGACGGGGGATGCAGCCAATGGACTGCATCCCCCGTTGTGAGTCACTCGGAATCGTCCAACCACTATTGAAACGACTCAATTACTCGATGTAGATCCAATCGCCAACCGGTACGACGACGTCACCGCCCAGGACGACCTTGTCCACCCTGAACGTATCGGTCCCGGCAAAGGTCATGTTGTCGAAGTTGAGTCCCCACAGAACGATTGCATCGGCGCTCAGGATGCCGTCGCCGCCCTGTTCGCCCAGTGTGAGGTCACCGTCGAACAGCAGCGTGACTGTGGTCCATTCGGTGCTGACGGGGAGATTGTCACTCGTCCAGACGTCGCCGTCGGCCTCGAACAATGCGAACTCTACCGTTGTGGCGGCATCGGCGACCGTCGCCTTCACGTCGAAGCTGATGCGATCCCACGGCGACCAATTGGCCGGTGAGCCGTAGGGCTTGTGGCGCACACCGACGCGCGGGCCATCGTCCCAGGACGCGCCGACCTGCAGGTACCGCTCGCCATCGGTGGCCTCCTGCGCATCCGTCACGATGACGATGCCGTTGTAGGCTGCGCCGAAGCGGGTCCACTCTCCTTCAGTGCCCGTGTTGATGTAGTCCTCCGGCGGGAACCCACCCGAGGTAAAGTCCGGCAGTTCAATGCTGGTCACAACCGGCAGTGACGGCGGTGGGACCGGGGACGCATCGTCGTAATAGATCTCGTCGATATGAAACTCGCTGAAGCCCGTTTGGCCGTTGCGCAGGAACGTGAAGCCAATCTGGACGATGCTGCTCAGATCCAGGACGCCGTCGCCGGCCTGTTCAGCCAACTGCGCTGTTACGGACAGGTCCTCGGTGAACTTGATGTATGGCAGACCGACATTGTGGCTGATGCCTTCCCAGATATCACCGTCGGATTCCACCACCGCGAACTTCACGCGATGCAGCCCCGGATCGGATTGACGGGCCATGAAGGAGATGGTCGGCCCGGCGGAGATATCCAGTGGTGCATTGGGAATGTCGTAGCGAATGCCAAAACCCCAGCTGGCGTCCGCATCCCAATCGGCATAGACGCCGAGGGACTTGTTGCCTGCTGCGGCTTGACTCGGATCCTCGTCGATGTACATGCCGCCAAAATGCACGCCAAAGCGTGTCCACTCGCCGGGATTCCCTTGGCCGGGGAAGCGCGGGGGGTCCTGCAGGGTATCCTCTTCTATCCCCGTGATCAGATTGTCAGCGATGGGGAGCGGATCGTCGTAGTAGATCTCGTCAAAATGGAATGTCGTGGAGCCCGTTTGCCCATTGCGCATGAAGGTGAAGCCAATGTGGCTCACGTTCGTGAGGTCAAGGATGCCGTCGCCACCTTGATCGGCGATCTCCAGCGTCTGCTGCAGGTTCTCGCGATACACTTCATAGGTCGTGGTGATGTCATGCGACGCGCCTGTCCAGATGTCGCCGTCCAGCTCCACAACCGTGAACTGCACGCGATGAGCGCCGCGATTGGTCTGGCGGGCCATGAAGGAAATATCAGGCCCGACCGAAAGGTCGAACGGAACCTCCGTCAGGTCGTAGCGAACGCCGAATCCCCAGCTCGCGTCCGCATCCCAGTCACCCACAACCGCGAGGGACTTGCTGCCGGATGCCGCGTTGGCCGGGTTCGTGTCGATCGACATGCCGCCAAAGTGTACGCCAAAACGCGTCCACTCGCCCGGATCACCCTGGCCGGGGAAACGCGGCGGGTCCTGCACCGCATCGTTCTCGATGCCGGTGATCAGGTTGTCCGGCGGCGGAGGTGGCTCCTCCTGCAGGCGGATGTTGTCCACGAACAACGATTGAGTACCCGCGCCCGCGGTGCTGCGGAAATCAACACCGATGCGTACCAGGGAGGAAAGATCTGTCGAAGGTCCCGGTCCGTCGGCAAAGATGAGATCCGTGCCCAGGTTCACTGTCTGTGTGGACCAGCTCGTGCCGACAGGCACATTCGACGAGATGGAAATGTTGCCGGCAGTGTCCTCCACGACAAAGTTCACCGTGCTGCCTGCGACCACCGCGTTCGCGCGGATGTCGTACGCAACGATGGGATATGCCGACCAGTCGGTGTTGCCTGTGTAGAGTCCGTAGCGCGAACCAACTGACCCCCCCGCGCTCCAGTCTGCGTCGAGCTGCAGGAAATGGGAGCCATCGGACGCATTCCCAGCATCCTGCTGGATGCCAATGCCGTTGTACGCCGCGCCAAAGCGCGTCCACTCGCCCTCCACGCCCGGGGGGAAACCACCGCTCGTGAAGTCGGGAGGTTCGATGCTTGTCACCAGCGGCAGGGCCGGCAGTGTTGCCGACTCCTCTGCAGCGTAGTAGACTTCGTCGAAGTTGAAGGTCGAGTACCCTACCTGCCCGTTGCGCAGGATGGTGAAGCCGATCTGCACCACATTGCTCAGGTCCAGCACGCTGTTGCCGCCCGGATCGGCCAGCTCCAAGGTCGCGGACAAGTCCTCGTAAAACTTTGTGTAGTCGGTGCCAACCTCGTGCTGAACGCCGGTCCAGATGTCACCGTCACCCTCCACAACGGTGAACTGCACGCGGGCGGCGCCGGGAGTCGTTTGGCGCGCCATAAAGGAGATCTGGGGCGCAGAAGACAGGTCCAGAGGCGCGGAGAGCACGTCATAGCGTATCCCCATCCCCCAACCGCCGGCATCCCAGTTCGCACCGACTGCCAGCGAATTGTTTCCGGCAGCGGCGTTGGCGGGATTCGTGTCGATGACCATGCTGTCAAACGGCACGCCAAACCGGGTCCATTCACCCGGGGGACCGCCATCGGGGAACCCGGGAGGCACCGCAACCGTATCCGTCTCGATCCCGGTGATCAAGATTGGCGCCGCGGAAGCGCCCGTGCCCGCGGCGAGGATTACGGCCGTGGAAAGCAAGAATGCCAATCTCTTCATTGCGTTCGTCCTTTCGTTGTCGTGCGGGCGGGGGGTGATCAGTTGAAGCGGGGAACATCCCCGAGACTGATGGTTCCGTTGCTGGGGTCGTATGCTCCGGTGATTGGCCACAGGTTGATCGGCTTGCCCATGTTGCGGGCGGATGACTCGCGGTCGGGCCCAAAGGAGGACAGCACCCAGTTCAGCGAAACTCCCTCGCGCCGGATTGCTTGTCCTTCGTTGAACACATCGGTTGAACTGGCGGGCGGCCAGTAATTGATCCACAGCAGATAGCCAAATGTTCCCGGCAGGTTGGCGTTGAAGGGCTTTTGCTCCTGAAAGACATCGCGCGTCGCCTCGATGCTCGACAGGTAGGCAACCGGCGACGTCAGCGGCACGAAGGTTTCCATCGTGGAGTATTCCCAACGCTGCCCCGCGGGAACACCCGCCAGGTTGCGCTCAATCCAATCCATCGGGTATTTGTTGTAATCCACATGGTAGGACTCAATCGCCGTGGCGACGGTGCGCATGTCGGCGGCCATCCGCGTGACCTTGGAGCGCACCTGCGCCTCCAGGAAGTTGGGGACGGCAATGGCGGCCAGGATCGCGATGATGGCCACGACGATTAGCAGTTCGATCAGGGTGAAGGCCGAGAGACGACGCTGTTGCACAATACGAGCGGGGGAAGATGGAAGCATCTTGATGGGCCCTTTCGCCCCGGTAGGGATCAGGCCTGCGGGATCGCAGACTTCCGCAGGCCCTTCTGACTGGATGATGCCCCGGTTAGCTGCTCCCCCCGGCGAAGTCAACAGGTTTTGTGCAGACTGGAATAAATTATCCTTGCACTCCACTGCGGTCAATAATAACCCTCCGCGCGTATTGGCAAACTGGATCACAGACTTTCATTCCAGACGAGAAATTACCCCTCGCGGGGCCATGCCATGCAGTTCACCAGCGCCGACACCTCCAGCCTGCGGTCGCACAACACTCTGGTACTCCTGCGCCAGATCCGCGCCCTGCAGCCGGTCAGCGCGAAGGTTCTGGTCGAGAAGACCGGCATGCGCGCCTCCAGTATCTCCCGCCTTCTTCGCATCCTGGCCGAGCGCGGCCTCGTCGCCTCCCGCGGCGTGGAGTCCAGCAACGGTTCCAGCGGCCGCCCCGCGGAGTTCTGGGGCATCAATGGCGGATTCGGTGCCGCTGTTGGGCTCTACCTCGCCTCAAACCTGGTGGCGGGCGTCACTGTCGACCTTACGGGCAAGATCCTCGACACCTGTGTCGTGCCCCTGCGCGATCCCAGCTCCCTGACACCCCGAAAAATCCACAATCTCCTGCGCCAGGCTTTCGATCGACTCACCTCCTCCGGACATATCGCCTCCCACCCACTCATCGGCGTCGGAGTCGCAACCATGGGCCTCGTCGATCAGGAGAACTTCCGCATCGGCTACTTCGATGCCAGTCTCAACCTGTCGGATTTTGCCCGTCTTTGTGGCGGCAAGCTTCATCTGGAGAATGACGCGAACGTGGTGGCGCGCGGCGAAGTCACACACGGCTCACTGGCCGGAGTCTCCGACGCTGTCGTGCTCTACGCTCACGAAGGAATCGGCGCGGGGTTGATCGTCAACGGGGCCTTGGTCAAGGGCAGCCATGGTGCAGCCGGCGAGGTGGGTTATCGTGCCTGCCAGTTGATCTCAAACCCCCTCGACAGCTCCGCGCCCGATGTTCTTGAGCGTTTCCACAACGGCACCTGCTCGATCATCAACTTCCTGAACCCGGAAGTCCTGCTGCTTACCGGAGATCTCTACGGTCTCCCCCCTGAAGTGATCGCCACGCTGCGCCGTCGCATCGCATCGAACACGAATCGCGTCGCGCGGGAAGTACGCATCTCCGTCTCGCCATGCGATCCCATGGGGGTTGCCCGGCACATCGCCACCATCGTCCTCGACGAGGAAGTCTTTGCCACACCCACTGTCCTGCATTCTGCCTGCGCGGCGATGCTGGAAGCCCAGGAGGCCAGTTGATGAGACAGTCACTCTGGGCGATCGCTGCGGCCCTGATGATCTCCACCGCATCTGCAAAACCGGTTGTCGAAGTGCCAAGCGTGCCACCCGAGCAATTGTCCACAATGGGCACCCGTGTGGAGCTTCGCCACTTGCTGGACGGTCAGGAAATCGCCGAGGCTCCGGCCATCGCATGGCTTGGCCATCATGACGGACAACTGCTGGTGGAGCTGCACGTGAGCGGCCGCAACCAAGCGCCCATCGCCGACCGCGATACTCTCCGGATCTTTGAAGGCCCCGCCGTCGAGGTCTTCCTCTCGGTCATG
Source organism: uncultured Candidatus Sumerlaeota bacterium (assembly GCA_964625145.1). Taxonomy (GTDB): domain Bacteria; phylum Sumerlaeota; class Sumerlaeia; order SLMS01; family JAHLLQ01; genus CAYTRP01. The sequence continues at coordinate 22,671 of CAZVAQ010000003.1, forward strand.
GAGGAACCCGGGCACGGCTACTATCACATCGCCACGAATCCGCGTGCCGCCATCTACGATGAGTTCGTTCGCGATGCCGGATGGAATCGCAATGTCCGCTGGGACATGCCTGCAACTGCAACGTTGGTCCCTTCGGAGGCGGATTCCTGGGCCGTGCGCCTCGAGATCCCACTCGCCGTCTTGCGGCGTCGCGTGCCGGAGGACGCACCGGTCACCACCCTCGACCAGGAGATTAGCCTGCAATTGGGCACGGCGGCCGTTCTGGCCGATGGCCGCAACTTGGCCGTCGCTTGGTCGCCCACAAACACCACCTTTCACACGCCGTCGGATTTTGGAAGGCTGCGCCTGCTTGATCCCATTCCCCAGTTCAACGCTCGGGTCGAAGGCAGTCTCGAGATGGCTGGTGAGGAGGTTCGCGTGACTGCATCCGAATCAGGCGAGCTGCAGGGCGATCGAAGTGTGGAGATTTTGCTGCGGTTGGAGGAAGGCGCGGAGCCACTCGTATCCGTCACCACAGGCACTTCCCCCACCAAGATCGAGGAACTGGCAGAGTCGGTGCCACTCCTCTCCACTGGAAAGGTGCATTCCATGGTCACCAGGCTGATGGACGCAAACGGCGTCCTAGTCGACCAGCATGTCACAGCATGGCCCTATCGCGAGATGCCCCCAGTCGTCGCCATCCACGAGCGTTTCCACGACACGTTGCCACTGCGGCTCCACACATCCGCGGCAAAGCCGCTTCAACACATCGAGATCCGGACGACGGGCGAGAACCCCCGCATTGTCTGGAAATCAGCCGGCCAACCAACCTCCGGCGACATTGACATCGATGCCTCGACATGGAGTTCCGGCGTCTATAGGTTGGTGTGGCAGGTTGGCGATCAAGTCAGCACCACCCACATCGCCCGCCTCCCGGAACCATTCCACTTTGGTCCGGATGAGTGGGCATTCTGGGGCTATGCGCCCGACGAAGAGTTGCTTGCGGAGTTTGCCACCTTCCATGAGATGACCGGCGCCGACATCGCCATCACCGGTCTCATCTATGGCGGCTCCATCGATCCCGAAACCGGCGCCATGAGCGCCTTCAACCTGGAGTCCATGAACGCGTGGCAGCGTGCCCTGCCCGGTGCAAAGCTCCACCTCATGATCGACGGCTGGGGCAACTTTGACCTCCTGACCGATGATCAGGTTGAACACATAACCACGCGCCTGGTCGACGAGCTGATGAACGAGGACATCGTCGCGGGCATTCACTTCGATCTTGAGCCCTACCGCCCCAGCCAGATCCGCATCACCCGCGCTCTCACCCGCAAGGGCTGGACAAAGGGCTTGAGCATGGCCACGGCACTGGCCACCACCATACCGCTGGAGCAATGGGCCAGCCTCGACTTTATGGTCGCCATGAACTACGATCTGGGCCGCACGCCGGATGTCTTCCAACGCCGCGCCGCACAGAATGCGCGTGCCTTTGTCGAGACCGCCCGCGACGCGCGCCGGCAAGTGCTCATCGGCATCCCCGTCATCGCCACACATCACGAGTATGGACTGGAAGTGGAAGCCGCCACGGGCAACATTACCCAAGGCGACCGGGACTCCACGATGCTTCCCTTCGTGATTCCGGCAATGGAGATTGTGGGTGAGCTGCGCGACGATCCGGAGCTCGGTCACTTTGTCGGCCCGCCGACGCTGTGGGGTGCCCTGGCCCGCGGGCATCATGTCGGCCAGCGCCGGTATCGTTATTTCCCCACCACCATCACCGGTGATGTGTGGGGACATCTGTTGGAGTTCGATCGCGAAAGAGCCGCGCCCTGATGCGTCGCCTGCTTCCGTCAATCGTGCTCGTCGTCATGGCGACGCTGTGGGTGTCCTGTGGCAATGCAGGCGATGACGGCAGCAGTGACGGCGTGGTCACCCTGCGCTTGTGGGTGTTCAGCGTTGATGTCGAGCAGGACCTGCGTCCTGTCCTTGACGAATTCGAGTCGCAAAATCCCGGGATCCGCGTCCATGCGGAGCAGCTCCCATGGGACCGCGGTTTCGAACGCATCCTCCTTTCCCTGGCCACGCGTCGTCCCCCTGATGTCTGCGAGCTCGGCATGACTTGGTTGGCACCGTTTGCGCACGAGGATGTTCTCGCGGACCTGACCGACACGTTGACCGACACGGCCGGCCAGCGCACCCTCATTGAGGCGTCCACCTACAAGGGGCGCCTTTACGCCGCACCATGGATGGTCGGAACGCGGCTTTTCTTCTACAACCGCGCCATGCTGCGCAATGCCGGCTATCCCGACGCGCAGCCGCCACGCACCTGGGACGAGCTGATGGAAATGAGCGCCGCCATCAAGCGCGCATACCCAGATCGTCATGTCATTGGCCTGCCCGCCGGCGACGCGGAGTTCACATGGATGACATTTTTCTCCTTCCTGGCATCCGGGCAGGTTCCGTTGCTGGATGCAGGGACGCGTCAACCGCTTCTGGACACTCCCGAGTTCATGCAGACGCTCGACTTCTACCGCGGCCTGAAGCCGTACGCGCTGATCGATCGCGGACCTCAACTCGACCGGGCATTCGGGACCGAGCGCATTGCCTTTCATGTTAGCGGAGCGTGGAACTTCACACTGCTGCCCCGCGACTATCCGACGCTGGACTATGGCTATGCGCACATCCCCATGCCGGATTTCGTGGACGAGGACAAAGGCGGCGGTGCCATGGCCGGTGGGCAACTTCTCGTCGCGTTCCGCCAAGGCAAGCATCCGGAGGAATCGCGCAAGTTGCTCGCATTCCTTGCGTCACGGCCCATCGCGACCCGCCTGACTTTGCCGATCCGCTCGTTGCTCCCCGCATTTGCCGATGCCCACGAGTTCCCAGAATTCCAGAACGATCCCGCGCGCGCGTTTCACGCGCAGATGATCGACCGGGCCTACGCTCCCGACGCCGTGCCGTACTGGGAGGAAATGCGCCGCGATCTTGTCACCCTGATCGACACTGCGCTGCTGACCGACGCACCACTCGACGCGCAACTCGAGCAGACCTCCGCGCACTGGAGCGGTCTCGTGGAGGAGTTCCGATGAGCAGTGCACTCCCAACCGCGAGACGATTGCGGGGCCGGCCCGCCCGGCCAAACGGCTGGCAGACGTTGCTGCTCCTATCACCATGGCTGGTGACATTTGCCATCTTTGGCATCTTCCCGCCGGTCTACGCGTTGGCGATCAGCTTCTTCGACTACAGCCTCCTGAATCCGCAGTGGGACTTTGTCGGGATGGACAACTACCATTCCGTCATAACCGCTCCCATCTTCTGGAAGTCATTGTGGAACTCGCTCTTTTATGCACTCGGTACGGTGCCCGTGATCATGATGCTGTCGCTGGCCCTGGCCGCGTTCCTGAATCAGCCGATGCCTCTCAAGGGCCTGTTCCGCGCGGGGTTCTTTCTGCCCACTGTCACTTCCATCATCGTCATCTCGCTCGTCTTCAAGTTTCTCTACGCCACCGACGGAATGGCAGATCGCTTGCTGGAAGGGATCGGCATTCCGCCGCCGCGCCCATCGTGGCTCCTCAACCCCACACTGGCACTCCCATCCCTGATGGTCATGGGGATCTGGACCAGCATCGGGTTCTATGCGGTCCTGTTCCTGGCCGCCATGCAGGCCATACCCGGGCATTTGTATGAAGCGGCGCGGATCGAAGGCGCCGGACCGGTGCGACGGTTTCTGTCGATCACCGTTCCCATGCTGCGACCGACCATCGCCTTCGCGCTGTTCCTCGCGACCATCAACGCCATCCAGGTCTTCCCGGAAGTTTTCACCATGACCCAGGGCGGTCCCATGGGATCGACCACAACGTTGGTATTCTGGATCTACGAGCTTGGCTTCACGCGGTTCCAGATGGGACGCGCGTCGGCGGCAACGGTCTTCCTCGTCATCATTCTTGTCGCCGTTGTGTGGCTCCAATCGAGGATCCTTCGCACAGGCAAGGGGGTTGGTGAATGAAGATCCCCCGTGAATTGCGCGAGCTGTTTGGGAGCGTGCCCGGCCTTCTTGCCTTCGCAGTGACCAGCATTCTGCTGCTGGCATCGCTTTACCCGCTCATCATCATGGTGCGCACTGCCTTCATGTCCGTTGGCGATCCCATCGAAGGTACCCCTGCGGAGATCATCCTGGCCGAGGCCAACGACAGCGGGATGACCTTGCAGAACCTGCCGATGATGGCAGGAATGTGGGATGATGAGAGAGGCTTTGCGAGGGATGACTCGACATGGAACTACCGTGAATATAATAGGCCCAAGACGAATCCAGATGATGTCGTCGCTGGATTCGAGGCAAATCGAAACGGTGCCGCCTTTCACTTCACTTGGGGAGGTGACCTTCGACGCTTTTCCCGTTTCGAGATCGAGGCCAGCGAGGGAGATCGATGGTCAATCGCATGGCATAACATCAACGGTGACATTGCAATCCAGCAGGTGGAGTCCATCACAGGTCCAATGTGGGTCGTACCGGACCTCAACATCTCTGTATCCTTACCGGTAGATCGCCGTGGCCAGCCATTTGACCCCGTCCAGATCACCGGGTTCACGCTGATTCCGCGAAGTCAGTCGGAACACTGGTTCCGCGTGACCCTTTACCCCCGCCTGTTCACGTTTGCGAACTTCCTCGACGTCTGGCGCGGCGACAATTTCTCGCGCTACACGTTCAACAGCCTGCTCGTCGCCATCTGCGTCACACTGGGCAGCGTCATCACCAGCCTGCTCGCCGGTTATGCCTTTGCACGCAGCGAATGGAAATTCCGCGGCGCCTTCTGGGCAATCATGCTGGGCAGCATGCTCATCCCCTCCCAGGTGCTCTTGATCCCCGCCTTCCTCATCCTGCAGCACTTTCCGCTCTTCGGCGGCAACGACCTGTTTGGACAGGGAGGCATCGGCATGCTCGATTCCTACTCGGGTCTGATCCTGCCGAACCTTGTCATGCCCCTGGGCATCTTCCTTGTTCGGCAGAGTCTGTTGTCGCTCCCCGATGCCTTGGAAGAGGCCGCCGTCATGGATGGCGCCTCGATCCTGCAATTGTTGCGCTACATTGTGGCGCCGATGCTGCGCCCGATTCTGGCGACCATCGCATTGCTTGCGTTCCTCTTCAACTGGAACTCATTCATCTTCCCGCTCATCCTGATCCAGACGCCTGAAATGCGCACGCTCCCCGTCGGGCTCGCGCTCTTCAGCGCCCGGATGGAAGTGGACTGGGTGCATCTCATGGCCGCGTCTACCATCACCGCCCTGCCGATCTTCATCATGTTCCTGTTCTTCCAGCGGCAACTGATTGCCGGATTTGTCCACGAAGGAGTCAAGGGATGATCGCCCACGCACGAACACTCCTGCTGGTTGCTGCCGTCGGATTGCTTTGTCACGGCTTCTGCGAGGCACAACAGCCCGGCACGGCTTATCGATGGCGGGCGCCGGGGGCATATTTCGGCGAGCCGACACCCATCTCAGACCGCGACGAGGCCAGCACTTCACAATCGTCGTTCAGCATCGGCTATCGCGCAGAGCCGGTCACCGAAACCCGCAGTCGCGACATACTGATCGGCAAGTACCGGGTCGTCCCAAATCCTGCCCTGGGCTATGCCTACGCAGGGTTCGCGATTCCATTCAACACGCCGATGGCCTTGAACAGTCAGGCGGCCTTTCAGTTCGACGCGCGCACCGATTCATCCATCGACCGGTTGGAAGTGGTTCTGCGCGACACATCACGTCGCCGCGCCACCCATGTGGTTACGCTCGAACCATCGAAGGAATGGACCACCGTGTCGGTCCCCGCCGCACAACTGGCTTCCGTGGACCAGGATGCCATTGAGAGCGCCGCCGTCGTTGTGCTGGCGCCGGGAGAGGGAACCATTGAAGTCAGCAACGTGCAACTTCCGGTTCGTGCACTCGTCAAGGATGTCAGCGTTATCGAGGAAATTCGCACAGCCCCCAAGTGGTACACCGATGCCGAAATGGGAGTGCGCGTGGCGCAGCGTCTCGACCGGCCCATCCTCATCCGCCTCAACAACTCGAGTGAGGGGGCCATGACGCGATTGGACAGTGATCAATGGCGCGGCGTCACTGAGCAGACTGTCAATATTGTGCTTTCATCGGAGGACTTGAGCTCGCTTCCGGAAGGATTTGAGCTAATGTCCTTCCGATCGCAAGATCCCCTGATCTACCTGTTTGGACCGGGCGGGGAATTGATCATTGATGCCGCCGCATCAGACAGTGGCGCAAAGTCAATGGCGGATGCATTGGCGAAACGGGCTGGGAGCCGAAGCCAATGATTGCCAATGATGCCACCCTTGCCGGGCTGCTGCGGCAACTCTGCCGTGAGGCCCGGGCAGCGCAACGTGATGAGTCATTCCCTTCCTTCGGACACGGAGTCCATGCATTGCCCGGCAACCGCCTGCTCATCACTCCCCGTGCTCGCGGCGAGAGCCGCTATCCCTACGTCCACGATGGCATGAACTTCTGGGTCTACGGCTCGGGATACATGCACGCGAACGATGGATTGTTTGCGCTCTTCCCACGCCGGACAGAGGGACAGGAGCCCGGCATCGCATTCATGGCCGCCACGCCGGCAGAAGATGGCTGGAAGCCTTTTCCCCTGTTGGGCGTTCCCCACACACCCGAAGACGACGCCGCGCCCGCTGACCGCTTTGCCGTCTTCTCCCGCACCCACGCGTGTTTTGTCACAGTGAGGGAAGGTTTGCGTTACCTTCTGCGAGTACTTCCGGTCAGTTCGCACGAGATCGTCTTCACTCTTTGCGTGCTCAATGAGGGTACTGCGCCGGAATCGTTGCTTCTATCCGCCTTCTTCAACCCGATGTTGCGACACCAACTTCACGAGACCGACGAGGACCGGTGGTTTCGCAGTGTTCGCATCCGGCAGCGGGCCGATCATGCGGCGTCGTTCCTCTTTCACGTCAATGAAGACAAGGATCGCACGACATCGCTGGCGCAATACGCCATCATCGACCGCCAATGTGTTGCCGGTGGGGGAGCACAGATTCACCGGACGGAAGAAACACCCTCGCGAGTGGCCTACATGGGAGGTGTGTCGCGGTCATTGGCCAATGCGCGCTCCCTGCGCACTGGAACATTTGGGGAATCCTGCTCCCGGCGTACATTCGTCGAACCCACCATTGCGGGGGACATGATTCATCTACAACTTCCACCCGGGGGTTCTTTCCGCGCCGACTACGTGTTCCGGGTGACCGAGGATCATGATCAGGCTCTGCACTGGCACAAAGAGGGTACTGCCCACAGGTGCCTTGAGAACGTCGTCGCGGAGCGGGAAGCAGCCGAGACCCGCCTTGCGGCCTCACTGGCACTGAAGGTGGCCGAATCTCGAAGTGAGTCGCTCTCTGCTGACGCCTTCAACGCCTTCCTGCCGCACCTGATGAAGCAGGTGGAGTTCTGCTCCCTGATTCGCGGTTACGTGCAGCTTTCCGAGAACTCCCTGATCGGCATTCGCGACATCTTCCAGGCCCTGGAGGCTCTCACGTATTGGCGACCCGACGCCGCCCGAGCCAAGATGCTCGAGGCCCTCGGCTTCACGCTGGAAGATGGCCGATGCCTTCGCCAATACTCGCTACCCAATCGCAATGGCGAACCGGGCCGCGCCGACGTCCGTCCCTTCATTGACCAGGGGGTGTGGGTCATATCTGCGATCACCACGTACGTGCGCCTCACCGGCGATGCCGCCTTCCTTTCAGAAAGTTGCGGCTACCATCGGCTTGTGGATCCAGGATCAAGTCGAGTGGTCAAGTCGACGCGCGTGGATTTAGTGCTCGATCATCTGCGTCGCATCCTCGACTATATGCTTGCTCAAATCGACCCCCGCACCGGTTGCCTGCGCGCGCTGTACGGCGATTGGAATGACGCCCTGGATGGCCTTGGTACCCTGCCCGGTGATTCCGCTGGCTACGGCACGGGAGTCAGCGTGATGGCTTCGCTTCAGTTGCTTCAGAATCTGCGCGAAATGCGCGAACTGCTTCAGCATGTACCGAAGCCAGGTACCATGCAGGAACTCGACCGTCTCGGTGAGCAGGAGGAGCGACTGGCCACTTCCTTGCTCAAGCATGCAATACATGGTACCTCGGAAGGTTCCCAGCGCATCATTCACGGTTGGGGCCATGAAGGATCGTATTGCGTCGGCAGCTACCACGATGTCGATGGAGCCTCTCGCGACAGCCTCACCTCCAATGCCTTCTGGGTCCTATCCGGCATGCTCGAGCGACATCCACGGACACGCGCTGACATCCTTGCCGCGTTCGATCGGCTCGATTCCAAGTATGGCTTGCGCACGTTCCAGCCGGAGTTTCCGGCAGGGGAGGGGCGCTTTGGCCGCATTGGCAAGCTCCCGCCCGGCACCGCTGAAAACGCGGGCACATACGCGCATGCCACCGCCTTCGGCATCATGGCCTTGTTCGAAATGGGAGAACCGCAGCGCGCATGGCGACAACTCGAGAAGATCCTGCCCTTCGCGCCACTCCACACGAACCTCTCCCACTCTCCATTTGTCATGCCCAACTCCTACGGCTATAATCCAGAGCTTGGGATCGATGGGCAGAACATGAACGATTGGCAGACCGGCAGCTCCAACGTCGTTCTCAAGACGATCCTTCGCCATGTCGTTGGACTTCGCGTGCAGGGAGACAGCATCCTGCTGCGCCCCGCTGCGTGGTGCCCATTCCGGAATTGGCAAGTTCAGATCACGGCACGTACCCGCCGCTTTCAAATCCACTACAGTTGTTCCGATGTTGGGGCGCGAACGTTTACTGTAAACGGAGAGCAATACCCCGGACAACTCAACGCACGAGAAGGAGCAGTCGGCATTCTCCTGGACCAATCGCATTTTCCGGAAAAGTCAATTGTGCAGATCGTCATAAGCGACTAAATGCTCGCCAATTGCTGCATACTGAGCTGTCTCTGCTCTCGGAGACATGCCCGCCAGCAATGAAGTGAGCTAGGCCTTTGTGAAGGCTCATGCCCAGCGTCACCACAGGCCGAACATGTCAATTGTCGCTGCGGGCGCGGGCGCCGGGATGACCTTCACGGCGATGTCGCGCTCGAAATCGGGGACAGGCACTCGCAGTTCGCCGTCGGCACTGTGGGCGGTGGTGGCGTGGACGATGCCTGCGCTTGTCCACGTGTCGTGGAATTCCACGCGGTAATCGCCGTCGATCATGTTGCGAAAGACCATCTCCGTGCCGCGCAGGACGCCGCCATGCTCCAGCCCCCAATCGCTCTGCATGTCGTACAACCATGCATATGCATGGCTGGGTCCAATCATCCCGATGGCGCGGACGATGTTGCTCACGGCGCCATCGAACTCGTATGACCGGATCCGCACCCAATCCTGGCCCGTGTTTACAATTTGAACAGTGTGACTTCCGGAGGCAAGTGGCACTGTGATGACAAGGTTCGTCGCGCCATTCTGCAGGTCCTGGTTGCGAACCGTCGTGCCATCAACCTTGACCTGAATCCGGTTGGTGCCGGCGCTTGAGACGGTCATGACATTGATGCGCAGCACCGATCCCTCCGCCAATGTCAGCGTGAACGACGGGTCGGAACGCAGTGCGGACTGGTAGCTGCCGTGCAGCCATTGTGACAAGCTGTCGATGCCGGGAAACATGCCGTCATCGTTGATGACGAATGCCTTCTGCGGCGAAGGAGCCCAAAAATCGACGATGCCCGGATGTGCCTCCACCGTTCGCGGTTGCCCAATCTGCACGACCTCGGGATTGCGAAACTGTAGTGACTTGCCGGCAAGGGTCTCACCTTCCAGGTAGGCCGCGAGCGGCGCGAACTGGGCATCGTGGCCGTATTGCTCGATGTATTCCCACCACCAGTACATCGCGCCCGACCCCAGCATGGCGGCGGTCCAGATGCCGTTGTGCAGGACCAAGCCGTCGACCAATTGCTGGTCATAGGGGGCACCGAGCGACCCGATTCTTCCCTCCGGCGTGCCGCCCGGTGCGCCGAACTCCGCGAACAGGACCGGCTTGCCGTAAGTCCCCAGCGTCGAGCGAAGCCTCTCGTACTGCCGGATCTTGTCGTCGCCATACTCGTGATTCTGCACGATCTCCATGGAGGGAAGCGACCAGATCGGATGAAAACCAGAGTGCTCTGAACTGGTGCTAACCAGGTGCCCGAAGGGATCGTTGGCCTTCAGCCATTCGCCCATCTCGTGATGCCACGCGGCAACATTCGCGCGCTGCTCGGCGCTCTCGCGAAAGCCCTCGGTAAACTGGACCTCGTTGAACAGCTCCCAGCAAAGGACACTCGTCGAATACCCCCATCGCGCGATGATGTAGCGAAGCCGGCGCTTTGTCAGCTCCTTCGCCTGCTCGTTGGTGAAGAACTCCTGCGGATTGTTCAGGAAGCCGCCATCGTCCGCGCGCGCGGCGTTGTAGGGGTTCTCCGACCAGTTGGGATTCACGGTCGTTGTGAACTGCCCATGATAGTGCAGCGCGATCATCAGCGCGATGTCGCGTTCCTCCGCCATCTCCACGATGCGGTCGATCCTTGCCGCAAGGGGAAGACTGTACCGCCCCAGGCCCTGATAGTAGCCCGTGTGGTGCGACGAACTCCATTCCAGCGATTGGCCCCGGTAGAAGTGCGTCATCCAGATCCGCGCGAAGTTCTCCCCGGAACCGGCCATCGCATCCATCCATCGCCGGTAATCGTTCGTTCCCGCGGCCGTCGCCCAGGCGATGTTGCGCCCGATGGGGTGATACGGCGAACCGTCGTCATGGGCCAGGAAGCGTCCATCGCGCGGATCAACGCCGACGTAGCCCGGCTTGTCACTGTATCCGGCCAGAAATGATCCCGCGTGTTCCAGGGTCGACGTGCCGTTCAGGTCCGTCACGACCAGGTCGAAGAAATGGTGACCGGTCTGGCGCGGCGCGAACCGCACTTTCCACGATGGGTTGCTACCGTTGGTGATGTACTCCGTCGCCGTGCCGCTAAAGCTAAAGTCCATGCTCCAGAAGGCGGGCACTGTGACGGTTCTGCCATCCGGCTGCAAGATGACCGCGCGCGCATCGACTTCGTGATAGTCAAACGGGTTGTCGTATTGTTCGGAAAGTTGGAAGGAAACCTCGACCTTCTCGTACTGGCCCACCAGCCACGGTGACACTTTCACGCTGGAGACGTTCGTTGCCGGGAGCAAGCCTGCCGATGCGCACAGACCGGCAACAAGCGCGATACGGGAGAGAGGCACTACCTTGTCCTTCCATGCCTTGCTGGCAGCGGGGTGTTGCACAAAGCTTCTGCATCGGGCCCTGAAAAAGACAAGCAGAGGAACGGCGTCGGGGTTGTACTCCCCTCGGGCCGTCCCTCTGCCAGTCACCCCCTCGCCAGGATCAGTAAATGGCGAAGCCATCCCCAGAGGCGGGTTGCGGTGGCGTGCTTTCCGCCACGGCTCGAATCTCATCCACGTACACGTGGTTGATCTCGCCCTGCGCCGTCGCGCTGGTTATGATGCCATTGCGCATGAGATGGGACGAGTTGAAAGTTTCGAGCGCATCATGATCCAAGGCGAAGACCAGGGTTTGGAAACCGGCATTGGCCTGCAGCGTCTGGGAATCATGGGTATGGTAAGTGTAGTATGCCGAATCGGAAATGAACCCGAACTCGTCCGGGACTGCTGACTGCGTGAAGTAGGCGACGTCCAGGGGGGTGCCGCTTTCGTTCTCCAGCATCATGTCGACTTCGATGAAGTTGTAGTTGCTGATGTCCGTCGGGCGTCCATCAAAGCCCGGCAAGAAGCCATTCTGCCAAGACCAGGCCGGACCGTAGGGCCCGTTCGCGCCCTCAGCGTATTGCTGTTGGTAGTACAATACCCCATCGGTATCCGGGTAATCGATGCGCTCAAAGCCGGTATGGTTCTGCCCCGAGTTTCCAACGATCGCATTGCCGTTGAAGTTCATGAAGATCCCGTGGAAGCCTCCATCCGACGCCGTCGGAGTGAAGTCGCAATAGACGCGTGAAGTGAGCGGTGTCCCCACCGAGCGCACTTCATCGATGTAGTATTGCAGCGGTCCCCCCGCATAACCGCCCGGGAAGGCTCGAATGCTCACTCCCCACCCCTTGATATGCGCGACCTGGGGCGGCGTCAGCGACGCCAGGTTGAAAGTGATCGTCTTGGCGGGCTCACCGGCCGTCAATGTCACGTCCGACATGCCAACAAAGGTGTAGGCGTTCGTGGCCTGAACAAAGAACTGGAGGTTGTGGGTTGGCAGGTCACCCTCGTAGCGGATGTCCATCTCGATGGCGGACAAACCGGTAAGATCAACGCCACCTGCCGACGGCTGGAACACTGCCCCCGTGTTGTTGTAGCTGTCAGTGATCGATCCGGCACCATTGATGGTGAAGGTCAACTCCGTGGTTTCTGTGTTCTCATTGAAGTGTGTCGTGATATTCGAGATCGTGCCCGAGCCTGTGCGCCAGGACTCGGTCGAGCCGTCCTCGAAATTGTTCAGCACATGGGGGCTTTGGGCAGTGACCTGGGTGGAGAGTCCGCAAAGCAATGTCATCGCGAGTGCCGCTGCCAGCTTGTTGACTGCCATGGGTGCATACCGTCCTGTCTTGGGATGGTGGAGCCCATGAAAGGGGCTCCGGGGGGGTCTCATTGCCGCTCGCATCTACTGTCCTCGCCTGCCGTTTGGGGAGGTTCCTCTGGTGGCCGGCAGGGTCGGAAAACATTTTCCTTTATGGGGGCGAAACCTGCACATCCTCCGAACCGCTGTCAACGGAAAACCGATCAGGTTCAAAGCGACTTCGAGATCCTTTCCAGTCTCGGAAAACCTTGTCATTATGCGCTGATTGCTCCGTTTCGAGTTCCGGCAACCGTCCCGAATCCCGCGAGGACAACGGCTGTCAGTTGCATCGCTCCATGCGGGGAAAATCATTTACCGGAATGCGGAGTTCAGTCCTCCCGGATCTTGACGCCCACGTCCGTGCGAAACTCCGGCATTCCGACCGGAGCCCCGGTCACCGGCATGCGGCCGATGATGCTCCCGGTTGCCGTGTCCCAGAACTCAGCCACCTGATGCCGCGGCCCGATCAGCCCGTCGGGAAGTTCCGCATCCCGGATGGGGGGAAAGCCATCCAGTGTCGGCTCCGGGTCCATGGCGATGAAGCTGACCGTGGTCGCATCGGTCCGGCGAATCCACGCCAGCGTCCGGTCGTGCAGGTGCAGCGCGGAGGCCTCCAGGGAGACGCCCCCCGGCGTCTCAAACACAATCCGCGAGACCGTGCCAGGCCCGGTGTCCAATTGCTCGCCCGCCACAAAGGCGGCGATGCCCCGGTAGCGATGCCACAATCGGCGCGGCGCGATGTAGCCGTCCCACCACCAGCTCATCGCGCCGCCCGCCGCGCCGTTGGTCAGCGATGCCCAGTTGGTCGCGTGCAGGTTCCACCCCGACGCATCAACGCCGGTGGGAAGCTGTGCCACGCCGATTTCGCCCATGAACACCGGCTTGCCGTATCGCTCGTGCACGCGCGACACGGTCCACCGGATCCTCGGCGGCCAATTGCCAACCTCATACGCATGGGGCTGCACAAAATGAATGTCCGCGGGCCCGTACACGCGGTCATCGTCGATGGAGCTGATCGTGAACAGATGATTGTTCGGATCATGCGCGCGGACGGTGGCGGTCATTTCCTGCAGCCATGGCTCCAGGTTATCGCCGATCAGCCCGTCCGTCCACTCGATCTCGTTGAACCATTCCCACGCCATGATGTTCGGGCTGTGGGAGTAGCGGGCCATCAGGTACCGCAGGCGCCGCTTGAACAACTCGCGCGCAGTCTCATCAGTCAGGAACTCCGACGGATGCGACAGCGGTCCGCCGTTTGCCGCATTGTACGGATTGGAGTGCCACTCCGAGTTGACGCCGAGGCTCAACTGCCCGTGGTTGATCAGGCACAACTGCACCTTGATCCCCAGCTCCTCGCACCGCCGCAGGATATGATCGAGCCTCCACAGGGCCGGCTGGCGCTCGTCGTACTGCCCCAATCCCGTGTCAGACCATTCCGGGCTGAAGCTGATGGAGAACATCCACACGCGGATGAAGTTCCCGCCATTGGCGGCCAGGGCCTCCAGCCACTCGTCGTACGCCAGCGTCTGCCGGTTGCCGTCGCCATGATCCGCATACCAGCACAGGTTGAGCCCAATGGGAAAGTATGTGCTGCCATCGTCGTGGGCAAAGTAATGGCGGTTCCGCCCGCTGACCCGCACAAAGCCCGGATGAGTTGACTCCTCGACATGAAACTTCTGCTCGCTCGTCGCCGTGCCGTTCCGGTCGGTCACTGTCACGCGCGTGCGCCATTCTCCCGCTTCCGTCGGTGTGAATCGCACGAGCCATTGCGGGGCCTTTGCCGCGATCAGTTGCTCCTGCCCCTCGATCACTTGACGTTCGAAGTCCCAATGATAAAAGCCCGGCACGCGCGCGATGGTTCCCGACGGAGCGACAAATTCCGCGTCGATCGCGATATCATCCGGGTCATACGGATTGCCCCAAGTCGCGCTCAGGTCGACACGCGCCTCCAGCATCTCCATGCGCGGCACGGTGCTGTCACTCAACACGAGCCCGTTGATCGTTGGCGCGCCGTTGTGCACGGTGTTGCGGTGCGATGCAGGATCAAAGCCGATGACTGGGCTGACAGCCCGCCGCCCGCCGCCAACTCGCGTCAAGCCGGGCTCGGCCGCCGCATCCTCCCGAATCGCCAACTCATAGATGGAAAAGCCGTAAACGGTTGACCGCGTCTTCAAATCCAGTCGCACAGCCGTGGCTGTCAGCGCCTCAAACGTCACGACCTCCACGCCACCGCGACCGTCATCGATCATTGCGGCCGTGATCCAATCTCCCCCTGGTGTGCGCGCAAGGACATCGTAGGCCGCAGCCGAGGCCGTCTCCCAATGGATCGCCACCTGGTTGATGCGCTGTGGCGAACCAAACTCCACTTCCAGCCATTGGTTGTCGCCAGTCTCGGATGCCCATCGCGTGTCGTGGGACTCGTCGTTGACCGCGCTGGCCGGGGTCGATGCGCCTTCGATGCTGGAGGCGCGCACCGTCGCGTCCCACGCCACATTGCCCGGAGCGCGGAACAGTTCGT
The DNA here is from genome assembly GCA_964625145.1 of uncultured Candidatus Sumerlaeota bacterium. Lineage (GTDB taxonomy): Bacteria > Sumerlaeota > Sumerlaeia > SLMS01 > JAHLLQ01 > CAYTRP01. The sequence continues at coordinate 37,812 of CAZVAQ010000003.1, forward strand.
TCAATGCCGGCGGCAACCGGCGGGCTGTGGGGGAGGGCTCGATGCTTTCCTCTTCACCGCGCGCCACGCGACGCAGGTTGTCGAACTTCACCATTGTATCAGAGTCGTGCCCCGTGAAGGACAACGACAGGCGCATCACGCCGCGTAGCCGCTCGCGCGGATACGCATCCAACTCCAGTGCCACGTCGCGGTGCTGGCCCGGCGTGACGATCACATTGCGACCGGTCATGTATTCCAAATTCGCGTCGTGCAGGTCCAACCGCAGGATCAAGGTTTTGTCCGTCGCGACATCCACGAGTAGCCGCGCATCTCCGGACAGATCCAACCCAACCGGCCCCGTCGGCAGGGACACCTGCGCCTTTCCATGGGCACGGTCCGGATGCAGCAGCACGCGCATGGACCGCGTGCCCTGCGTCGCGAAGTCCTCTGATGTCTCCACGCCATGGACGTCGGTTTCCCATGGGCTTCCATCGCCGTGCCATTCCCAGCGCAGTCGACCTTCAAAGTCATCGATCAGATCCACGTCCTGCGCGGCGCAGGAAGCCGCCAATGTGCAGGCGATCAGGACGTAGCCGAAGGTTTGCGACATCCGGCACATGCGGGCGTGAGGGCGTGTGAAAGCCATGGACTCAGCGTTCGATCACTGTTCCGCCGGCGGCGAACTTGCCGATGTCGCCAAGGCTGATCGTGCCGTTTGTCGCATCGTACTGGTTCCCATAGCCACCATAGGAGGTGACCATGAAACCGTTCACGCGATCAGGTCCCATCGACCAAAGGACGTAGCCCATCTTGGTGTCCAGAACCTGGGGGGCGTGTTCGGCGCTCGGCAGCAGGTAATGATCGTAGAATCGCGAGCGAACGTACTGACCTTCCTGGTGCGCGGCTTCGTAGAAGTAATGCTGCTGGGCGGCGTAGAACGAACCGCCCGCCGTTTGCGTGCCGCCGACGGCGAAGGGATCCTTCAGCAGGCCGACCGTCAGATAACTCACCGGCGAAGTCAGTTGCCACGGCAGCCCAAAGAAATTCCATCCCGTACCCGGATCATGATAACGCCCGCGGTTGTTGCCTTCGGGAGTGTAGATGTTGAACGGCACGGCGTTGTTATCCACCGCATATCCGGCAATGCCCAGGTTTAGCGTGCGGATGTCAGCGTACACGCGCGAGACCTTGGACCGCGTCTGCGCTTCCAGAAAGTTCGGAACCGCAATGGCAGCCAGAATGGCGATGATCGCCACCACGATGAGCAGTTCAATCAGGGTGAAAGCTCGGAACATCTTCCGTGAAGTCTTCATGGGGGGGGCAGCCTCTGGCGGGGGGGTCACTGAAGTTGGT
>CAZVAQ010000003.1:39156-55535 GCA_964625145.1 uncultured Candidatus Sumerlaeota bacterium
GGGGTGCCTCGGCAGGCACGCCATGTCGCGGGGTGCCGGGTCAGGGGGGCAATTCAGAAAACCTTTTCTCTGCCAATCGGCTAGCTGTCAGTCCCCTCCAATGCAAGGGGATTCTGGCGCCCTCCGGCGATTTTTTCCGCCGGAATCCAATAGAAAACGCTTCAAATGAACATCCTCTCCACAGGTCCTCAATTTGACAAGGCACCTGTCAGTTTCCCCTGTCGACGCCTCCCAGAGGGCAGAATAAGGGAAATATTTTCCTTGCCGTGCGCGACTCCCCGTCACTAATCCCCGGACACCCTGAACGCATCCCGACAAGCCGTCCCACCGGCACTGCAGCCTCACACGCCACCGCCATGATACCTGCTCCCCCAAACCTCCGCGCTCGCGCGGCACTGGGCGCCCTCCGGGTCCTTGGCGGATTTCTGGCACTTGCCGCCTTCGCGATGCTCGTCAACGCCTGCGGATGGGGGAGCTCCCGGCAGGAAGACGGCGTCGTCACTCTCCGCATGGCGACATGGGCCAGCGACAGCGGCTTCGACCTGGAGCGGGAGATCATCTCCGCCTTCGAGAAGGCAAACCCCGACATCCGCATCGAGCTCATCTACACCCCCTACGACACCTACGCCGAGAAGCTCCTGACGCTCACCGTCAGTGGCAGCCCGCCGGACGTCTTCTGGACCCAGCTCGAAAACCTCCCCTTCCTCGCCAGCCGCGGCGCCGTCATGGACATCACCGAGCGCGTCGAGCAGGACCCGGATATCGACACGTCCCTCTACTTCCCCAACGCGCTTGGTATCTGCAGTTACGAGGGACAGATCTACGCCTTGCCGCGCGACGTGGCTTGTCACTTCTTCGTTTACAACAAGGACCTCTTCGACCGCGCGGGATTGCCGTACCCCACGCCGGAGTGGACGTGGGATGACTTCCTGGCCATCGGCAAGCGGATGAAGGAGCTGCCCTCCACCGACGGCCGCACGCGTGTGTTCGCGCTGCCGTATTATCCCATCGAGGTCATCTTCCAGAACGGCGCTCAACTCGTCAGTGAGGATCATCGCACCGCCTACTTCAGCGACGAACGCGTCTGGGGCGCCATCAAGTGGTGGGCCGACGCGATGAATGTGCACGGCATCATCCCGCGCGCGCAGGAACTCGGCGGCCTCGGTGGCGACCTGTTTGTCTCGCAGCGCGCGGCCATGGCCCTGGCCGGACCATGGATGATCGGCCATTACCGGAAGACATGCGATTTCGAATGGGACATCATCAACATGCCCTGCGGGCCTGCTGGCAACAAGGCACGCCTGCTCGGCCTCCCCATTGCCATCTCGCCGCAGACGAAGCACCCGGAGGAAGCATGGCGGCTGCTCAAGTTCCTCTGCTATTCGGAGGAGGCGCAGACCCTGCAGGCGGAGCTGGGCATCGCCATGCCCGCGCGCGCCGACATCGCTGAATCAGACGTGTTCATCGGCCAGCCGGTCATGCCCCCCGGCATCGTGCACTACATGGAAACCATGAAGCACGACACCGTGGTGGAGATCGCGCCGACATACCACAGCCACGTCAAGCGCGCCTATGAAGCCATGATGGACGCAGTGAATCTGCGCTACATGGAGGCCGAGGAAGCCGGCCAGCATTACCAGCGCATCGTGGAGCGCGAAATCGCCAAGGCCGAGCGCCGGGGGCTCATTTGAAAATCGGCGGAAAGTCGTGATGCAGGCAGCGCAATCGTCAACGCACGTCCGAAAGCGCTCCGTCGCGGCACGCGGCGAGGAGATCGCCTGCTATCTCTTCATCTCACCGGCGATTCTTTTCCTGCTCTTCCTTGCCATCGGCCCCATGATCGCTTCGCTCATCATCAGCTTCACCTATTGGGACATCATGACGCCCCCCCGGTGGATCGGGCTCGAGAATTACCGCGAGATGTTCTTCGAGGACGAGCGCTTCTGGAAGAGCCTCTTCAACACGTTTTACTTCACCGCATTCGTCGTCCCCGCGGGCGTGGCCGTTCCCTTCATGGCGGCGATGCTCCTGAACACGCGCGTGGCCATGCGCGGATTCTACCGCACCGCGTTCTATCTCCCTTCCATCGTGCCGGTGGTCGCGGGGAGTGTCCTTTGGTTGTGGTTGCTGAACCCGGAGTTCGGCCTCGTCAACGCGGCCCTCGGCTCGTTTGGCATCCCCGGACCGGAATGGATGTTCAGCCCCAAGTGGTCCAAGCCCGCCATCATCGTCATGACCATCTGGGGCATGGCCGGCGGGCCCAGCATGTTGATCTTCCTGGCCGGGTTGCAGGGCGTTCCCACCAGTCTATACGAAGCCGCCGACATCGACGGCGCCAATCGCTTCACGAAGTTCTGGAGCGTCACCGTCCCCATGATGTCCCCCTATCTGCTCTTCACGCTCATCATGGGGTTCATCACTTCGCTCCAGGTCTTCACACAGGCCTACGTCATGTCCGCACGCGGCGACGGCGGACCGGTCGACAGCACGCTCTTCTACGTGCTCTACCTGTACCACAAGGCATTCCGCCAGTTTGACATGGGTTACGCCAGCGCCATGGCGTGGTTCCTCTTTGCGATCATTCTCATCATCACCGTCATCCAGTTCCGCCTTCTCAGCAGGAGGGTGCACTACGGATGAACGCGGCGAAGCGCATACCGTCCCTCACATTGACGCACGCACTGTTGATGGCGGGCAGCGCCATCTTCATGTTTCCGCTCCTGTGGATGGTGACGACCTCCCTGAAGCCCTCTACGGAAGTCTTCGCCATGCCGCCGACGCTGATACCGTCGGTGTTTCAGTGGAGCAACTACGCGGACGCGTTTGATATCGTGCCCTTCGGGCGCCACTACCTGAACACGGTGTTCGTCGTCACGGTCTGCGTCCTCGCCAATGTCTTCACGGCCGCCCTGTGTGCCTATGGCTTCGCCCGCCTGCGTGCCCGCGGACGCGACGTCATCTTCGCCCTCTTCCTGGCGACGATGATGTTGCCGCCCCAGGTCACCATGATCCCCGTCTTCATCCTCTTCCAGAAACTTGGCTGGATCAACACCTACAAGCCGCTCATTATCCCCGCCTTTCTAGGCGGTGGCGCGTTCAATGTGTTTCTGCTGCGGCAGTTCTTCATGACGATCCCGCGCGATCTGGAGGAAGCCGGCCTCATCGATGGCTGCAGCCGGTTCATGATCTTCTGGCGCATCTTCCTCCCGCTCTCGCGCCCCGCGCTGCTCACCGTCACCATTTTCGCCTTCATGTGGCACTGGAACGATTTCCTGTCGCCGCTGATTTACCTGCACGACCAGGAAAAGTACACCCTCGCGCTCAGCCTCAATCTCTTCAAGGGGATGTACGTCACGCGCACGCCGTGGGGTCCGCTGATGGCGGCATCGACCATGATGGTCGTCCCCGTGATAGCCCTCTTCTTCGCCCTGCAACGCTACTTCATCGAGGGTATCGCGCTGACGGGCATAAAGGGCTAACGATGAAGGATGAAGGCGGAATGATGAAGCAGTCTGCCGGAGGTGACGGAGACATGTCGATGAGCAGAGTGAGAAGTCGCCGAGCGGCATTGCACGGATGGCAGGCAATCTGCTGCATGGCGGTGATGACGACCTTCACCTTACCATCGCAGGCGTCGGACGACTTGTTCGTTCCAGGCATCACCGACGGCCCCACGCCATGGACTCATGCTGACTTCAACAACGAAGCTGATAACTTTCGCTTTGTCATCATGGCAGACCGGACCGGAGGCGAACGCGGCGGCGTTTTCGATCGCGCCGTCGACAAGGTGAACCTGCTCCAGCCCGAGTTCGTCATTTCCGTTGGTGATCTGGTTGATGGTTACACCACCGATCCGGGCCGCATCGATCAGCAATGGCGCCAGTTCGAAAGCATGATCGCGCGCCTGGAAATGCCTTTCTTCCGCGTGCCCGGAAACCATGATCTCAGCAATCCCTACCTTCGCGACGAATGGACGCGCCGCTACGGGCAATCGCATTACTACTTCCTCTATCGCGATGTTCTGTTTTTCTGCCTCAACACGGAGGATCCCCCCTCCAGCGGCGGCATCAGCGATGAGCAGGTCGATTACTTTCGCGACGCACTGGCCCAGCACGGCTCCACCGCTCGGTGGATCTTTGTATTCATGCACCGCCCCTTCTGGGACTACGACAACAAGCAGGGCTACGAACGCATCGAAGAGCTCCTGAAGGGCCGTCGCTACACGCTTTTCTCCGGCCATCACCATTATTACTACAAGACGGTGATCGACGAAAACGATCACCTGACCCTGGCCACGACCGGCGGCGGCAGCCTGATGCGTGGCGAATCGCTTGGCGAATTCGACCACGTCACGCTCGTCACCATGCGCGATGGCGAACCGCGCATCGCGCATCTCACCCTGGATGGCATTCTCGACATCGACCTCGTGACCGAGTCCAATCGCGACGTGGTTCAGGCCCTGCGCGATGGCAGTTGGATGTCCGTCGCGCCGACGGTGCTTCCCGGCGAGCTGGTCGACAGAATTCCCGTCACCATCCATCTTGCCAATCCGTCGCAACTTCCCATGCGGATTGCCGGAGAGATCCCAACCCAGTTGGGTCTGGCTCCTTCAGAGGCGCGAATCGACCGGGTGCTGGCCCCGGGAGCGAACGAGGAACTCACGATCGAGTTCACGGCTGTGGAGGGCGACATCGAGTTGCCGCTCAAGGACTTCATCCGCATCGCCCTGTCGGCATCCGTCTCGCACAACGGCCGCGAATTGTCCGCCCCCGCGGAACATCGCCACATCCTGGATTGGGTGCGGCCCCTTCGCCGGATCACGAGCGACATGATTCAGGATGGCGTCGTCACCTCTTGGCCACTTCACTTCTGGATCGATGTGTCGCGTCCCAACTTCATCAAGGAGGATTGGGACTGGCGCGGTGCAAACGATGGAAGTTTTGTCTTCATGATGGGCATCGACGATTCGCATCTTAACTTCTCGCTCTTCTGCATCGACGATCGCATCCGCGTTGGCGATGGAAGCGACACCAAGCCGCAGGATCGCTTCCAGATTTACATCGCTGGACCCGATGACAGTATCAACCTCGACATTGCCTGGGGCGCGCCGTCGCCACGTATGAACGGCGAGTTGATTGAGTGGATCCCCCTGCACGTCGTACCCAGCGATACCACGTCCAGACCATTTCACTTCGCTCTTCCTCTTGAGTGGCTCCGAGAAAAGATCGGCGATGACCTGAGTGAACTCCGCGTGAACATCGCGTGGACCGATGTCGACGATCCGCTGAACACAAAGCCATCGGTCCTGTGGTGGCAACCACCGTGGGATAATCCCGCCAACGTCCCGGGTTCCGGGACGTTTCGCCTCTTGCCAAAAGCGTCCACCCCATGACCGCGGCAACGATCAGGCCTGTTGATCCGGACCTCACGCGCGAAACGCGGAATTTGCTGCACAACCTCCATGCGTTGAGTGGCCGCGCCATCATGATCGGCCATCAGGACGCCACGGCCTACGGCATCGGCTGGAGCGGCGACGACGACCGCTCCGACATGAAATCCGTCTGCGGCAGCCATCCTGCCGTGTATGGTTGGGACTTTGGCAATCCGGAGCAGACCGCGGGTCCCGCGCTTGTCTTGACGCATCGCCGCGCCATCGAGGCATTCCAGCGCGGCGGCGTGAACACGTTTTGCTGGCACATGAACAATCCCGTCAGCGGCGGCAACTTCTACGACCTCACGCCCGCCGTCCGCCACATCCTCCCCGGCGGATCGCACCATCACGTGTACCATGCGGAACTGCAGCGCGTCGCCGAGTTCGCCCACACGCTGCGCACGCCGGATGGCACGATGGCTCCCGTCATCTTCCGCCCCTTTCACGAACACAACGGCAGTTGGTTCTGGTGGGGTCGCTCCCATTGCACGACGGACGAGTTCATCGAGCTGTGGCGCCATACAGTTCATGTGCTGCGCGATGAGCTTGGAGTGCACAACTTTCTATACGCCTATTCCCCCGACGTGTTCGCCAGCGAGGAGGATTACCTCGAACGATACCCCGGCGACGAATATGTGGACGTGCTCGGCCACGACAACTATCGCCAAGCCGAAAACCCCGATCGCACCGGCGAGTTCATCGAAGCCCTTCGTTGTCTCGTGAACATCGCGCAGCGCCGCGGCAAACTTCCCACGCTGACCGAAACCGGCCAGGAACGCATCCCCGATTCGCATTGGTGGACGTCGCGCCTTGCCGAACCCATCCTTCGGGACCCCATCGCGCGCCGCATTTCGTGGATCCTCCTCTGGCGTAACGCCAACCCCCGCCACCACTACGCCCCTCACCCCGGCCACCCCTCCGCCGCCGACTTCGAATCCTTGACCTCCCGCCCCGGCATCCTGATGCAAGGGAACGTGCCTGCAATCTATGCGGATGAATGAAAACCGGCCCGTATCTCGACGGTCCGCGGAGGCTTGATTTTTTTGGATTTAATGGAGCGGGAAACGGGGTTCGAACCCGCGACCCTCAGCTTGGGAACGCCTCTTTAGGCCTAAGCGTAAGTCAAGCCATTCCAGTAACCCGTGTCAACACAGTAATCTACGCGAACGGCAGAAACGGCAGATCCGGCAGAAAATGCCCGAAAATCCGAGAATATGTCAGTAATCTGTCAGTAGACGGCTCTTTTTCTGACTAAATGCGGTGCAATATTCAGTCAGAAACTGGGTATTTTGAAACAAAAAAGGTCCGTTTTTGTTTCATAATGCCTTGATTCGGTTGGGGAAACAGCCCCATTCCTTCGGAGTGTTGAAGCTGAATCGGAGCCCACTGCTTCCAAAATGCCTGGAAAACAGCAGCCAAGGTCTACAACGATGAAGGTTCTCGCCAGGGTCCGCGACCGCGGGCCTGGATGGGTATTCACGCCTTCTGATTTCGCTGATCTCGGAACGAGCCAGGCGATCCGGTTAGCTTTGATGAATGCAGAAAGGGAAGGACTGATCCGTCGGCTGGCTCGCGGCCTTTACGACGTGCCCAGGGAGCACCCAGAACTGGGAACGCTTTCTCCTTCACCCGATGCGATTGCGAAGGCTCTCCAATCGCGAGACGCCATCCGCTTGCAGCCGACAGGGGCTTACGCCGCGAACTTGCTCGGTCTCTCCGATCACGTCCCAGCGAAGATCGTCTTCTTCACTGATGGGAGATCCAGAACCGTGCAGGTCGGCAAGCAACAGATCGTGCTAAAGCGCCGCAGTGCCCGCGCCATGGCTACCGCGGGAAACCTCAGCGGGCTGATCATCCACGCCCTTGATTTCTTGGGAGAGAACCTGGTCGATGATGTCGTGATCGATCGGCTTCGGGGGAAGATCAACATAGTCGATCGTCGTGCGCTTCTGGACGATGTGCGCCATGCACCGGCGTGGATCGGCGACATCATGAGAGTGCTCGCGACCGAAGCGAGTGAATCGAACTGCGACCCGCAGACTGAATCCGCGACCTCTTCGACTGAGGGCGAAGCCCAGCCACCTCTTGTGCTTGAAGATGGGGACACAAGCGGCGCGGCGCTCCACTACGCTCAGGAAGTCGATTGGCAGGAACTTACAGAGGGGACCGCCAGCATCATAAATCGTCCCCAAGTGCACGTGATCATCGCGGGCACCAAGCCGGAGAAGCAAACTCCAGGGCGAAAGAAGAACCTCTTCGCCCCGATGAGTTCACGAGTGGTGCACTGGCTTCTCCTCCATCCAGGCAAGCAATGGACTGCTCGCGAGCTTGGGAAGGCCACCGGTGTTGACAGCGGACATCTGAGCCGAATCCTGGCCCGTCTTTGCGAGAGGGAATTGATCCAGCGCGAGGGAAGAACCATTCTCCTGCCGCACACCGCCCTTCTTCTGGAAGCTTGGCGAGAAGCTTACGCCCCGCCCTGCGAGAACATCCTGAAGGGCGTGATTCCAAGCAAGTCAGGGCAACAGACGATGTCGGCCCTGGAGAAACGCTTGCGGGCGGCGCGACGCAGGTACGCCTTCAGCGGGTTCGGCGCTGCTCACCTCTGGGGTGGTCAGACCGACTTCCACCTCGTTACCTGCTACCTCGAAGGCAAACTCAGCACGCAGCTCAAGCGCAAGCTCCGCTTCGTGGAATGCGAGGAAGACGCCGCCAACATCTGGGTCATGGAGTACGCTGACCAGGTCGCCTTTCTGGGCAGTGAAAGAAGGTTACAGACCCAAGTCGCGAGCCCTGTTTTCACCTACGTGGACCTGGCAATTCATCCCGATGGGGCGGAGGAAGGCGCAGCTCAACTGCGAGAGAGTGTTCTGAAACTGTGAGTGCCCATTGTTCCCCAACATCAACTCTAACGGAATGATTGGCGCAGCAATTGGAGGACATCCGTTGGTTCTGCAATCGTGGCAGTGTTCTCCACTGCGGATCTGATGTCCCGCCAGACCTCCGATGTCGGTGGGTGAGCGTCGAGAAATCGATTCAGATCGCTGTAGACGCGCTGTGGAACATCGAATTCAGAATCGGTTGCCAACAAGAGGCTCAAACGAAAGACGTCATTTCGGTGCTTCTTGATGTCGACCATTTTCACCTGCTCTCCACGATTGCGGCGGGCGGTCAGATCCAGCCATGCACGCGCCTTCAAAACAATGAGGCCAGCAGGCGACAGCAGCGGTAGCCCATCGATTTCATCTCGATACTCCACCACGACACGGTAGTAGTCGGGGTCCATCAGGATCGCTGAGAGGCTTGATGCATCTTCCTCTGGAGGGATGGGAACGATCTCCTGGTCCTCAGCAATGACGAGACCGTCGGCCTGCCTCGCGAAGAGTTCAGCATTGATGGGAAGTCCGAAATAGTCGGCTTCATGAAACGGTAGTATCCGCGACTGCCGTCGCTGCGCTGTCGCGTCTGATACTGGCCTTCTCGTACAAACGCCCAAAAGGTCTTCAGGAAACCATCGTCGAGAGACTCAAGTAGGAGGACCACATCGAGATCTTTCGTGGCGCGGAAACCGAGCCCCGCCTGTTCAAACCACTCGGTCGCCGCCGCGCCGCTGATGAGTATAAACTGATTCTGGTGGGCTGCGAATGATTCACGGAACCGGCTTAGGCCTTTGACCATGGTAGCGTCTCCATCATCGACTCCAACGCGGCTTGCACGCGCTCGTCGGGGTCGTCTCGCAGGGATAAGTAGAGCGACAGGGGATCAACGATTCGTCCTGGCGACAACAGCGACGGATCGTAATTCCAGACCTCAAGGACGACCTTCGCAGCATCGGGATCCGGCGTCGTTTCAATCAGCTTCTTGGCGGTCAATTCTTTCGCCCGTGACCCTTCTGCTGCAAGGATGTGTCGCGACTCGTCAGCGATGTCGGTTCTCGCAGCGAGGGCGCTCAACCCTGACAATGGCAAATCGGTGTCACAGCGGTTGAGGAGCAGCCGCTCCCGAACTGGCGAACGGGCGACGGCGAGCAATCTCTCCCAAAGCGCATGATGATCGAGTTCAAACACGAGCTTCTTCGTCCGCCCCACAGCCACTACCTGGCATAGCCCGTGAGATTCCAGCTCGCGCTGAACCTTCGTCAGGGTCATACGCGAATACCCGAAGCGCTCTGCCAATTCCTGGAGCGATGCGTCCTCAACGTCATCTGAAAGGAGATGGCGGAGAGTAACTGCCTGGCCCGCCCAGGTGAGGTTGTCCAAGCGCTTCACGTCGGCCATGGGGCGTCGTTTCACATCGCGCAGGTCGAGGAAGAGCATTGGCAGAAACAACTGCTCGCCAGGAACGACAAACGGTATCCCGGCAGCAACGTACCGACCGCGCTCCCATGAGGCGAGTTGCTCACGAATGATGGCAACAGGCTCACCCAGGCGATCCTGAAGTTGCTGGAGATCCTTCCCGACTGAGGACGGTGTCAGGGCGCTTTGGTCCCTAGGTTCCACGAGCACGATGGAGTGCCCTACCAGTCTCACCCGGTTGAAGCTGTAGCGGTTGGCAAGGTACTGAGGCACCCCGCGAAGCTCCTCACTGCCAATAGGCAGGCTCTGGATCTGCTGGGAGAGAACATCCCTCAGGTATTCAGTCAGAACAGGTTGCATGGCCAAGCCCTCTCGGTAAACATCAAGTGCACGGTAAACTGATTCTGGTTTACCGTGCAATGGGAGTCTATTGCCGTGTGGAGGGTTTCGCCGTTCGCGACTTCCCTGATCTGGCTGATCTTGAGAGGACCGAGAGGGACAGTCGATGTCTGCCTGGCGACACCCAAGAGCGGTGGGGCATGTCAATCAACGCCTTGGTGTGTCGGGTGAAGCAGCTGGGTATCATCCCGGAGGCGTCCTATCGCTCCTTCTGCATGCACGCAAGCCAGTCGGGCCTTCGCAAGGAGGAGCCGGGCACCTGGGCCAGGAGTGAGTCGGCAAGCCGCTTCCGCCAGCTCGTCCATCGGGCCTCGGGTCAGTACTTGATCACGCGGTCGAAGGCAGCGGGGCTGCTGCGCGTTACGCTCCAGGAGTTTGACGAGCAGTATGGGATGCGGTCTGAGAAAGCGCTTCGCGTGGCAGTGCAGGAAGCCAACATCCTGATTGATCTGGAGATCGCCGGACTCATCGACCTCTAGTTTCAGACGGACAGTTGCCTACAACTCCCTTTGTTGCCCCCCGAGTCAACACGGCAGTTGAAGCACCATGAACCTGTGAACGTAAGTCACTCTCTATGGTCCTCGTCCAGTAGATTTAGGAGCGCAGAGATGCCTCACGTCGGCATCGAATCTTACTCCGCCAGCAGTCGCATATCGTGTTCGTCGGCCTCGCTGGCCTCGAACTCCAGGGTGGCGTGCTCGATGTGGTACTTCTCCCGCAAGAGACCTTTGATCTGTCGCTTTACCCCTTCGACTTGCGGCATCGTAAAGTCGTCGTCGACGAGAACGTGGGCTTCGAGGGCGACGCGCTGTTCATCCAGATGCCAGACGTGAACGTGGTGGATGTCGCGAACGCCATCGATGACCTTCACCTCATCGACCATGCGGGAGAGATCGAAGTCCTCGGGCGCGGAGTCGATGAGCACGCGGATCGCACCGCCGATCATCGTGGCTCCCTGATAGAGGATGTAGGCGGAGATCGCGAGCGTGACTACAAGGTCGGTCCAGTGCCACTCGAACAGGATGATCAGCGTCCCGGCGACGATGACACCGACTGAGGCGAGCGCATCGGAAACGTTGTGTATGAAGGCCGCTTTGATGTTCATCGATTCCTTCGACATCGCGTACGTGAGCATCGCCGTGACGATGTCCACGATCAGTGCGATGCCCGCGACAATGACGATGATCCAGCCGCCGACTTCGGGCTGCTCGAAGAAGCGCATGATAGCCTCGTAGATCAGGTAGAGACCCACGATGATCAGCGTGGTGAGGTTGATGAGCGCCCCGACGACCGGTGCTTTCCTGTACCCAAAGGTGCGCATCTTGTCCGGTGGCCGCCGCCCGATCCTTCGCGCCACTAGCGCCAGTACGAGTGAAGCGGCATCGTTGAGATTATGAAGGGCGTCCGCGATGAGGGCGAGGCTGTTGGAGATTACCCCGCCGACAATCTGGGCAATGGTGAGAAGCACATTCACCGCGATCGCCCAGATGAGGCGCGAGTCGCTCATGCCTTCCGTATCATGATGGTGGTGGCCCTTGTGCTGATCAAGTGCCATAATGTTTCCTCACTTTCGAGTTCGGTCACCGAGCATCCACCCAGCAAACTTGCTTCTGTAGCTGATCGGCAAGTGACGCCCGACGGAGACGTTGAGCTTATTGAGTAGGCCGGGGACGATCTCCGCCCGGTTCCGGCGCAGGCCTTCGATCGCTGCGGCAACGACATCTTCGGGCTCCATCATTGCGCAGCGGGTGATCCATGGAAGACGCTGAAGTTCCCCCTCGTCGAAGAAGCCGGTCCTGGTCATGCCCGGAGATAGGATTGAGACACTAACCCCCTTCGCCGACAACTCCTGGCGCAGGGCGAGACCGAAGCTCCACAAGTAGCTCTCGGCAGCGGCGTAGACCGCAAAGCCTGGGACAGGTATGCAGGCTCCCGTTCCGGCGGTGATCAAGATGCTTCCTTTCCCGCGCTGGACCATCGAGGGTAAGAGAGCACGGGTTAGATCCGTCACCGCCTCGACCTTCAGGCGAACTGTGTGTTGCAGCTTCTCGGGAGGCTGCTAGACGAACAGGCCGAGGTTGCCACTCCCCGCGTTGTTGATCAACAGGTCGATCTTGATACCGTTCTCCTGGAGTCGCTCTTGGAGAAGTGAGCGCTCGCTGACGACGGTGAGATCAGCGGTAACAACAAGATGAGAATGGGTTGATCTCCTTGTTAGAGAGGATGCGACCTCCCTTAGGCGCTGTTCGCTCCGGGCCACCAGGACCACCCGCCAGCATTGCTGAGCAAGCTGGTGGGCGAACTCCTCTCCCATGCCACGAGAGGCTCCCGTTACGAGGGCGGTCTTCATCTTCTGTCCCTGCCAGCCAGCAAACGCAACGCGTTCAACGTCACGAGCAAACTCGTGCCCATGTCGGCGGCGATGGCGGCCCAGAGGGTGGCGACGCCGAAGAAGGCGAGGATGACGAAGACAGCCTTGATGATCAGCGAGAAGGCGATGTTCTGGTGGATGATGGCGAGGGTGCGGCGGGAGTGGCGAACGAGCCAGGGCAGCCGTGCGAGGTTGTCGCTCATCAGCGCGATGTCGGCTGTTTCGAGGGCGGCGTCGGTACCTGCGGCTCCCATGGCGATCCCGAGAGATGCGCGGGCGAGCGCGGGAGCGTCGTTGATACCGTCGCCGATCATGGCGACCTGGCCGTGTTGCTGAAGGAGTTCTTCGACGGCGTCCACCTTGTGCTCAGGAAGAAGTTCCGCCCGTACGTCGTCGATGCCGATGGAGTTGGCGATGCGGCGGGCGGTGGCGGTGTTGTCGCCGGTAAGAAGCACCGTCGTCTTCACCCCGGCGGCGTGAAGGTCTGCCAGCGCAGCCCTGGAATCTTCCCGCACGCGATCGACGAGAGCGATGAGCCCGAGGACTTCTTCTCCTCGCCCAAGGGCGACCACGGTAGAACCTTCCTGCTGGAGCCGTGTGATCTCCTGGCCGATCTCTTCCTTTCGGGCAGGAAGGCGCTCGGCAAGATGACGCGGAGACGACACCCAAACCCTCTCGCCATCGACGAGAGCTTCGGCCCCTCGCCCTTGTAGAGCATGGAAGTCAGAGATCGGCATGAGAGGAAGTTGGCGTTCCTCGGCGGCTTCGACGATGGCTTTGCCGAGAAGATGCTCGGAGCGGGTTTCGACGGAGGCCGCGAGTCGAAGCAGTTCGGCTTCGTCCTGCCCCGCCAGCGCGATAATCTTTTCCACCTTCGGGCGACCTTCGGTGAGGGTGCCGGTCTTGTCGAAGGCGAAAGCGCGGATGTTCGCGGGAAGCTCCAGGTAGACGCCGCCCTTGATCAGCACGCCCGCCCGCGCTGCACGAGCAAGCCCGCAGACGATGCTGACCGGCGTAGAGATGACTAAGGCGCAGGGGCACGCGATGACGAGCAGGACGAGCGCCTGATAGAACCAGGCTGACCACGCGCCATCGAAGAGCAGCGGCGGGACGACAGCGATCAGCACCGCGAGCCCCACCACCAGCGGTGTGTAGAGGCGAGCGAACTTATCCACCCACTGCTCCACAGGAGCGCGGCGGCTCTGGGCGTCGCTGACGAGCGAGATGATGCGAGCGAGCGTGGTTTCGCTGGCGGGCTTCGTCGTGGTGATGTCGAGAGCCCCGTCGCCGTTGATCGTCCCGGCGAAGACCTCATCCCCCACGGCCTTCTCCACCGGCACGGACTCGCCGGTGATGGGAGCCTGGTTCACGTGAGAGGCACCGGCAGTGATTTGGCCATCGAGGGGGATGCGTTCGCCGGGACGTACTACGATGCGGGAGCCGATTGCAACATCACGGGGCGGCACTTCACGCTCGCGCCCCTTGTCGTCTACGATGCGGGCTTGGTCGGGAGAGAGTTCCATCAACGCCGCCACGGCCCGTCGGGCGCGGCCCACGCTCCAGGACTCAAGCATCAGCGACAGTGCGAAGAGGAAGGCCACTGTGGCCGCCTCGATCCACTCGCCGATGCCGATCGCCCCGATGACCGCGATGGTCATCAGCAGGTTCATGTCCGGACGCAGTCGCCGCGCCGCGCTCCACGCTTTCGGAGCAACGCGCCAAAGCCCCGAGACTGCCGCTGAGACATAGAGAAGGCGAGCAAGAGGCGGGGCAGAGTCTGCGCCTTCCAGTAGAGAACCCGGCCCGACTATCAGCGCTTGGGCGACCGCGCCTCCCAAGAGGGCGGCAGCGCTCAGCATCGTCGGCACGCGATGGGGTGAAGGTGCGGGTTCCTGTGCGGGAGGATCTGCATCGCCCTCTTGCCCGGCGGTTACCATCTCCGCCTTCAGGCCCGCCCGTTCCGCCGCTCGAATGATGTCCTGCGCCGTGACCTTTTCTTCGTCGTATGCGACCGAGATCGTGCCCTGAAGCAGGTTGAACTCCACATCCTGAAGCCCTGCCAGCGGCTGTATCTGCTTCTGGAGCGCAGCCGCTTCTGTGGCACAACACATCCCCGTGATCCGGAAGTTCTTCCGGACCACGGGGGCATTGCTGGTGGCTTGTGTTGTTACATTGTCGGCCATGATTAGTCCACCTTCGGCTCCACAGTCGCCAGGTGTTCTGGGTCTTCGCGGTGCATGATGTCCTCTCCCTTGCGATGCCAGACGCGGTAGAGCGCGGGCAGCACCAGCAGGGTAAGGAACGTCGCAGAGACCAGGCCACCGATGACGACAGTGGCGAGGGGACGCTGGACTTCTGCTCCTGCCGTGGTAGAGAGCGCCATAGGGACGAAGCCGAGGCTGGCCACCAGCGCCGTCATCAGGACCGGACGCAATCGCGTCATCGCTCCTTTCCGAATGGCCTCTTCCAAAGGCATGCCCTCTGCACGCAGGTGATTGATGTAGCTCACCATCACGAGTCCGTTCAGCACCGCAACGCCGCTCAAGGCAATGAAGCCGACGGCGGCGGAGATGCTGAACTCGATCCCGCGCAGGTATAGCGCGACGATGCCACCAGTCAGTCCAAGCGGCACGCCGGTGAAGACGAGCAGGGCGTAGCGCACCGAGTTGAACGTGGTGAAGAGCAGCAGGAAGATGAGGAAGAAGCAGACGGGCACCACGATGGCGAGACGCTCGCGGGCGCGGAGCAGATTCTCGAACGCTCCGCCGTAGTCTACCCAAGAGCCAGCAGGAATCGCTACTTCCTCGCGGACGCGATCCTGGACCTCTTCGACGAAGCCACCAAGGTCTCGTCCGCGAACGTTCGCCGATACGGTGACCCGGCGCTTGCCGTTCTCACGGCTGACCTGGTTGGGGCCTTCGCTCACCGTTATGGTCGCGATGGAGCCGAGAGGCACGAACGGTGGCGCACCGGAGGCTATCGAGACCGGATCGAGAGAGGCGAACTGCATGGCGTCGTCGTCCTCCGCTGGAAGGGGTATGGGCAAATCCTCCAGCGTGGTGATGTCGCCACGGATGCTTTCCGGCAGACGCACCATCAGAGGGAAACGACGGTCACCCTCGAAAACGGTTCCCGCTTCGCGCCCGCCGACGGCGATGGCGATTACTTCCTGCACATCTGCCATCGAGAGTCCGAAACGGGCAGCAGCTTCGCGGTCGATGTTGATGTCCATGATGGGGAGGCCGCTGGTCTGTTCGACCTTCACATCCGCCGCGCCAGGGATCTCCTGCACGACAGCGGCGATTTCGTTGGCCGTGGTGACCATCTGCTCGAAGTCGTCGCCATAGACCTTGATCGCCAGATCGCCACGCACGCCCGAGAGCAGTTCGTTGAAGCGGAGCTGGATCGGTTGGCTGTTCTCGTAGATCTGTCCAGGCAGGTGAGCCGTGGCGGCTTCGATCTTTTCGTAGAGTTCATCGCGGGTCATGTCCGGGTCCGGCCATGTTTCGCGATCCGTCAGGATCACAAAACCGTCGGAGATGTTCGGCGGCATGGGGTCGAAGGCCACCTCGGTCGTACCGGTCTTGGAGAAGATCAACTCCACCTCGGGCAGTTCAGCGATCGCTTCCTCGACGGCGAACTGAAGCTCCATCGACTGATCAAGACCGGTGCTTGGGATGCGGAGCGATTGGACGGCGAGGTTCCCCTCATCAAGCGTCGGGATGAAGGTGGTGCCGAGTTGTCCGAACAGCAGCAGGGAAGCGGCGAAAGCCGCAGTCGCCCCGCCGATAACGAACCAGCGCAGGCGAAGAGACCAATCCAGCACCGGCGCATAGATCGCCTTGCTGATGCGAATGAGCCAGTTCTCCTTCTCACTGACCTT
>CAZVAQ010000004.1:0-54354 GCA_964625145.1 uncultured Candidatus Sumerlaeota bacterium
CGAGCCAGGGCGGGCCAATGACGTCGCCGACGGCGTACACACCCTTGATGTTGGCGCGGTAATGCTCGTCGACTTTGATGTGATTTCTCTCAACCTGGACACCAACTTCTTCCAGGCCAATGTTCTCGACGTTTCCTTGGACACCAACGGCCATGAGGCACTTCTCCGCCTCGGTAGTCTCCAGCTTGCCGTCCTTCCCCTTCTTCCAGGTCACGACGACCCCCTTGCCCTTCTTCTCGACCTTGTCGACGAAGACGCCGGTGTTGAGGTCCACGCCGCGATGCTTGAGCGACTTGGCCACGACGCTGGACATCTCGCGATCCTCGATGGGGAGGATGGTGTCGCGTGCCTCGAAGACCGTCACCTTGGTGCCGAGCACGGCGTAGAAGTAGGCGAACTCGATGCCGATGGCGCCGGCGCCGACGATGGCGAGCGACTCGGGCTGCTTTTCGAGCGACATGGCTTCCTTGCTGGTGATGATGACCTTGCGGTCGATCTCCACGCCGGGGAGCGAGCGCGGGCGTGCGCCGGTGGCGATGATGATGTGCTTGGCCTCGACGTCCTGGGTGCCGTCCTTCCCTTTCACGCGGACCTTGGTGGGGGACAGCAGCTTGGCCTCGCCGTAGAGCGGCGTCACCTTGTTCTTCTTCATCAGGTAATCAATGCCGGAGGACATCTTGTCGGCGACTCCGCGACTGCGCTGGACGATCTGCGGGAATTCGAAGCGGACGTTGTCCACCTTGATCCCCCATTCGTTGCCATTCTTGAGATGATCGATGAGTTCGGCATTCTTGAGCAGGGCCTTGGTGGGAATGCAGCCCCAGTTGAGGCAGATGCCGCCGAGGCGGTCACGGTCGATGACGGCCGTCTTCGAACCTAGCTGCGCGGCGCGGATGGCAGCGACGTAACCGCCGGGTCCGCCACCGATGACCACCACGTCGAACGAGGAGTTGGCCATGGGGTAGAGGTCTCCTGGAGTATGGGAAATGCGGCGCGGGAGGGCTTCTGGCCATCGCGCCGCCAAGAAAAAGAGCGGACACCCCGCGGCGGGCGGGGGTCAAGCGCTCCGTGGCGAGAATGCTGGCGGGGACCAGACCTATTCCCGACGCGGCGGTTCTTCGGGTGGGAAATCAGGCTGGGTTGGAGGTTGTTCGCCTTGGGGCATTGGCGGCATCGGGGCCGGTGGCCAAGAGGGTGGATTGTAGGCTCCGGATGACGGATCGGATCCCTCCGGAGGTGGATAATAGCCCGTGAAGTCGGGCTGCTCAGGCGGCGTGGGCTGGCCCAGAAACTCCGGCAATACCCGGTACTGGTCGCCGAATTGCTCGACGAAGCGAAGCGTGTAGCACCACATGAAGACGCTGATGGGTGCGGTGACCACGGCGAGGACATATTGCCCCACGACCGGGATGCAGCCAACAATCAAGCAGACGAGCAGACATCCGACCATAATCATCACGCCGCCGCCGGCGATGGTGAGAACAAACAGGAAGAGCAGATAGAGGATCGACGCCCCGATGTGCGATGCCATGACGCCAAAGGCTTCCATGGTCGCGGGGAGCACCTTAAGATTCTTGGCCGCCATGATCGGAATTCCAAAGTTTCGGATCACGATGTTGAGCAACCATAGAGGGAAGAGCACCAAGGCACCATAAACGAGAACGACACTCATTGCCGCCATGATCTCGGCAAATCCATACTCCCCCAGCAAGACCGAGCGGAAGAAGGGCCAGCCAAGCACCAACAGGACATAGATCAGGGGAACGACCATCCACATGAACGTGATAAAGAGTTGGTACAGGAAGAAGGAGTTTCCCTGCTTGCTGGTGAGATTCCAAGCCTGGCCGAGCTTGAATTCGCTGCCCGAGAGCAGGTTGATGAGCATAAAGATGCCGCGGGAATGAAGGAAGGAGGCGATCACCGCAGTCAGCAGGATGATCATGACGAGCGCGCCGATGATGATGCCGACGAGGGCGATGTTTTGGTCGACCCACTGGACAATCTCCTCCGCAGGATTTCTCCCCGGACCTCCACCGGGGCCGCCCATGTTGAAGTTGAAGTTACCCCCGCCGCCGCCACTGCCACAGTTGATCATGAAGAGCGGTACGCCGAGTATGAGCCACTTGACATAGTCGAACGGCGCGAACAGCACCGCCACCATGTCCTTCCAAGCCAGTTCGAATGCCTTGATGGGTGATGGTGATTCGCTCATTGGACGATGATCCTCGCGCTTGGAGATACGGACCTGATCACCCGCTTATTCTACGTGGCGCCGAAAATCATCCCTTCGTCGCCGGAAATTGGTGTGGACCGCCTTTCATTGGCGGAACTTTCCGCGGGCTCCTCCCGATCGTCGTCGTTGGCGGGGCGCTTGGCGCGCTCCTCCTCGGCGCGGATCAGCTCCAGGTAGCGGCCGCTGCGGGCCAGCAACTCCTCGTGGGTGCCCTCTTCGACCACGCGACCCTCGTGCAGGACGATGATGCGGTCGGCATTGCGGATGGTGCTGAGCCGGTGGGCGATGACGATGGAGGTACGGTTCTCCATCAGGTGGTCGAGAGCCTCCTGCACGAGCTTCTCGCTCTCGTTGTCGAGTGCGCTGGTGGCCTCGTCGAGGATGAGGATCGGCGCGTTGCGCAGGATGGCGCGGGCAATGGCCAGACGCTGGCGCTGGCCGCCGGAGAGCTGGCCACCGCGCTCGCCAACCTCGGTGTCGTAGCCCTTCGGCATGCTCAAGATGAAATCGTGGGCATTGGCCGTGCGGGCTGCCTCCTCGATCTCCTCCATGGTGGCATCAAGACGCCCATAGGCGATGTTGTAGCGGATCGAGGCATCGAAGAGGATGGTCTCCTGGGTGACGATGGCGATCTGGCTGCGCAGGCTCTCGAAGGACAGGTTACGGATGTCGTGCCCATCGATGAGGACGGATCCCGACGTGGGGTCGAAGAAGCGCGGGATCAGGCGGGCAATGGTCGTCTTGCCGGAGCCCGATGATCCCACGAGGGCGACGGACTCGCCCTTCCTGATGGTCAGGCTCATGTCCCGCAGGACATCGTCACCATCGGGATTATAGCGGAACGTGACATGGGAGAAGACGATGTCGGATTGGAACGGAGGCAGTTCGACGGGCTCCTCGGCTTCCTTGACGGTGGGGACGGCGTCGATGACCTCGAAGATGCGATCGCAACTGGCCAGGCCGCGCTGGATCTTGATCATGCCGTTGGATATGCCCTTGAGCGGCTTGTACAGGCGCATAAGGAGGAACAGATAGAGGATGAGGCTGGCCGCATCGATCTTCTGGCGATCCACCACGAGCCATGCACCGATGATCAGCACCGCGCCCATGGAGGCCATGGTCAGCACATCCACGATGACGGGGGCGGCCAGGGACAGTCGGGAACGGCGAATCTGGCGACGCAGTTGCTCACGCGCCACCTTCTTGAAGCGGCTCGATTCATGGCGTTCCGAGCCGAACGCCTTGACGATCATCATGCCCTGCAGGGTCTCCTGCATCACGTCCACCAGGTACGCATCCTCCTCCGCGTCGCGGCGGCTGAGGCTGCGCAACCGGCGGCTGAGCAGCACGATCGGGAAGATGATGGACGGCAAACCAATGGCCGTGACCAACGTGATCTCCGGGCTGATGATGGTCAGCACGAGCAGGAGCGAGACGATCTCGAAGGGCACGAGAACGGATTGCGTGAGCAGGGCCTCGAAGACGCTGCGGATCTTGACGGCGTCGGCACTCAATCGAGAGATCAGGTTGCCCGAAGTCTGAGTCTGGAATGCCACCATGTCCAGGTCGAGACACCCCTTGTAGAGGTCCACCTTCATCTTCTGCAGGGCGGAGAAGATGGCCTTCGCCATCTCGTATCGCGCGAA
Organism: uncultured Candidatus Sumerlaeota bacterium; assembly: GCA_964625145.1. Classification (GTDB taxonomy): domain Bacteria; phylum Sumerlaeota; class Sumerlaeia; order SLMS01; family JAHLLQ01; genus CAYTRP01. Next base: position 3,880 of record CAZVAQ010000004.1, read on the forward strand.
GTAGAGAATCACGCTCTTGATGACCTGCATGAGGAACAGGAACCCGACGATCCAGTAGATCGCCGTGCTCTTCCTTTCCAGCAGGAAGCTATAGACCGCCCCATAGACCTTGTTCTTCGTGGCATCCAGCCATAGGCCGGCGGCCTCCATGGAGGGCACGCGCAGGACCAGGCCGCCGAAAGGCGATCCGGTGTCGAGATCCACCACATCGCTGGACAGCTCCTGCAATTTTGCGGTCCGGCGCTGGTAGTCGTGCTCGTAACGGTCGACCTGGGCTTCGACCTCATCCGGGTCGATGACCATCTTCACGACGGGAATCATCGGGAGGAGGCTGAAAGAACCGAGCAGGCTGCCGATGCAGGCGAAGATCGTCGCCAGGATCAGCGCACGCCGAAAAGGCCATGCGTACCTGAGGGTACGGAACAGCAGGTGCCGATTGGCAATAATCGACCGCTTTTCCTTCTTTGGCTTTTCTGCCGTGGATTCTTCTGAGGCCATTCAGGATATCACTTTCAAAGCGATCAGGGGAAAAAACACTTAGGGAGCGGACGTATAGGAAGCGGAAATCGGATCAATGAGATCCATTATCCGTATCACTCCGCGACTCCAGACCACCGGGGCGAGGCACGTCAACTGTGGAAAACTGCCTTGTGCGGGGCTTCCTGCCTCCCCACAATGTTCAACTTTCGGGCCAACCTGTCCCGACCCCCCTGCGGAGCCATCGCCGATGCGCCTGACTGTACTTGGAATTCCAGCCCTGATTGCCGGCCTCTCCTGCCTGCCCCTGAATGCCCAGGAACCCGAATCGCCACCGATGACCCGCCAGCAGATCGGAAATCTGGTTATCGAGGGCATCCCCGCGATCCCCGGTGAGTTGGCCGATCGCATGAATCAATATCAGAACGTTCGCGCGGCGGGTTTTGCCGATTGGTTTCCGAACAATGGAGGCTTGCTGATTGCCACCCGTTTTGGCAATACGGCGCAGCTCCACCAGGTTGAGAAGCCCCTGGGGATGCGTTCCCAGCTTACGTTCTTTGATGACCCGGTGGCCTATGGCGAGTTTGGTCCCGCAGGAGCCGAGAACCTGATCCTGTTCACAAAGGATACCGCCGGCAACGAAGTCGACCAGATCCACGTGTTCGACATTAGCACCGGCCTCAGCCGCATGATCAGCGATGGCACCTCGGTGCATCGCGGAGTGGCCTGGGCGAACCAATCGCCTCTCATCGCCTATTCCAATAACGCGCGCAACGGCCGCGATTGGGACATCTACACCCAGTCGGTGTTCGAGGGGCCGGAGACGCGCAAGATGGTCTTTGAAGGTGAAGGTTCATGGTGGGTCGCCGATTGGGATGTGGCAGACGCGAAGTTGTTGATCGGCAATTATATCTCCGCCAGCGAGAGCTCGCTCCATATTCTCGACCTCGCCAGCGGGGCAACGACCCAGGTGCATGCCGACATCACCGAGCCGGTCTCGTATGGCTCGGCGGCCTTCTCACGGGACAGCGATGGCTTGTTTTATACCTCGGATCATCGCCGCCAGTTCAAGGGGCTGTTTTACTACGATCCCGTCCACAACGTCTCCAAGCCGTTGATGGAAGACATCGCGTGGGACGTCGAGGCCTTTGACATGAGCAAGGACGGCCGCCTGATGGCGCTGTCCGTGAATGAGGACGGCCTGAGCACCGTCTATCTCTTGAATCTCAAGACATTGGAGAAGGAACGTCTCGGGATTCCTCCGGGCATTGTGCGCGGTCTGAACATTCGCGACGACGGCGAGCGTATCGGCTTCTCCCTGTATCAATCGACGGGCCCCGGCGACGTGTATGTCTGGAAGCGCGCCGAGCGGGAGTTGGTTCGCTGGACGCGTTCGGAAGTGGGCGGCCTCCCCGTTGAGAAGTTCATTGGGTCGGAGCTGATCCATTATCCCACGTTCGACAACGACAGCGATGGAAAGCGGCGGACAATTCCCGCCTTTGTCCAGAAGCCCCGCACGCCCGGTCCGTGGCCGGTGCTGATCGAGATTCACGGCGGCCCCGAAAGCCAGGCCCGCCCGTATTTTGGCAGCTTCCACCAGTTCCTCCTCAACGAGCTGGGCATTGCCATCATCCAGCCCAATGTCCGCGGCTCGACAGGATATGGCCGGGACTTCCACCGCCTCGACGATGGCAAGCTGCGCGAAGACAGCGTGAAGGACATCGGCGCGCTGCTGGGGTGGATCGAGGGCCAACCGGATTTTGACGCCTCGCGTGTGGTCGTGAGCGGCGGATCCTATGGCGGCTACATGGTCTATGCGACCATGGCAATGTTTCCGGAGAAGATCGCCGGCGGCATCAGCAGCGTCGGCATCTCGAACTTCGTGACGTTCCTGGAATCCACCAGCGAATACCGCCGCGACCTGCGGCGCAGCGAGTATGGCGACGAGCGCGACCCGGAAATGCGCGCGTTCCTCGAGAGCATCTCCCCCACCACCAACGCGGACAGGATCGTCAAACCGTTGTTCGTGAAGCAGGGTAAGAACGATCCACGCGTTCCGTACATGGAGGCGGAGCAGATCGTCGAGGCCGCCCGTCAGAATGGCCAGGACGTCTGGTATCTGCTGGCGCTGGACGAAGGACATGGTTTCGCCCGCAAGGAGAACAGGGATTATTCGCAGGCGGCGACAGTGTTGTTTCTGCAGAAGGTATTGGGACTGGATTCGTCAGCGACCGCGGAGAGCAATTGAGCGACGTGACAAGACTTCAGATCAACACGCTCAGGATCATCGGCATCCTGGGCGTACTCGCTTGGGGATTGACCATCTGGTGGATCAACGGATCTCCCGCTGAGAACCTTCCCAAGATGGGTTGGTCATCGCTGATCCCCCACTTTGACAAGGTGGTGCACTTTGGCCTGTACGGGATTCTCGCGGGATTCGCCTGGTTGGCCCTTGGCGTGGGTTGCCAGCCGGGAAGCCGCTTGTGGCTTGTTGGTGGCGGCATCGCCATCGCCTTGGCGACGGCGCTTGGAGCGACCGATGAGTGGCGCCAAAGGCTGGTTTCCGGCCGTTCGGCTTCGTGGGAGGATTGGTTCGCCGACCTGTCAGGAGCAATCGTCGCCGTTTTGGTCCTGTCCGCGTTGCATTGGTGGTGGATGCGACGAAGCGAACGCGACAACGCGGCAATCCTTGCCAAAGACGAAGAGCGGGAGGTCTGCCCCGGCGTGTAACGCGAAGGGCTTGCCTCCCGCAATTTGCACTCGCCGCATCTGCCGATTACTGCCGGTCAGATCCTCACACCGTCCTCATGGGTGAGGGCGCGGAACTTTTCGAGGAGCTTGAGGGTGATCGGGCCGGGCTTGCCGGATCCGATGACTCGACCGTCGACCTTGACGACGGAGATCAGCTCCGCGGCCGTGCCCGTCAGGAACATCTCATCGGCGGTGTAGACCTCGTAGAGCGTGAACGGTTCCTCCCTCACGGGAAGGCCCATCCCCTTGGCGATGTCGACGACCGCGTCGCGGGTAATGCCGCGCAGGGCGCTCATGTAGACGGGCGGCGTGAAGAGCTCGCCCTTCTTGATCAGGAAGACGTTGTCGCCGGTGGCCTCGACGACGAAGCCGTCCTGGTTGAGCATCAGGGCCTCGAGGGCATTCCCCATGCGGGCGTTGATCTTGGCCATGATGTTGTTCAGGTAGTTTAGGCTCTTGGTGCGGCCGGAGTACGTATCGGGTGGGACGCGCCGGGTCGCGGCGGTGATGATGTCGAGTCCCTTGGTGTAGAACTCCTCCGGGTACATCTGGATCCTGGAGGCAATGCAGAAGATGGTCGGCTTCGGACAAAGCCACGGAGCCAGCCCCAGATCGCCCTCTCCGCGCGTGACGACCAGGCGGATGTAGCCATCGCGCAGGTTGTTGCGCCGGCAGGTCTCGCAGACGACCTGGGTCATTTCCTCGCGCGAGATGGGGATATCCAGCATGATGGAGCGGGCGGAATCCCACAAGCGCTCCAGGTGCTGCTCCAGACGGAAGACATTGCCCCCATAAAGGCGGATGCCCTCAAATACGCCGTCGCCGTAGAGTACTGCGTGGTCAAAGACGCTGATCTTGGCATCCTTCTTGGCCACATACTCTCCGTCGATGTAGATGATGGGATCCATGGTGGGGTTCCTTCAGTCAGGTTTTGCCGCATCCCCCAATATCGGGGAGCGGAAACACTTTTGGAGGCCGCCGGGTGGATCAACAGGAACAAGTGCAGCAGGGGGAACAGTCTGCAGGATATCCGCCCGAACAGGGGGAGCCGGCCCGGGAGCTGCTCCCTGAGTCGCCCCGGCATGATGACCTGCGGGGCCATGTGTTGGAGCTGTTGGCGCGATGCACGACGACCGCCGCGCCGCCGGACGCTTTGATCGCCCGCTACTTCCGGCTGCGGGGGGAGCTGCCACCATCGGTGCGCGGGTTCATCGCCGCCACGATCTATGCCCTGCTGCGCCGCCGCGTGCGAACCCTGCTACTGTGGCAATGGATGGGGAGGGCCGAGCCGCGCATCGAGTGGGACGGTTCCGGCCGGATCGAAACCAGTGGCATGGCACCGGGAGAGGAGGCCGCCCTGGGTCTGGTGCGGTGGATGATCGAGGATCTGGGCGCCGCGGCGGAAAAGGCCATCGAGCTGACCCGGCGGGCCATCGCCGCCATCAAGGACCGCACGCTGCCGAAGAACGAATCGCCAGTCCCCAATTTGGGGAAGCCGATGCGTTTGGTTGCCGAGTTTGCCAAAGCCCTGGAAAGCGGTGAGGGATTGGCTCATGCCCCCGGGAATGTCCAACGTGCGGCGGAGGTGTCCCTGCCGGTCGACCTGTTCGATCGATGGCGTTCGCAGTTGGGGGATGAGGAAGCCATGAAGCTGGCCCGTTCCCTTGGCGAGACGGCGCCTCTGGACCTGCGGGTCAATACCCTGCGGACCACGCGCGATGAGTGCCTCGCCCGGTTGACCAAGGATCGGCTCGATCCGGAGCCCAGTCGCCTGGCGCCGGACGGGTTGCGCATCGGACGGAAGATGAACCTGTTTCGCCACGACATCTTCGAGCAGGGCTGGTTCGAAGTGCAGGACGAGGGGAGCCAACTTGTGGCCTGCGCGGTGGATCCGCATCCGAACTGGCGTGTGCTGGATGCCTGTGCGGGCGGAGGTGGGAAGACGCTGCATCTGGCGGCATTGATGCGGAACAAGGGAGAAGTCTTTGCCCACGACAAGGACATCCAGCGGCTGGAAGGCCTGCGCAAGCGGCTGAAGCGCGCGGGCGTCAACAATGTGCGGCTGCTGAATCCCGGAACTGCCGCGGAGCGCGCGCCCTACGACGCAGTGCTGATCGATGCGCCTTGTCTGGGCCTCGGCACCCTGCGCCGGAATCCGGACTTTGCCTGGCGTGGCAGGATGAGCGAACGGCTACAGGAGATCACCACCCTGCAGCGCGAGTGCCTGGAGGCATACGCACCTCTGGTCAAGCCGGGGGGCGTGTTGGTCTATGCGACATGCAGCTTCGAACCGGAGGAAACAGAACAGCTCCTGTCGGTGGAGCGCATGACGGAGCTGGGCTTTGAGCCGGACGGCCTCGGGCAGCCATTCGCGAAGACGGGCGTCCCGCTGCATGCCACCGGCCACACGCTGACGCTCCTCCCTCACCGCGACGGGACGGACGGGTTTTGGCTGGCACGATTCCGCCGGCGGCAATAAAGCCAGCCCGGGTGTGCTCATTACCTTTGCCAACCGCGCGACCGTGGCCACAGATAAGCCCTGCCGTGCCGGGATGGCGAAACTGGCAGACGCATGGGACTTAAAATCCCAGGATGCTTGGCATCATGCGGGTTCGAGCCCCGCTCCCGGCACCACCAGACCTGATCATCACACACACCGAAGAAGCAAGACGGCGCCCTGTTGCGGTTGCGACCGCCTGGCGGCGTGCAGCATCCTTACACGACTTGATTCAATCAATGGCCGGCGGTGCTCACGATGAGGGCACGCCGGTTTTTTCCGAAAGAGCACCCCATGAAACCCGTGGACGCGATCCTGTTGGGAGCTGGTCAACGAGGGTCGGAAGCAGTCGGGGCATACGCCCTGCACCGGCCCGACAAGCTGCGCTTTGTGGCCGTCGCCGAACCAAATGAAGCGCGGCGGAATCACTTTGCCGAGAATCACGCGATTCCGCCCGAGAACCGATTTGCCGATTGGCGGGATATCCTGTTCCGGCCGCGCATGGCCGAAGCATGTTTCAATGCAACACAGGACAGGACACATCACGAGTCCGCAATCGCCGCGCTGGATGCCGGGTACCATTTGTTCCTGGAAAAGCCGATGGCGCACACTCCGGCAGGGTGCGTGGCAATTGCCGATCATGCGCGCGCGAACAAGCGACTGCTACAGATTTGCCATCCGCTGCGCTACTCGCCCTTCTACACGAAGGTGAAGAGCCTGCTGGATTCCGGCGCCATCGGTTCGATCCTGTCCATCAACATGGTGGAAAACGTCGCGTTTTGGCACTTCGCGCACAGCTACGTCCGCGGCAATTGGCGTCGCGTGGAGGATTCGGGCCCAACGATCCTGACGAAGTGTTGCCATGACATGGATGCCGCGACTTGGCTGGTGGACAGCAAGGTGCGGCGCGTGTCGTCCGTCGGGTCGTTGCGCTACTTCAAGGAGGAGAACGCTCCCACCGGGGCTCCCGCGCGATGCACGGATGGGTGCCCGGCGGAGAAGACATGCCCCTACTTCGCTCCGGCGTTCTATCTCGGTCCAGCCGGAAGATATTGGCCGATCACGCAGGGCATGGTAGCGCCCACCGATGAGGCGCGCCTGCATGCACTGAAGACGGAGCAATACGGACGCTGCGTCTACCGCTGCGACAACACGGCCGTGGACAATCAGGGCGTGTTGGCCGAGTTCGAGAACGACGTGGTGTTCAGCTTCAGCCTGATTGCGAACTCGGTGAGTTGCTTCCGCACGATCAGGATCATTGGATCCGATGGCGAGTTGAATGGCAACATCGAGAAGAACGAGATCCGCATCACACGGTTTGACCAAGGGTTTCATGACGAGGCGACGCACGTGGTGCACCAGACACCCGAAGGGATCGGAGGCCATTCCGGCGGCGATGCGGGCGTGATAACCAATTTCGTGCGCCTCGTTCGCGAAGAGGACTACGCTTCCATGCAGAAGTCGCTGGATATCGCCGTCGAGGGCCACCTGCTTTCCTTCGCGGCAGAGAAGGCCCGCCACGAAGGGTGCGTCCTGTCGATGGCTGAGTACCGCGACCAAATGTCGCAACAGGCCCGGGAGCTTGCGTCATGACAGAATGCGGTTACCTTGCACAAAGCCTGCGAAGGGTGGTCGCGATCATGACACTGGCTTCGACAACGGCCCTGTACGCCGGTGAGGCCAGCCACGCGGAAGTCAATGCCGAGTACGCCGACTTGCGCGTCGGCGATCTGCATCTTTACTATGCGCCGGGGCCGGGAGGCTCGCTGCAGGCGTTCGACATTCCTGTCCTGAACACAAGCCTGATCGCCGTGGTGACGCCGGGATGGGGAAGCCAGTACTATGTGACAGAGCACAACGTGACCCTGTTGCGCGACGCACGCGTTGAGGAAGTCGACGGCGGGAAACGGCTCGTCATCCGGCACGAACTTGACAACGAGATTGCTTCGCCCTTCACCGCGACGGAGACGCATGCGTTGTTGCCGGAGAATGTGTATCGCGTGACGCTGGATTTCGAGTTCGCCAGCGATGACCCGGCAGTCCTGGAATGGCGCGTTGGTGGCATGAATCCCAACCTTGCCGCCGGTGTGCCGTTCGTTGCCAGTTATCCGGATCATGAGATCGCCTGCCAGATCCCATATGAAGCGCCCGGGCCCGGTGTTGAGGAATCGACCGTGGCGCGCCGCTTCGACAAGCTCCTCCTCCAGTCCCCCATCGGCGACATCATCATCGAGTCGAACGCAAGGGATGACCTTGTCCTGCTGGACTATCGCAAGAACCAGTACGCCATGGACAGCAACCCGATGTTCTGGTTTGGCTATCTGGAACGGCCCATCCCTGCGCGGGAGAAGTTGCATTACGAATTCACCATGCGGCTGCCGGAGAAGCTGTCCGCGGAGGCCATCAACGCTGGGGCCCTCAAGGTGGAATCCGCCATTTCCGATGCAGAAGTGGTGCGCATTCCAACGACGAAGCGCGACTACATCATCCCGAAGCCGAAAGAACTAGCCTATCTTGATGAGCATGTTCCGCTGAAGGATCCCGTCACCATCTATGTCGGCCCCGACGCGGGCGCCGGGATCATGACAGCGGCGGAGTTTCTCGCGCGCGATCTGGAGGACATTTACGAACTGCGCTCGCAGGTGATCGCCGACGAACTGCCGACATCCATTCCATCGGGCGCGATCCTGCTTGGCGAATTAGGCCGCTGGTCGCTTCCGCAGGAACTCATCGCAAAGGACGGCCTAGTCATCCCAGATCATCGCGAAGGGTACGCTCTTTCCGCAGGCAACGGCCACGTCGCCATCGCCGCCAACACCGAGCAGGGCGTGTTCTATGGCGTGACGACGCTCGTGCAACTCATCAGCTTTGGCGAAGGCGCCATTGGAGTCCGCGGCGCGCGGATCGTGGACTATCCGTCGCTGGACTTTCGCGGAATACATGCGCTGTCCGGACGCCACGCTGGCGGACAAATCTCGAAGGCAGTGCGCGAGTTGCTCGCCCGCTACAAGTTGAACTCCTTCATTTGGGAGTCCCAGTACATCGTGTGGGACAGCTGCCCGGAGCTGGAACATCCCGAGTTTGGCATGGCCAAGGATGACGCGCGCCTGGTGGTCGATGCGGCGTCGCGGTACTTTGTTGATCTGATCCCACTGATCCAATCGCTGGGGCACAGCGAATGGATCTTCACGAACGGCCACAACCTCGACATCGCAGAAGATCCGGATATGCCGTACGCGTACAGCCCAACGAACCCGCGCACGTACGATTTCATTTTCTCCGTGTATCAGGAAGCGCTGGACTTCTTCCAACCGAAGGGATTCCACATCGGCCACGATGAAGTGACCATGCGCGGGCGCTTCCCATATCGCAGTCGCGAGAGCGGCATGTCCGCGACGGATCTGATCCTGATGGACACGATCAAGCTCAACGATTGGTTCCGCGAGCGCGGCGTGAAGGTGCATTTGTGGGGCGACATGTTCCTGCACACGTCGGAAGCGGCCGATGCCACCTTTGCGCCATCACCGGAAGAAGCCGCCGAACGCCGCGCGCGCCTGCCCAAGGACATGACCATCGTCGATTGGCATTACAAGCCCGTCACGCCTGCCGAATATACGTCCATCCCCTTGTGGCGTCTCCAAGGGTTTGACGTCATCGGCGCCGGATGGTACACACCGGCAAACATTCATCAACTTGCGCTGGCCTGCATCGAAGCGGGCGCAAAGGGATACCTGCAAACAACCTGGGCAGGTTTCAACTTTGCCATCGATGACAATGAAGCGTCCTGGTACCAGTATTGGACCTACATCCTGGCCGCGCACTATGCGTGGTCCGGTGATGAACGCGAACCGGCCGATCTGCCGTTCAATGCCAAGGACGAATTCATCCGCACCTGGTTCCGCACGAAGCCACTGCTGACGGAGAAGCGCGGTGCCTTCCTCGACCTGACCGCTGCCTTCAACCGCGCAGTGGTCGATCCCGATGGCAGCGAGTGGCTTGGCTACGGGCCGTTGAATGACTTCCGCTCGCTTCCGGAAGGAACGCGCCGCATGGGGAGCACAGTCTTCCACCTGCCCGACACCGCCAATGGTAAGCGCGCGGTCCACTTGCACGGAAGGATGAACGCGCCCGGCGAGTATCCGGAAAGCGCCGAACTGCAACTCGATGGACTTGTTGCATCCGGGCTGCACTTCCTGGTCACGACCAACTTCCCCACGCGCGAGCATGCCGTGGTTGGTCAGGTTGTCGTGAACTATGCCGACGGCACGCACGCAGAGCTCGCGCTCGAATACGGCCGCAATATCTTTGCCGTCACCGAAAGCCGCGCCGGCGCCACCACGCCCATCGCGTGGGAAGGTCAATCTGCCGCGGGGACCGCGTTGCGATTGTGGGACCTCGGCTGGGAGAACCCCGCGCCCGAAAAGCCCATCGACTCCATCCGCCTGCAAAGCGCCGGCACCGAAGCCGCGCCCATCTTGTTTGCGGTGACCGCGGTGTATTGAAGAGTGCACAATCCACGGCAAGGGGCAAATCCGCCCTTGCCACCCTTGCGCCGCGCATTTGAGCCCATTGTGGAGTTCACGCCAAGCCGACAGGACATCCATCACCACAATGACCTACGGCCGATGGTTTTACCGGAGCAGGCGAAAGTGGGTCGTTGCCGCTGCCCATGCGCTGCTACCAACCATCCTCGGAATCGCACCTGTCCGATCCATCGCCGATGTGGGATGCGGCACGGGACTGTGGGTAAAAGCCGTCCTTGATCGTGGTATTGATGCCGTCGGAATCGACGGTCCATGGGTTGCGCCGGAGGATCTGGAGGTCGATCGGGCGCATTTCATTACCGCCGATCTTGGAGGCATGTGGGACCTCGGCCGCCGGTTTGACATGGCCATGTCCCTCGAGGTGGGCGAGCATCTACCTCCCGCCGCGGCGCGGCGCTTTGTCGATCAACTGACCAGCCTCGCGCCAGTGGTTGTCTTCTCAGCCGCCATCCCCGGCCAAGGGGGGCAGTGCCACGTCAACGAGCAGTGGCCATCCTATTGGATCGACCTGTTCAGCCAAGCCGGCTTCCAAGTCTTCGATATCCTGCGCCCGCACATCTGGCGCGACGAACAAATCCCCTACTGGTACCGCCAGAACATCCTCGTTTTTGCATCGCGTCAGGAGCCGCAGTTACTCGAGTCCCTCGCGGCCAAGCGCGCTCTGGGAGATTTTAGCGGCGCCAGCCTCGTCCATCCCGAACACTCTCTGCGGGCGATCCAATTCCCGGGCCTTGGTGCCTTGGCGCGCGCCCTCCCCTTTGCCTTCGTCCGCACGATTGCTGCGCTGCCGAGCCTTGGGCGAGGCAAGGAGCCGGAGCCGCTTTCCCGGCGCGCCTTGGACAAACCCTACACCGAACCCCTTTGATTCAGCAAATTGCGATTCGCCGTTGACCGCCACCACCCCCATCCCCCAAACATCCCCCGCTGCGGGCGAGAGTAGCTCAGTTGGTAGAGCTTCAGCCTTCCAAGCTGAATGTCGCGGGTTCGAGTCCCGTCTCTCGCTCCACTTCTTTTCACAGATTAAGATCTACAATCGGCTCTCCATCGCCACGCGGGTGCGGCGGAGGATTTCCTCGATGATTTCGGGGGTGTGGTGGTAGCTGGTCACCATGCGGACTTGGTAGGGGGGGCGGGGACTGGCGAGGACGCCGTGTTGTTCGAGAAGGGTCAGGAACTCGCGGTTGGAGAGGCCGGACTTGCGATGGTCGAGGTAGATCATGTTGCTTTCGACGGTGTGCATGTCGACGTAGAGGCCGGGGATCTGGTTCATGCCTTCGGCCAGGCGCCGGGCGCTCTTGTGGTCGTCGAGCAGGCGCTGGACGTTGTTTTCCAAGGCGTGGATGCCAGCTGCGGCGATGATGCCGGCCTGGCGCATGCCGCCGCCGAGGCGCTTGCGGTTGCGGTCGGCTTCGGCGATGAATTCCTTCGATCCGCAGAGCATTGATCCCAAAGGACATCCAAGGCCTTTGCTGAGGCAAAACATGAGCGAGTCTGCCTTCTCCGTATAGGCCGAAACGGGGACGCCGGCGGCGAGGGCGGCGTTGAAGATTCGCGCGCCGTCGATGTGAACCTTCAGGCCGTGGTCGTGGGCGACCTCGCACAGTTCGTTGTGGAGCTCCAAAGGCAACACGCGGCCGCCACTGCGGTTGTGGGTGTTCTCCAGGCAGAGGACCTTGGGCCGCGGGTAATGAAGGTTGGGGCTGCGGATGGCTTCGCGCAGGGCGTGGGAGTCCATCATGCCCTCCGGGCAGGGGACAGGCATGGGCATGAGTCCGGCGATGTTGGCGATGTTGCCGACTTCATAGTAGAAGATGTGCGAGTCGAGATCGAGAAGGACCTCGTCGCCCGGTTGGGCCAGGGTCATCAGCGCGATCAGGTTGCCCATGGTGCCGCTGAGGACGAGGAGGGCGGCCTCCATGCCGGTCATTTCCGCGGCCATTTCCTGCAGGCGGTTGACGGTAGGGTCTTCGCCATAGGTGTCGTCGCCCAGCTCGGCTTCCGCGATGGCGCGGCGCATCTCCGGCGTGGGAAGCGTCTGGGTGTCGCTGCGGATGTTGATGTAGCGGGGGAACGAGCCGGTTTCGGCGTGTTGCGCGCTCTCAGGATGGCTGACGGTCATGGGGCGGGTGCTCCGTGGGTTGGTTGACGGGGTGAATGATATGGCGCAGGTCGAGGGCGGGCGCGAGGCAAAGATGCGTGGGAAGAGTGAAGAGGGAAGAATGAAATGGCACGAATGGACCCGGCTTCGGATAGTGTACCGAACCATCTGTAAATTGCGCCGGTGAGGGGTCACCGGTTTTCCTTGGGTTTGTCCGCCAAGACCAACCTTGAGGAGACAGTCCGATGACCCCGAAGAGAGTGATCACGGAGGAGCGCCCGTCGCCAAGGCTGTTTGTGGAGCCGGGCCTGTTGAAGGAGATGATTCAGGTGTGTGTGCAGGAGATGCTTGAGGAGGAGGTGTCGCGCCATCTGGGCGCGGGCCCCTATGAGCGCAGTGCCGCTCGTCAGGGGCGGCGCAACAGCACACATGATTCGCCTGTTGTGTCGCCCTCGCAAGGGGGACTTGGTTATTCTGCCTTCCTACCATGGGTTCCGCTTCGCTTCACCCATGGCTACTCGAATGTCGCGCTCCGCGCTGGCAAGCTGGCGATGCCCAATGCGAATGAATTTGTCGAATGCATTTCCTCGGCAAGTGCAGGCCGCAGCCCATTCAGTCTATGTCATTTCGCGAAGTGCCAAATACACTTGCTTGCGCTTTCTCGGCGGGAAGCTTGCTTCCGCCGCTGCAGTCGCATGAAGGCAGGCTCAAGCTCTCGTACATGAGATCCACGATTGATGGAGGTCTTGAGTGATTCGCACTGGCGGGCGCCCCTCGAAGCAAGCTTCGATGGGCAAAGCATCGTCCGCAAGACGGCCGCATTCCACAGCCGCGCAGGGCTTTGTACTTGGTTTTGGGGTGGCTGCGTGGTAGGCCGGGTCACCATGTTTGTGTGAGGGGGATGCACATGTTCCAGCAGTTTCGCGATCGTCGCGATGCGGGTCGGTCGTTAGCCCGGTTGTTGACGCAGTATCGCGGGCATCCGCGCGCGATTGTGTTGGCATTGCCGCGTGGCGGGGTGCCGGTGGGCTATGAGGTGGCGCAGGCGTTGCAGTTGCCGATGGATGTCTTTGTCGTGCGGAAGCTAGGCGTGCCGGGGCAGGAGGAGTTGGCACTTGGGGCGATCGCCTCTGGCGGGCACCGGGTGATCAATGTTCAGTTGGTGGAGATGCTGGGTCTGGCGCCGGAGGTGGTCGATTCCATCGCCGAGCGCGAAGGGCGGGAGTTGGCTCGTCGCGAACGGGTATACCGTGGCGACCGGCCGGAGGTGGAGCTGCGCGATCGGGTGGTGATCTTGGTGGATGACGGATTGGCCACGGGTTCAACGATGCGCGTGGCGGTGGAGGCGGCGCGCGCGGGCGATGCGGCGCGCGTGATCGTCGCCGTGCCGGTCGCGCCCATGGACACGATGGCACTGATGAGGGAGGATGCCGACGAGGTTGTGGCGTGCCTGACCCCACGGGATTTTATGGCCGTGGGGGAATGGTACGCCAATTTTGGCCAGACGAGGGATGAGGAGGTTGTGGAGTTGCTGAACCGGGCGGAGCGGTTCGAGCGAACGGCTTGAGAGTGAGATGATGGACTTTGGCGACGGCCTTTCGGGAGGCCGCCGCCAAGTTTCGCTAGCTAGCCGTTATTGGTGCCGATGTCCTCGGCGCTCAGATTTGTCCGGATGATCTGTCCAAGTGATATGGTCCCATTGCTGGGATCGTAGACGGTGATACCTTCAGCACCCAAAAAGCGGTGATCTGTTACATCTGGACCGACCGAATTGAGCGCCCACGCGATCGTTCCCGTATTTGAGGTGAATCTTGCCCAATTCGTGTCGCGGTCCAATCCGGCTGTTAGACTGGCAAGATCCCTGTTGAGTGCCGCATAGTCGAATGTTATGGGATTGATGATGGCACCAGACGCGACTGCCCCCTCCCTGTACGCGACAGTCCCCGCCATTCCACCACGAGCCAATGGGATAGCAAATGAGTCCTCCGGCAACGCCGAGAGGTGTGCTACCGGGGTTGTCAAGTACTTGAGTCGGCCGACAAACGTCTGAAGGTGTTCCTTGCGAGCAATTCGATCTATATAATAGTGGCTGTAGTCCGGTGGATAGCGGTTATTGTCGACGGAGTAGGACTCCAACGCTGTTGCGACCGTCCGCATGTCGCCTTTCGTCCGCGAGACCTTTGCCCGAATCTGTGCCTCCAGGAAATTCGGCACGGCGATGGCCGCGAGGATGGCGATGATGGCCACAACAATCAGCAGCTCGATCAGCGTGAAGGCACGTGGTGTGTCTGTGTTGGGGGTGCACTGTCTCATCTGGTATCTCGCTTCCACAAGGAGGATGGCCCCTGACCGGACCGCGGGCGCGGGGGACTCGGGGTAGCTTTGGGCGCATTCGTCAGCCTTAGTCGACCGATTGAGCAAGGCCCGTGGTTGCAGGCAAGTCCATTTTTGCGTGGAACGTGGTGAAAATGTGGGTGTGGTGGTCGGAGTGGACACGGTGGACGGGGTGGACGTTGTGGGCGAGGTGGACGGGATGGCCCCGAATGAAGGGGTGGGGGGGATGGGAGTGCGCCTGCTTGGAATAAGGGGAACCTCTGGGCCGTAAAGGTGAGCGATTGGCGGCTTTCCCTTGCCGCCCGGTCGTGGCCATGGGATTCCATCCCTCGACTGAACCTACCCGGCTCCAGATGGAGTGATGTATGGCCGAATGGCTGGACCTCCTCCCCCTTGATAATGCACCCCTGACTTTGATCTTTTGGGGGTGCCTGCTGATAGGCCTCGTGCTCGCTCTCTTCTCGTTTCTCTTCGGTGAGATCCTGGGCTTCGGGCTGGATGCGGCGGAGGCCGGGCCCATCAGCGGGCCGATGATCGCGGTTTTTTTGGTGTTTTTTGGTCTGGCGGGACTGGTCCTTCGGGATTTGGCGGGGTTTGGCCCGGCCGGATCGATCTTTGGAGGGTTCCTGCTCAGCCTGCTCGGTTCGGCCATCGTGTACTATGGGGGCTTCAAGCTGATCCTGACCCAGCAGGGCGGTACCAGCTTTGACCCGACGAAGCTGGAGAACACCACTGCGAAGGTTATCACGGCCATCCCGGAGGGGGGGACGGGGGAGATTTCCTTTGATTCAAACAGCGGTCGAATCAGCGGTCCTGCCCAGACCGCGGATGGAAAGCCGATCGCGAGCGGGCAATTGGTGAATATCGACCGTTATGTCGCCGGTATGTATATCGTATCGCCGTTTGCAGCCAGCAGGGCCCGGCACGACAAGCCGGAAAATCCCGAGAAGGAGGACGCATCCACATGAACACGATTCAGATGTTGGGGGCGGGCGGGGGATTCCCCACCGAGATCATCGGGGTGGCCGCCGCACTCATCACGGCCTTTGTGGTGTTGGTGCTCATTGGTGCCTTGTTCGCCGCCCGGTACAAGAAGGTCGGCCCGAACGAGGTGCTGGTCATCTCGGGTAAGTTCTTCCGCAAGGAAGGAAAGGGCTTCCGGACGATTCGCGGTGGTGGCGTGTTTGTGTGGCCGATCTTTGAACGCGTCGACCGGTTGTCGTTGAACATCATGACGCTGGTGGTGCGCACACCGGAGGTCTACACATTCCAAGGTGTGCCCGTGGTGGTGGACGGTGTCGCGCAGGTGAAGATCGACAGCGACCAGGCTTCGATCGACACGGCGGCGGAGCAGTTTCTGGGGCTGAACGACGAGCAGATCCGCACGGTGGCGCTGGAGACGCTGGAAGGTCACCTGCGCGCGGTGCTGGGGACGCTGACCGTCGAGGAGATCTACAAGGAACGCGACAAGTTCGCGCAGCAGGTGCAGAGCATCGCCACGCCGGACATGCGCAACATGGGCCTGCGCATCGTGTCGTTCACGGTGAAGAACATCACCGATCCGAACGGGTACCTGGATGCGCTGGGCAAGCCGCGCACGGCACAGGTCAAGCGCGACGCCATCATTGGCCAGGCCGAAGCCGATCGCGATGCGACCGCCAGGAGCGCCGCGGCGAACCAGGAGGGGCAGATCGCCCGACTGGCCGCGGAGACGCGCATCGCCGAGGCCGACCGCGATTACCGCATGAAGGTCCAGGAGTACGAGGCGGGCGTGAACAAGAAGCGCGCCGAGGCGGAGCTGGCCTATGACATCCAGCGCAACACGACGATGCAGTTGTCCAAGGCCGAGGAAGTGAAGGTCCTGGTCGTCGAGCGCGAAGGCTTGATCAACGTGCAGGAGCGCGAAATCACGCGCAAGGAGCGCGAGCTGGACGCGACGGTGCGCAAGCCCGCCGAGGCCGAACGGTTCCGCGTGGAGACCATGGCCGAGGCGACGGCGAAGAAGTTGGACCGCGAGGCATTCGGTAAGGCCGAAGCGGAGAAGCGCGAAGGTTTTGCCCGCGCCGACGTCGTGAAGGCAGCCGGTCTGGCGGAAGCCGAGGCCATCCGTGCGAAGGGTCTCGCCGAGGCGGAGATCATCAAGGCGCGCGGTCTGGCGGAAGCCGAGGCCATCCAGGCGAAGGGTCTCGCCGAGGCCGAAGCGAACCGCAAGAAGGCCGAGGCGTGGAAGGAATACAACGAGGCGGCCATCGCGGAAATCGTCATCGACAAGCTGCCGGAGATCGCCCGCGAGATCGCCGCGCCGCTGGCCAAGACCGACAAGATCACGATCGTCGGCATGGGCGACGGCGCAGCCGGCGCGCACAAGATCACGCAGGACGTGGCGCAAATCGTCGCCGGTCTGCCGCCCGTTGTGGAGTCGGTCTCCGGGATCAACCTGGGCAAGCTGATGGAGAAGTTGCCGGGGATGGGGAAGAAAGAAGGGTGAAGGGTGAAGGATGAAGGATGAAGAACTGCGGGCCGGGGGACGGTTGACTCCCGGCCCGGTTTGTTTTGGGGGAGTGCAGAACACTTGAGTGGTTTCATGGGCGGAGCAGTTTGACTTGGGGGTGATTGGCATTGATCGGGATAGGTGGGTGGGAAGAAGTGAGGGGTCCGCAGTGAAGTCTCATGCGGGAATTGACGAATGGGAGGAACTGCTTTGAGCTTTGACATCCAAAAGAGCATCCAGATCCTCGAGCGTACGCCGGCTGTTGTGCGCGCGATGTTGTCGGATCTCGATCCTGCATGGACGCTTGCCCACGAGGGGCCCGAGACTTGGAGCCCTTTCAACATTGTCGGCCATTTGATCGATGGCGAGGAAACGGATTGGATGGGGCGGGTGCGGATTATCCTGGGAGACAATCCGGACAAGCGCTTCGCGCCGGTGGATCGCTTCCGTCACCTGGAGGTGGCGAAGGGGAAGACGTTGGCGGAGCTGCTCGACAAGTTCGCGACGCTTCGCGCGGCCAACGTTGCGGAGCTGAAGGGGCTGGACATCTCCCCCGCCGAGCTGGCCCTCACCGGCGAGCATCCAGCGTTTGGCACGGTGACGCTGGAGCAGTTGTTGTCGACGTGGACGGTGCACGATCTGGGACACATCGCCCAGATCGCGCGCGTCATGGCGAAGCAATACAAGGAGGAGGTTGGGCCGTGGGAGGCTTACCTGCCTGTGTTGCATCGGTGATTGGCTGGCTCAAATCCTGACCAGCACCTCATAGTCCAGCGATATCAGCCGCTGCTGGCCAGGGGCGATGTCGATGGTCCAATTGGCTTCATTGGTTGGGTTGACGGCATTGCGCTTTGAGATCGAGCGCATCTGCGCCGGTTCGTCGGATGCGGTGATCATCGTACCTTGGAACTCGCGGGTGATCTCGATGGTGACTGGTGTGCTGCGCCGGTTGGTGACCTTCATTTCCGCCCGCACGGTGATCGGTTGGTAATCATTGTTCAGGATTCGGCGCGGGTCGCCACGGCTGATGTCAAACTCCTCGTGTGTCGTCTCCACCGACATGGCCTTGGTCGTCTTGACGACGGCGGGCGCGCCTGGGTTGATGAACGAGGTGGTGGATTGTCCGCGGAACCGGCCGTCGATCCAGACGCTGACTGGCGCGGTGGTGAGCGGGAAGTCGAAGGGATTCGTGAAGCGGATCGAGTCCCACGCCTCCGGAGTGCTTGTTTCCCCGTTGTTCAGGCGGCCGAACTGATCGCGTCCGTCGGCAATGCGCCAATCAACGAAGCGCTTTGCGGCGGTTGAAGTCGTGGCCAGTTGCCTGCTGATGGCCGAGCCACTGGCGATGGTGACGGGGCCGATGTCTTGGAAGTGCAGGTCCTCGCCTGCTCCCGCCATCTGGCTATCCAGCTCCACCACTCCCGCCCGAATGGGCATGGCCGTGTTCGACACGATCATCTGGGTATGGATCGCGCCGCCGCGTGGCGAGTTCCCAGCGGAAATCTGGCTGAAGAATGATTCCAATGTCGTCTCGTTAGACAACAGGCTGGTCACGCTGGAATGTTCGATCTGCGGAAAGCCGGAGATGAGTTCGACGCGCGTTCCGTCCAGGTTGCGCCACTCGTTGCGGATGATGGTGCTGACGCCAATCGTCGCCGTCCCGGAATCGTCGTATTCGATGTGATAACTCGGCGCCCACGCCATTCCGCGGGTCAGATAGGTCATCGTGATGGTGTAGTTGGGAGAGGCGCCGTCATCCACTACCAACTCGAGAGTGGGAATCTCGGACGTCTCCGTCTGGCGTTTGCCACTATTGCCACTCTCCTGAGTGATATACTTGATGTTGTCCATCGGCACATATGAGATGCGGCCATCCACCTGAATGGGGACCATTCCGACAGCGGTGGGGAATGTCACTGACGAGAGGTGCGGATAGATAGTGGAGGGCATCGCCGCCGGCGAGGGACCACCGGGAAGCGGCATGATGATCCCTTGCAGCGTCTCGCCTCCGGTCAGCGTCAGGACTGCCTGCGCGCCTTCGAGCCGCCGGGTGACCTCGACCAGATTGCTGGCAGGTGGAGCGGGGCGCTCTTCGCGGCGGGTGGCCGTCCGGGCCTCAAACTTCGCTTCCGACTCGAACCACAACGTGCCGTGGATGGCGTTCGGCCGGGTGTCCAGGTGGTATGTGCCGGGCCCGGGAACGACCATGGTCTCGCGCACCACAAGGAGTCCGTTCTTGAACAACCCGACGGATTCGACGGTGCTCTGGATGGGTTGGGGTTCAGCCGCGCCAACAGCAAGCGGGGCCACGAAGGCAGCAACAAAGTGCAAACGCGCGTTTCCAGACATGGGGGACTCCTTTGCTTGCGCCGAGAGAGGCGGATTGGCACACTTGGACCCTAAAGAGACCTTTAAGGTTTGTTCCCCATGGCGAAGATCAATGTGAAGGATGCCCGCTTCCTGCGATCGTATGATCGGTGGAAGGTGGACGATGCACTGCCGGCACTCCCCCAGGCGTGCTTTGCCGGCCGCAGCAACGTCGGCAAATCGTCTCTTCTGAATTCGCTGGTGGGAAGGCGGAGCCTGGCGCGGACCTCCAAGACCCCCGGCCGCACGCAGCTCATCAACCTCTTCGAGGTGGACCTGGCCTGCGATGGCGAGACCCGCGAGCTCCACCTGGTGGATCTGCCGGGCTATGGCTACGCCAACGCGCCGGAGGCCGTTCGCCGCGGATGGCAGCCCATGATGGAGGGGTACCTGAAGCGGAACCCGCTGCTGCGGATCGCGCTGCTGCTTCTGGACATTCGGCACACGCCCAACCAGGCCGATGAGCGGTTCATGGAACTGCTGGACGAGGCGGAGGTTCCGATTCAATTGGTGGCGACCAAGACCGACAAGATTGGCAAGACCCACCGGCAGCGGCACTTGAAGGCCATCGCCGGGGTTTTTGGAGTGGCTGCAGGGGACATTTTGCCCTATTCCTCCGAGACGGGAGAGGGGCGCGAGGAGCTGTTGGGGCTCTTGGCGGAATACAGTTCGGAGACTCCACCAGAGACCGTGTAGCTCCGCACACATTTCAGGCGCCCATTTTTTGTGCACTTTTCGAACAGGCCGTGAGCGGCGCTTTCCGGTCGACTTCTAACCTCTTTTTTTTCAACAGTCTACGCCGAGCCGGCGATCGCGTGTTCGGGGCACGGGGATTGCAATTGGTCGGGCCGAGCGCGAGGGGAAGTCGACGGGCGCTCCCGAGATTACGTCCAAGAACATCTGAAGATGAAGAGGCACTACGCGGTTCCCAAAGCTGCGTTCTCCCTGCTGGAAGTCCTGATCGCTTCAACCATTCTGGCCATCGTTTTGTTGGGTGCCATAACGGGCCTGTTGTTCGTGTCGCGCATGTCGTTGGCGGCACAGCAGGACCTGATGGCCATGGAAGTGCTGGAGCGCGAGTCCGAGCTGATTCGCGCCGCTCCCAATTATCGCGCGCTTGGCGATCCGGACATGGCGGTCGCTCACCCAACCAATCCTGTCTACACGGATCAGTCATTCACGATCCGACGCGAACGCGTCTATGATCCGCAGTTTCCTGATTCCGCCCCTACCTTTACATTGGACTACACATGGTATGGATTCGGGGAGGCCACCGGAGGTTCGAGCGACTCGTTGGATTTTGACCAGGACGACTGGCCAGAGGGTGTGGACATGACGGGCCGGTACGTGATCCTGCGCGAAGGGACCGGGGCGGGCCAGATGGCACGAATCACCGACCATACGCCGGGGCGTTTCGAGCTGGATGCGGCATTCAACGGCTACGGCATTTCAAACCTGTTGGTCGCGCCCGCAAGCGGCACCCGGTTCGAGGTGGATGGTGGCAAGTGGGTCCGGGTCACTGCGCGTTGGCGGCCGACGCCCAACGACAGGGAACGTGTGGCCGAGCGCGTCCTGTTTGTCAGCAATCGCGCCGCCGGGGGAGCGGGATCATGAAAAGCTTAGGCAATGGTTCCCTCCTTCGCAATGCAACACATTGGCGCCGTGGTGCGACGCTGGTGGAGCTGGCCATCGCGGCGTCCCTTTTCGTTGGTGTCTCCGCCGTGGTGATGAGCCTGTTCCTGACGATGCTGCAGGAAGAGAGATCCAACACGACGCGTCTGAACATGACGCACGAGGTGTCCTCCCTGCATCGCCGGTTGCGGGAAATTGCCGCCAATGGCGCGAACATCGCCGTGGCAAACGGCGAACTGAACAACGACGTGGTTCTCTTCCGGCGGTTGAATGACGACAGCGAAACGCCGGTCTTTTCCGAGTTGAGGTATATTGACGAGGACGACGACAACGACACGATCGGGGACAACTTCATCGTGTTCCTGCCGGACCGCGAGGACGAGGGCAACCAGCAGGTTATCGTGCGTCTGGTGTCGCGGATTCCCGACGTGACCAGCCCGGGGGGATTCCGCCCGGTGTTCACGCGCAGCCCGGGGTTTGGTGCGCCGCTGGTCGTGCAGTTTCGAGTGGGAGACCGCTCCGCGGTGCGCCAATCGCGCGCGGAACGAGCCGCGGATGACGAAGACCGTCGTGACGATGCCTTCACCGGCAAGGGATATCAGGGGATCGTCTTTCAGTCGGCCTACGGACCGCGAAACGGATAACATCATCAGGGAGGCCTGGCAGTTCCGGTAGCAACGCAGCAAACGATACCGATTCCCCCGGAGCGGAAAATGAAGCAAGGATTCAGGAAGACAATCGGAAGAAGGCGCGGCGCATCCGCGCTGGTCAGCGTGTTGGTGTTCACGTCGCTGGTGCTGTTCGCCATCGTGTCGACGGCGGCTTATGCACTTCAACGACGCATGGAGACGGTGCGCCTGACTCTTCACGGCGCGGAGCTGGCCGCGGCGGAGAATGCGCTGGAACGTTCGTACGCGCTGTTGTACTTCGCCTCGCAGCGCCGCCCTTCACAGGTGCGCCTGGGCAATGGCATCGAGGGCTTCGTCGCCGAGGTCGTGGAGCGCGGCGGTGACTTGGGAGCCCCGGAAGTCAACGAAGGTTTCCAGATCGAGGTCATCGCCGTGCCGCTCCCCGGCTACACGGACGAGGATGGCAAGGGGAAGATCGTCCTGATCAACCAGGAGGCCATCAACGACCTCGGGATGGAGCTGGAGCCCTGGCGGGATTTCATGATGCAGATCAGCGGGTTTCAGGTGATCGCAGGCGCCCGCGCGCGCGACGTGCGGACGGCAGATGGCGAGTCGGCATTTCCATTCCAGAACTTCCTCACCCGGCCGGGGGTCTACGCCTCCAAGAACCTGGTGCAGTACAACGTGCCACTGCTGAACTACGCCATCTTCTATGAGAACCAATTCGAGCTCGACGCCGGGGAGCGCATCGACATCCGCGGCAAGGTGCATACAAACTCGGATTGGTTCCTTACCACGTCGAGCAGTGCTTACTACCACGACTACATCACCGTCGCGGGGAACCTGTACGGCGGCGTGTATCACTACGGCGACCATTCACGCCGTTCGTGGTCCGGGAGCAAGGAAGTGTACATCGCGGACCAACGCATCGCCTCCGCCAGCTCCCCCACCGTGAAGCTGCACAGCAGCAGCCGCTCGTACAACGAAGGGTGGCTGAGCTCGGTCTTGTACAACAATCGCTCCGGCGGAGCGCCCAGGCTCAACGTGGACGGAACGCCCGATTGGTCCCCGAATCCGAACTGGGTGGACGAATCCATCGCACTGTTCAAGGGCTACCTCAAGGACAGCTCGCACGGTGTGTTGCCGGTCAAGCTACCGCTCGACGAGCAGAAGACGCCGCGCCTGTTGATCGAGTCCCCACTGCCGCCCGTTGGAACGGCGGCGAACCCGGAGGACATGCTCAACGACAGCAAGATGAACGTGAACCTCGCTTACAAGGCCGGTCTCATCATCGAGACGAAGCCGGGCTTTGCGACCGCGTCGAGTGCAAACTGGCCGAACTATGTGGAAGCCTATCGCTGGAAGAGCGAAGGCATCGATCCGGAGACGGGTCTTGAGATCCGCGTGAAGGAACCGGTGAGCCTGAAGTACAAGCGCAAGAAGGCGAACGACCCAACGGTGATGGAGGAAGTGCTGCTCGTGGATCGCGTGACGATCTACAACGGCCGCGAGGAGAAGAACGTCACCTTGGCCGACTTCAAGGCGGACCGCCTGGCCGAGTTCCTCAAGCTGCAACGCGAGTTCGAGGTTTCCTCCTCCCCCACAAAGGTCGACCCCAACGCGCAGCCGGGCCGCGACATTCCGTGGCTGAAGTCGCCAACGGGCAAGTCGGAGGACGACGGCATCGTCTTCTTCGACGTGTCCCAGTCGGGCCTGTCGTCCAACCAGCAGGTCGGCGCGCGCCTGAGCGAAATGAGCTACAAGAACCTGAATGATATCACGACCCTGGACGGCCGCACCGACGCCGACAAGCGTGGCCTCGCCTTCGGGTCAAACGGCCCCATGTACACGCTGGGCCATGTGAACCATGATCCAAACAATTCGAACAACCGCATCCCGCTGATGATTGCGGGTGATGCGATCAACATCCTGTCTTCGAACTTCAAGGATAGCGAATACGCCTCGGGCAGCGGCGACGGCCCCAAAAAATCGGCAAAGCCAACCACCACCAACGCGGTGTTCGTGTCGGGCAATGTCCCCTCCCGCAAGGGCCAGTACTCCGGCGGCGGCGAGAACTTCTTCCGCTACATCGAGGCCTGGGGCTCCAGCAACCCGCACACCTTCACGGGTTCGATGCTGAACCTGTACGAGAGCCAGGTCGCAATGGGCCCTTGGGACAAGGACCCTTCAACCACCGCGAAGAGCGGCTACTATTCCGCGCCGCGCCGCATTTGGGGATGGGACACACGGTTCTCCGACGCGGGCAATGCTCCTCCAGGAATTCCGACGAGCTACAACGTGAGTGTTGGCCGCTGGCAGTTGGTCACCCCGCAACACTTCATTGAGAACGGCGGCGACCCGGAGCTGACGCAGAATATCTGAGAGAAGGATGAATTGGGAATTGTGAATGATGACGGATGAAGAAGAATCGGGGACGGTGGGAGTGGTACTCGCGCCGTCCTGTCCAGCCCTCAAGCCAGACGCCAGTACTCACACTCTGGTAGCACAGACCCGCCAATAGCAAAGTGCCCCCTCCGCGGATGCGGAGGGGGCGCTTTGGCTATCTGGAATGTTCCGATCCTCACCATGCGGTCCGGACCGGACCCGTGAAGAAAGATTCCTAGCGCTTGAAGCGCATGCGCTTGCGCAGCTTCTTGTACTTGTGCTTGCGGATCTTCTTCCGCCGCTTCTTGATCACGCTACCCATAGGCGGGGAGGTTCTCCTTTCCATCCGCCCTTGGCGGACAAGTCTGAATTGCGGGCGCGCGGCCCGCAGGGGCAGGAATCAAGAGGGACCGCACCCCCGAAAACAAGCGGAATGTGTCGCCGGCGCGAATGAACTGTAAGCCGGGGCGCGTCAACACTTGCGGTCGTGCCCCGACCCGAGGCTTGATTGTCCCCAAGGCAGCGCGATTTTCAAACCCGGTACTGGTAAGTGGTGCCCGCCGAGACTCCCATGCCCCATCGCCCCCTCACTCCGGCCGGTCTGCTTTTCCTCGCAGTGCTAGATTTCGCCCTCCTGGCGATCGCCTGGTGTGCGGCCTATCTGGCAGTGCTTGGCTTCACGATCCCGTCCGAGGCGGAGGCGGACTACGTCTCCCAACTCCTGATTCTGCTGCCTTGGGTGGCGCTGTCCGGGGCTGTCCTGCTGACGCTGGCCCGGACCCGCCGCTTTGGCCTCCCCCCATCGGCGGCCGCCATCGGCCAGGTCCTGCTCCCAATCCTCGGAGTTTCCCTCATTTGGGGGGCGTTCGCTGCTTGGGTCAAAGGCCAGGAGATATTCCTGCAACTGCCGCTGAACGAGACGGCGGAGTTGGTGCTGCCCCTCCCCGGGGGCGTCGTGGCCCTGTTCAGCTTGTTCGGGATCCTTTTGGTCGGGGCGGTTCGCGGGGCAGGGTACTTGACAGCCCCCAAGGGCCCCGCCCCCGGCGATGCGCAGCCCAGCCCCGCCGTGCTGGTGGGATCCGGGCCTCTGGCGCGGTTGGTTGCCTCGGATCTGGCGGGATTGGCCCGCCCTGCGTGGAGACTTCTGGCAGCGGTGTCCCCGGAGAGCGAACGCACCGGCGCGGCCGTCGCCGGGCTTCGAGTGGCGGGGCGGCTGGAAATGCTCCCTCAGATGCTGGGAGAGACATCCGCGACCGCGGTTCTGGTTGTTCAGGACGAACATGAGCCCGCCCTGTTGCGGGAAGTCGTGCGGCGTTGCGAGGACTTCCCGGTGCGGCTGCTCATGGCCGAGCCGACGGCGGCCTCCTCGGCCGATTTGCGGCCCGTCCGCCTGCAGGACCTGATCGCCCGCAGACCGGTTGCCCTCCATGCGCCTGCCGAGCGGGGACCGTTCCGCGGCGAGCGCCTCCTGATCACCAATGCGGACACGCCCGCCGGGTTGGAGTTCGCCTGGCAGGCCGCCCGCGGCTTCCCGGCACTTATGATCCTGCACGGATCTTCCGAGGATGCGCTCGCCCGGTGTGCGCTGCGAATTCGGCGAGAACATCCCAGCCTGCCGGTGGAGACTGTCCTGGCGGGAATACAGGATCCGGATTCGTTCGATGCGGCGGTTCGCCCCTTGGAGCCTACCGCCCTCATCCATGCGTTCCCGCTGCACCGCGTTGATTATGCCGAGCGCTTCCCGGCACATGCCATCGAGCTGACCGTTCTGGGCACGGCGACGGTGGCGGAGTTGGCGCGCGACTTGAAGTTTCACCGCACGGTTTTCCTCTCCAGCGTGAAGGCGGTCTATCCGGTCGGCGTGCTGGGTGCGTGCCTGCGCTTGACCGAGCAGATCGCGTGGCGCTTGGGGCGCGATGTGGAGCACTCGGTCCAGGTGGTGCGGCTCCCCACGTTGGTGGGAGGGGGATTTTCGGCGCTTGAAGTTTTTGAAGACCAGGCACGCAACGGCAAGAGCCTGACTATTTCGCATCCCGATGCCACGCGGTTGTATCTGGGAGTCGAGGAGGCCGTTGATCGCGCGCTGCAGGCCCTGAGCGCTCACGCCGGCAACGGGCGGTTGTTCCTGGTGGATCCGGGCGATCCGGTGCGCGTCGCGGATCTGGCGCGCGCCGCGGCCAGCCTGGCTGGCAAGCGCCCCGGCAAGGACCTGACGATCACCTATACCGGCATAGGGCCCGGCGAAAAGCTGCGCGAGGAGATCTCCACGCGGGGCGAGGAGTTGCTACCGACGGAAGTCAGCGGTGTGCTGATGGTGCAGCCGCGAGAGGTTCCCGACCGCGATCGCTTGTTCGATGGCATGGCAGGATTGGGCGAGATGATCCCCCACGCCAGCCGCGAGGAGTTGCTGCTGGCGCTGCGGGAATTGGTCCCGGAATTCCACCCGGCTGACTTGCCGGAGCGCGAGGACTCCGAGGCCTTTCTGTCCGACAAGTTCTCCCCTGCCGGGACGGAGCAAGCGACAGCCGAATCCGACGATCAGGATTGGCCGGGCGAGATGGAGCCCAGCGAGCAGGAAGCTCCGGACTTCGAACATTATGAAGCGGAGGCAGACGAATCCGCGAATCAACCGGGGATCGAAACACAATCGGACATCGAGGATGAAGAGCTGGAGCCGTTGGCACTGGGGCAGGCAAGCGATCAGGAAGAACGGCCGCTGAAGATCACACGTCGGCCGGTCATCTTCATGGATCTGGAGGAAGGGCAGGCTGCAGAAGAAGGGGCCGCGAAAGAGGAAGCGGGCGAGGAGATCCTCGAGGAATCTCACTCTCCCGAACTGGAGCCGGAGGAGGCGGTGCAGCCCTTGACATCCTCACCGGCGGCGACCGAAGAACACGCCCCCGGAATGGAGACTTCCTCCGCCGCGGTGCCGGAGACGGAACAAGAGTTCCTGTTTCCGGATTGGCTGCTGGAAGATGACGTCACTCCGGCTGCGCCAGACTCAGCAACTCCGGAGCCCGTCGACCAGGAAAAGTCCCCCGATCTTGTGGAGTCATCCACACCATCATCCCCCCAGAAGGAAGATCAAATGAACGAGCAGTTTGCCGAGCTGAAGTCCCGTGGAAAGCTGGAAGTCAAGCCCTTGTCGCCACTTCCCGCAGAGGCTGACATCGTCCTGCTTGTCTTCATGGAGGGTCTGAGCGCCGCGCGTCAGCGCGAAGTGCTGGAGCATGCGGAAGAGCGCTTCCCGGACGATATCCACTTCCTTTTCGCCGGCCTGCATCCCGACGCGCCGATTCCTGCCTCGTTGGACGAACGCGCCCGCGGGCTGGATCCGTCGATCCCTGCGGGGGCAAAGCTGTGGAACGCGGCCCTGGAGGCATCACCGGAGAACGCGCTGCTGTTGTCCTTCCCGCCGCGCGTGGAATTCCACGCGGGCTTCTTCAAGACGCTGCGCGATTTTGCGGCGCAACACCGTGAGTCGGTGCTCTTCTACGCCGATCACATCGAGCGGAAGGGCGACAAGGAAACCGAGGTCCGCGTGCATGACCACAACGGCTGCCCGCACGAGCGATTCGAGTTCGGCCCCGTGATCATCTATCGCACGGCGGCATTGAATGCCATCGGCGGGTTTGACGAATCGCTGGTGCATGCATGGGAGTACGATGCGCACCTGAAGCTGATGGTGGAGGGTTACTTCACGCGCATCCCCGGCCCGCTGTACACGGCCAATGAAGAGGTGGTCGACTCCCAGTCCTCCGCCTTGCACTCGCCGGGACGCGGACCATTGGGCGGCTTCTCCTATGTGTTCTATCCGGAGGAGATGGATCGCGAAGTGACCAAGGTTTTCGAGCGCGCCTTGCGCAAGGTCGGCGCGTGGATTAACCACGACACGGTTCCCGTGCCCCAGCCCGCGACCAAGCCGGAAGTCATGGCCTCCGTTGTGATCCCGGTCCTGAACCGTGTGAAGTATATCGGCAACGCGATCGACAAGGTCCGGGAGGGGACGTTCCAGGACTTCGAGGTGATCGTCGTGGACAACGGCTCCACCGATGGAACGTGGGAGCTGCTCGAGGAGTACACGAAGCGTGATCCTCGGATCCGATTGCTCCGCGGCAAGGGGAGCACGATCGCGTCGGCGTTGAACGAGGCCATCCGCGCCTCACGCGGGAAGTACATCTGCCAGCTCGACAGCGACGACCAGTACGCCCCCACCACGCTGGAGAAGATGATCGGCCACTTGGAATCGCACCCCAAGTGCGGGCTGGCCATCAGCTACTACCGGTTGATGGACGAAACAGGCAAGGTCATCGATGATGTGGCACCAATCACGCACTCGGGTTACTCGCGGAACCAGATCCTGCGGCGTGACGGTGCCGGTGCGGTCCGGATCTTCCCCAAATCGGTCCTTGAGGAGTTCGGACTGTACGATGAGGAACACTACGGCAACTTCGGCGAGGACTATGACATGGTCCTCAAGACCGGCGAGAAGTACGATGTGGACCTGGTGCACGAGGTGCTGTACTTCTATCGCCGTCACTCGGACAACACCGATGTGATCCGGGATCCGGAGATGAAGTATCACAACAAGAACCGGGCGCGACAGATGGCGCTGCGGCGGCGGATGAAGATCAATGAGGAACTCGGCAAGCTCTGACAGACGCCTTCGGCGCATCCTGAGTTCGGCAGCCATGGCTCCAGTAGTCATGGCTGCCGTCATCTTTTGGAGCGGTTGTACGGATACCGGCGACGCATCGGCGTCGCTGACGCCCCATCGCGTCCGCCCCACCACGTTTGAGATCGCCCTGGAGGAAGCGGGGACGGTCGAGGCCACGCGCGTCATCTCCATCACGGCCCCCGAATCGGCGCGACTGATCTTCCTGCCGGACACGGGAGCCATGGTGAAAACCGGTGAGGTGATTGCCCAACTGGAGACACAGCAGGCCGAGGAGACTCTCCAACAGCGCCTGAACGAGTTGCAGTCGGTGAAGGCCGACCTGGAAGCGACGATCGAGTCCCTTCAGGTGGCATTGCGCGAGAACACGCTCAACCGCGACCTGGCCCAATCGGAACTGGAGTTCAGCACATTGCGGCTTCAGGACGTGAAGGTGCGGCTAGCGGAGACGGAGGTCCTGCTGGAAAGTGCCGTCGTCCCCGAGGATGATGTGCGGACTGCGCAATACAATGTGGATTCGACACGGCTTAGCACTGTGACGACGGACCTGTCACTGCGCTCGCAGGTGGCCACCAATGTCCAGGGGCGGGCGGAGTGGATGTCAAACATCGCCCGCAATGAATTGCGCGGCAGGCGGGCCCTGCGCGTTCTGGGACAGGCCCAGCGCGAGATTGAGCAGGCCACGATCCGATCTCCAATCGATGGCATTTTCATCCGCGCCCGTTATTGGGACCATCGGCAACGCGCCATGGCAGAGCCACGCCCGGGCGAGGACATTCGCAGGGGCCAGGCACTGGGCACCATACCGGATCTCAACTCGTTGGTGGTGAGGACCCAGATTCCCGAGTCGTATCTCCTGCGCGTGCAGCCGGGCACACGGGCGGTGGTGGAGTTTGATGCCCATGACGATCTGGCATTGGAGGGTCAGGTGGTCTCCATCGGCAATGTCGCCATCGACCGGGAATCGAGTGCCGGCGGTGCCATCATCCAGACAGAGAGTTACTCCGGCCAGAAGGTCTTTGAGGTCCTGATCAAGTTCGATGATGTGGATACCCGCCTGCGGCCCGGCATTACGGCGCAGGTGCGAATCCTCCTCGATAGCCGCAAGGGGGTGCTCACGATTCCCGTCGAGGCCATCGTGCCCGACGAGAAGGTATCGAGCGTCCTTGTCATGGATTCCAACAACAAGCCTCAGCTTCGGCAGATCAAGGTGGGTGACCACAATGGCTCCGAAGTGATCGTGCTGGAGGGGCTGAATGCCGGGGAGATAGTGGGAGTTCGGGGGTCGGCCAACAGGGATCAGGCTTCCGCGGGAAGACGAAGAAGCGGCTGAGCCTTGGGGGGGCAGATTGACCTGGCCTCTTGCCACGGCAATTGATGCGCGCCGCCTATTCCCCTAGGGGGGGTGAGGCGGCGCGAACTATGCATGGAGGTGTGTGGTGGGGAACGGTGCCACGGCACCGCGATTCCCTTTGCTTCCGGCAGATGGGAAATCACCTTTTGAAGCCAGCATTTTAGCCACGGGCCTTTCATATCATGACACAACGGTACCATTCAACTTCCGATCCTGACCGGCGGTCGGTGCTGCGCCCCTTGGCGCACCTTGCCACAGCGGTGTGTGTCGTATTGGCCCTGTGGGGGTGCTCCAACCAAGCGGATCCCGCGGCGCAGTATGATCGCCTTGTTGTGAGGAAGGGTACCTTTGAGGTTACCCTGGAAGAGGCCGGGACGGTGCAGGCCACGCGGGTGGAATCGATCATCCTGCCCATGAGTGGCCGCCTGATCTATCTTCCCTCCACGGGGACGCCGGTGAAGCAGGGTGATATCATCGTTCAATTGGAGACGCAGCAGGCGGAGGAGACTCTGGAGCAGCGGCTTAATGAGCTCAAGTCGCTGGAGGCCGAGCTTCAGTCCACGATCGAATCGCTGCAGGTGGCGCTCCGCGAGAACACGCTGAACCGCGATCTGGCGGAATCGGAGCTGGAGTTTAGTACCCTGCGCCTTCAGGACGTGAAGGTGCGTTTGGCGGAGACAGAGGTGCTACTCGAGCGTGCCGTGGTTCCCGAGGACGACCTGCGCGAGGCGTCGTACAATGTGGATTCCACGCGCATGAGCACTGTGACGACGGATCTGGCTCTTCGCTCGCAGATTGCAACCGGAGTGCAGGAGCGTTCCGACCGCATGTCGGCGATCAGCCGTGCGGAATTGCAGGGGCGGCGGGCATTGAGGTTTCTTCTGCGGGCTCAGGATGACCTGCAACAGGCAACGATCCGGGCACCGATCAATGGGATATTCCTGCGCACGAGCCGATGGGATTGGCAGTCGCGGAGCATGCGCGAACCGCAGCCGGGTGAGGAAGTGCTGCGCCGGCAGGAAGTCGGGCAGATTCCCGATCTGGACTCTTTGATCGTCAGGACCCAAATTCCGGAATCGTACCTGTTGCGGGTGAGCAAAGGCAAGCCGGCCACGGTGAGTTTTGATGCGCACGATGGATTGCACAGCACTGGCGTGGTGAAGTCGATCGGCAATGTCGCGATCAACCGTGAGGAAAGTGCCGGTGGCGCCATCGTTCAGACCGACCAGGCTTCCGGCCAGAAGGTCTTTGAAGTGGAGGTCGCCCTGGATGAAGTGGATCCACGCCTGCGCCCGGGGATCACCGCCCAGGTGAAATTCGTGCTTGAGAGACACGAGGATGTCATAACAGTTCCCATCCGGGCCGTGAGGACCGATGGGGCGGATTCTCGAGTGGCGGTCCTGAGGCCCGACGGCAAGGTCGAGCAACGGACGGTGACGCTCGGCATGCACAACGAAATGGATGTCATCGTGCTGGATGGGCTTTCAGCGGGCGAGGTCGTGGGCTTGCCCCGGCAGTTGATCGGAAATCCTTCCACCTAGGCCCTGCCATCCGGCGGAAAGAGATGCAGGCCAGCCTTGCGCCGCTGCATTGTCCTGTCCACCCATCCTGACCCAGATAGTTCCCGCACAGGAGTTTCGCCAAAGTCATGACAGAGACCTCATCAAAGATCTCCGCCTCCAGCACCGGGTCAATTCCCCGGATGCGCTTTCCGATGCACCTGAAGCGCCGCAAGAAGTACCGGCTGCGGCGGCGCGGGTACACCTTTCAGGCAGAGCCCGATCGTGGTGGTTCCTCCGCCGATGCCATCAGGATCGCCAACCTTGAGCGAGACTTGGCCGAGGCCCAACAAAAGCTGGAAGAGGCCGAGGCACGGATCATCCGTGGGCTCAGTGACATCGAGAACCTGCGCCGACGTTTCCAAAGGGAGAAGGACGAGCTGCGCAAGTACGCGACAGAGGACCTGATGCGATCCCTCGTGCCAGCCATGGATCACTTCGGCTTGGCGATCAAGTCACTCGACGCGGCCAGCGACACAGAATCGGTCCGCCAAGGCGTGATCATGATTCATCGTGAGTTGGAGAGCGTGTTGGAGCAATCCGGCCTGAGCATCATCGAGCCGGGGGAGGTCGCCTTTGACCCGAACCTGCACGAGGCGGTGGGGACGGATGCCGATCCGTCGAAGCCCGATGGTGTAATCCTGGAGCTGATGCGGCCGGGTTGGTCATTGAACGGGCGGGTGCTGCGGCCGGCATTGGTGCGAGTGAACAAGGTCCAGCCGACAGAGGTCACAGAAGAGACAGCGGCCGAGTAGATTGCAAAAAGCCCCCGAAGATTGTCGGGGGCTTTTTTCTCAGCTGGCAGCCTTTTCCTTGTTCAAGTCTCTCGCCCGATTGAGCAAGTCATCGGCGCCACGCATCTTGCATTCGGCCAAGGCGATGCCGGCCTTGATCAACTCCTTCTCGCTGTTGACCAGATGCTCGGTGACGTCAACGGGCAGGGTCTTGAGAACCGTGTCGCGCAGGCCACCGATCACGCCGCAGAGCGCGCCCGCGGCGTCGAAACTCCAGCGGCGATTCTTCTCGTCGTTCTCGTCTTCGTAGTAGGTCTCGTAAGTGGTGCCGTTCGGACCGCCACTGTCCTTGTGCTCTTCGTGTTCCTTCTTGCTCTTGCTCATCTTCGGGGCTCCTTCTCAATGAATGCGATGCCACCCTATCACGAGGCAATCGCCTTGCCAACCGAAACACGCTTGGCGGCGGGCCTCATGCCGTCTGGCGGGAGCGGATCAGCGAGATGAAATACTGCTCCAGCGACTGGGTCTTGCTGGCTGTTGAGTGGATTGTGGCGCCCGCAGCGGTCAGGTCCGCCAATACGCGGCTGTAATCCTGCGCGCCGGTGATGGTGATGAGCTTGCCGCGCGGTGTGTCAGTTGGGGGATAGGGCTTTGCCGACTCGGGGAGCTTGTCACCCTGCAGGGAGAATTCGATCTCGAATTGGTTGAGGGGCTTCATCAGGTCGGCGACGGTCGCGGAAGTGACCACCTGCCCCTTGTGGATCATGATGACGCGGTCGCAGAGTTCCTCGACCTCAACGAGTTCGTGGGAGCTGAAGAAGATGGTCGTGCCTTCGCGACGCAACTTCAGCAAGACTTCGCGCAGGTCAAAGCGTCCCACGGGATCCAGACCGGAGGACAACTCGTCGAAGATCAACAATTCGGGCTTGGCGATGATGGCTTGGGCGATGCCCAGACGTTGCTGCATCCCCTTGGAAAAGTTCTTGAGGAGGATCTCGCCCTTTCCGCCAAGACCGACTTCCTCCAGTATCTCCGGGATTCGCTGCTTGAGCTCCGAGCGGGACAGGCCCTGCAGTCCGCCATAGAGGTTGAGTAGCTCGCGGGCCTTCATGAACGGATAGTAGAGGGCGACTTCGGGAAGGTAACCCAAGCGGCGCCGGGCCTCGACGTTGCCGGCCTCGTGACCGAAGACGCGCACGGTGCCCGACGTCGGGAACATGAAACCGAGCATGCACTTCATGGTGGTCGACTTGCCGGCGCCATTTGGGCCGATGAAGCCGACGCATTCGCCGCGTGTGACTTCGAACGAAATGCCATTCACCGCCCGGACCCGGCGGTTGCCGGATCCATATTCGGCGACCAGATTCTCGACTTCGATCAATTTCTCCATAGTCTGACTAGACATGGTACTCCTCATCGGGGCACTTGGGTGGTTGTGTCCTGTCCTTGATGCCGATTCGCGGGCAAGTGCGGCAAGGCGAAGTCGCTCCTCGGAATCGCCGAAATTCGGATGGACGAACAACAGATCTGGGGCGGGCCGCGGTCAAGCAGGTGACGATGGCGCGAAATTGGCTCCATTATCTTATCGTGGAGGAGCGTCGTGAACCTTTCGAGCATTCGCCTGGGGGTCGTCCCCTACCTCAACGTGCTCCCCTTGGTGGAAGGGTTGGGCGAGGCGATCCCGGAGGAGAACTGGATCCGGGCGACGCCGCGCGAGCTGGCCGGGTTGATGGCGGCGCGCGAGCTTGATATCAGTATACTTCCGATCTTCGAAGCGATCCGGACTCCCGGCTACCGCATTTTGCCCGGTTGCGCCATTGCTTGTGACGGCCCGATTCGGAGCGTCAAGCTGTTTAGCTTGAAGCCCATTGACGAAATTGGCACAGTCATACTGGATCGCAGTTCCCTCTCGTCCGTCCATCTGGCTCAGATCCTTCTCCCCCGCCGGATTTCCGGCGCCGTCAAGTATGTCCTGTCGGACCACCCGATCACGACGGCCGACCGGATCGAGAGCCTTGATGTCGATGCCGCGGTCGTCATTGGCGACACCGCCCTGGAGTGGGACGGGACCTTTGCCCATGAGATGGACTTGGGGGAGGAGTGGAAGGCGCAGACGGGTTTGCCATTTGTCTTCGCGGGATGGGTCGCGCGCCCGGATTTGCCGCTTTCGCGGCCGGTGCTGGAGACCTTCATTGAGGCCCGCAGCCGTGGTGAGCGCGATGTCTACGAAATCGCCAAGCGCACGGCCGGTGATGATTCGTCGCGGTTGATGAACCTGGTGGATTATCTGTCGCGCGCGGTTCGCTACCGGCTGGGCCCACGGGAGCGCGAGGGTATCGAGCGCTACGCGCAGGAGTTGAAGGCGCTGAAGCTCATCGGCAATCGGCCCTCGCTGGAATTTGTGGAGCTGGAGAGCTGCCCCTCTCCGGCCAATCCGCGCCTTTAACTAGAACGCGCTCTCCTCCTGCCAGCGCATCCATCGTTCGTACATGTCCGGCCGTCGCTCTTGGGTGACGCGAATGGAGACTTCGCGGCGCCACGCAGCGATGGCTGCGTGATTGCCGGACAACAGGACTTCCGGCACGCGCAGGCCTTCGAACTCCTCCGGGCGCGTGTAATGGGGCGCTTCGAGCAATCCGCCCGTGTGCGAATCGTTCTCGGCGCCGGTGTCGCACCCGAGCACCCCGGGTAGCAGGCGCACGATGCTGTCCACCACGGCCAAGGCAGCAGGCTCTCCCCCGGTGAGAATGAAATCGCCCAGCGAGATTTCCTCGTCGACGCGCGTGTCGATCACCCGTTGATCGAGGCCTTCGTAATGGCCGCAGAGCAGGACGAATGACTCGCGCGATTCGGACATCTGCCACGCGGTCCCTTGGTTCCAGACGCGTCCGTGCGGAGAGGTGTACACGACCTTTGTGCGGTTGGGAGAACCGGGAGGGCCCGCAATTGCATCGAGGGCGGCGGCAACGGGCTCGGGCTTGAGAACCATACCACCTCCGCCGCCATAGGGCGCGTCGTCCACGGTGCTGTGTTTCCCCACCCCCCAATCGCGCAGGTCGCGGACGGTGAGTTTGATGAGACCTTTTTCCTGGGCGCGGCCGAGGATGGACTCCCTGAAGGGGCCATCAAACCAGGATGGAAACAAGGTCAGAACAGTGATCTCGAAGGGCTTGCCGTCGGGGGCCATGACAGTGTGTCCTTGGGGCGTTTGGGGGAACGGTCAACTCAATCGCCTCCCCGATCTGCATCGGTACCTTTAGGGCAAGCCTGGCCCGCGGGCCAAGATGAAGATGGCCTGAATGGCATCAAATCACAATCGCCGCCGCATTTTCCCGGAGAATCGACATGCTTGCGAAGCGCATTATTCCCTGCCTTGACGTGAAGGACGGCAGGGTTGTCAAGGGAGTGAACTTTGTGGATCTGCGCGACGCGGGCGATCCGGTTCAGGTGGCCATGGCGTATGACGCGGCGAAGGCGGATGAGTTGGTCTTCCTGGACATCACCGCCAGCCACGAGCGCCGCGGCATCATGGAAGACGTCGTGCGCCGCACGGCCGCGCATTGCTTCATGCCGGTGACTGTCGGTGGCGGTTTGCGGACGCATGACGATATTCGACGCATGCTGAACGCCGGAGCGGACAAGGTTTCGCTGAATACGCCGGCCGTGCAGAATCCCGACTTTGTCGCGGAAGCCGCCCATCGCTTTGGCAGTCAGTGTATCGTCGTCGCCATCGACGCGCGCCGCAGGACGCCGGGGGCGACGGACCTGCGCCAGCCTGATCCGGCAGGTTGGGAAGTCTTCATCCACGGCGGCCGCACGGCTACGGGTTTGGATGCGATCGAGTGGGCGCGAAGGGTGGAGCAACTTGGTTGCGGAGAGATTCTGCTGACGTCGATGGACGCTGACGGAACCAAGGCTGGGTATGATCTGGCCCTGACGCGCGCCATCAGCGAAGCCGTCGGCATTCCTGTCATCGCGTCCGGAGGAGCTGGGAATCTGGAGCATCTGGCAGACGCGCTGGAGTTTGGCAAAGCTGATGCGGTGCTGGCGGCGAGCATTTTTCACTTTGGCGAGTTCACCATCGATCAAGCGCGGGATTATCTGCGTGGGCGTGGCATTGCCGTGAGGGAAGGGTGACCCTTCCTCCGTGTCATCCGTGGTTAGTCTGCCTATCAATCGCGCGACGGGTTACTTGGAGTGAGGAATTAACCACGGAGGCACGGAGGGCACGGAGAAGCAGAAGGCTCAAGAAGGTATAAGGAGTTATTCAGAAATGGGTCTTGTATTTTCGATTATTGTTTAGGAATGTGAAAGGGCGGATCCTCCTCCGTGCTCTCTGTGTCTCCGTGGTTAATCTGCTTTTCATGAAGGATGGAAGGGGGCAGCATCTTCCGCCTTCGCCTTCAACTTTCGTCTTTCATTCCCTTCCGTGCGGCAGGAACAAGACGAACGTATTCGTCCAGTCCGTTGCCTTCGGGCTGTTCCACCATCATCTTCATCACGCGGCCGAGGGGGTAGAAGGGGAGTTCGGGCTGGATGAGGGCGGTGTCGGCGAGATCGGCGGTCTGGCGCGCCTGGTCGAAGGACCACTTGCCGCCGTAGAGGCCACGCATGACTTCGCCGAGGAGAAAGCCGAGGCGATGAAGATCGGCGAGGGGGACAGTCCTAACGAGGAACTGACCGCGCAGCCAGCGTTCGGCGTGGCGCAGGCCGACGAGCGTCATGGGAATGTCAACACCGAGGTCACGGGCGATGAAGGTGCATGCTTGCTTCGCGCATGAAGCGGCGAAGGCGGATTCATCCATGCCGGATTGGGGGATAACCAGCGGTGGGGATTCGGGGCGTCTTGCTTGGGCGTTCAAGTGGCTCGGAAGGTTTGCCACAAGATTGGCCAATTTGAGTCCTTCGCCGAGTTGCCATTTCTTGCGGATTGCTTGCAGGGGACCGATTACTGCATGGGGCAAGGTGCGAGGCTGGAGAATGGACAAGCCGAAGAGGGGATCGTCGCCCCACTGACCTCCGACAGTGGAGCGGACATGCCCGCCCAGCAAGGCGGCGAGGTCAGAGAGCAGGTCGGCGGACGCAGCGGCTTGGGGATCCTTGGAGCGGCGTTCGATGAAGGCATCGATGGCGCGCGGCGGATCTGTCGGATCGAGGCCTGTGCCGCGCAGGAGCTTTTCGGCGCGCTGGCTGGCCGAGGCCAGTTCCTCATCGAGGCTGGGGGGGGCGGCGGGCGCGGCTTTTTGGAGCAGTTTCTTTAGCATGGCTCTCTCCCCCGCCAAGCGATGCATTCCGGATGAGCGGGCGCCAGTCGTTTTGATTGGAATGGCCGAGGGCTCCTGGGAGGATGGACGGCGGGGACAAGAGAGGCAGCGGGGATGGGCCTTGCCCCGAAGGGCGGAACAGACGACGAGGCCATGCCGGGCGCGGGATCGATCCGTTGCCGGCCCGGCTTCATTCCCCACCGAGGTGTTTCCGTGACTGTTCGAGTGCGCTTTGCCCCTTCTCCCACCGGTTTTCTGCATGTGGGAGGTGCCAGGACCGCCCTGTTCAATTGGCTGTGGGCGCGCCATAATGGCGGCAAGTTCATCCTGCGCATCGAGGATACCGACGCGGACCGCAATTCCGACGCTTCGGTGGATCAGATCCTGGAGTCGATGCAGTGGCTCGGTCTGGATTGGGACGAAGGCCCCGTCTTCCAGAGCCAGCGTGGTGAGCACTATCGCAATGCGCTGGAGACACTGATCGCGAAGGGCTTCGCCTACCGGGCCTTCGAGACGCCGGAGGAGCTGGATGCCGAGCGCGAGAAGGCGCGGGCAGAGAATCGCGACTGGGTCTACGACGGGCCTTCGCGGCACATGAGCGAGGAAGAGGCGAAGGCGCGCGCGGCGCAGGGGGTTCCGTTCATGTGGCGATTCCGCACGCCGCCAGGCAAGACGGCGGTTCCGGAGACGCTGCGTGGTGGTGCTTCGGACTGCACGTTTGAGAACGACCGGATTGGGGACTTCCCGCTGACGCGTTCGGGGACCGAGGACAACTGGGGCGCGCCGCTGTACAACTTCTGCTGCGCCGTGGATGATGGCGACATGGCCATCACGCATGTCATCCGCGC
Organism: uncultured Candidatus Sumerlaeota bacterium; assembly: GCA_964625145.1. GTDB lineage: Bacteria > Sumerlaeota > Sumerlaeia > SLMS01 > JAHLLQ01 > CAYTRP01. Next base: position 42,519 of record CAZVAQ010000004.1, read on the forward strand.
GCAGGAGCATCTGACCAACACGCCGCGGCAGATGATGATCCTGCATGCGTTGGGCTATGAGATCCCGCAGTACACGCATTTGCCGCTGGTGATGAAGAACAACAAGAAGATGAGCAAGCGCGATGGCGATGCGGATCCGCGCTTTCCGGTGTCGGTGTCCGCGCGGCGGGCGTTGGGTTATTTGCCGGAAGCCACGGTGAACTTCATCGCGCTGTTGGGATGGGCGCTGGATGGCGAGAAGGAGATATTCAGCCGCGAGGAGTTGGTGAAGGCCTTCACGCTTGAAGGGCTATCCAAGGCCAACGCCAACTTCGACGAGGACAAATACCTGCACGTGAACGGGTTGTACCTGCGCTCGTTGCCAGAGGACGAGGTGGTGAAGCGCGTGTTGCCGTTTCTGGCGGAGGCCGGTCTGCCGATTGAAGGCCGGGATCCGAAGTGGCTGCACGACATTATCCGGCTGGAGATCGAGCGCTGCCGGTTGCTCTCGGATTTCGCGCCTGCGCTGGAGTATTACTTCAAGGCCCCGGAGGCCTACGAGGCAAAGGGCGTGAAGAAGGTCTTTGGCGCGGAGGGCGTCGCGGAGATTCTGCGGGCGGCGGCGGAGTGGTTGGCGCAGAGCAAGGGGGCGGGCCACGACCAGTTGGAGGAGGGGATGCGGGCCCTATCGGAGAAGCTGGGCGTTGGCTTTGGCAAGGTGGCCCAGCCGACGCGGTTGGCGCTGACGGGCCGGACGGCCAGCCCGGGTTTGTTCGATGTCATCCTTGGAATCGGGGCTGAGGAGTCGGCCCGCCGTCTGGTTGTGGCGGCGGAACGAATCGAGACTGGGTCGATCCGGGAGGCCTGAAGGCCGATTTGGCTAGGCGGCGTGTCAGGAATCAACGGGCAACTCGTGGAAAACCAACGACCGGCACGTTTGCGGGAGCCTGTGGAGAACTGACCAGTTTTCCACAAGTAGGGGAAGGGATGAAAAAAATCGTTCAATAACCTCGGCGCGAGATGGACCGGATGTGCCTAGAAGCCTGTCAGGGCACGACTTTGAGAGTTTTTTTGGGGCTCTGGCGAGGCTTCCAGATTCCCCTTGCCCCAGATTTGCATCATTGATTTTATTGAATTTAGGTTCAGTCATGCATCCTTTTGACACTGGAAGAAAACCCTTGAACGCCGTGGCGCCACTGGGCTACTCCACGCGTCATGCACAGGGGGCCCACCGGCCCGTGTACCAAGACGACTTCCGATCGGATTTTTGCCGATGCAAGCCTTGAAGCAGGAGTTCTGGGACCGCGTCCTCGATGCCCTGCGCGAACGCGTCAGCGCAGATGAATTCCGCGCATGGATAGCGCCCATCCAGCTCGAAGATCTGGATGAGGAATCCGGGAGTGTGATCCTCTCGGTGTCCAGCGAGTTCTACCAACGTTGGATCTCGCGCAAGTACATGACGCAGATTGAGGAATGCCTGGCCGATGTGCAGGCCAATGAGTGGCACCCGCAGGTCATCGTACGCGGTGAACTGGACGGAGTGGATGAGGAGGAAGTTTTCGACACGCCCGCGCCCGTGGTGAATCAACCGCGGCAATGGCAAATGCCCACGGAGGGCGCGGATTCCGCGCCTCCGGAGGCGATTCCGTTCACACGCCGCACGCGCATTGCGACGCCGCCGCGCGCCAACAGCTCGCCGGTGGAAGAACTGCGGCCGCGCCTGAATCCTCGCTACACGTTCGATGATTTTGTGGTGGGCGAAAGCAACCGCTACGCGCACGCCGCGGCGCACTCGGTGGCGGACCCGGCATCGAGTGCCTTCAATCCGCTCTTCCTCTATGGCCCGTCGGGCTTGGGCAAGACCCACCTGATGCAGGCCATCGGGCACGAGTACCTCAAGCGCAAGCCGAACTCGCTGGTGCTGTACGTGACCTCCGAGCAGTTCGTGAACAGCTTCATCGAAAGCATCCAGAACAAGCGCTCCTTTGACTTCCGGAACCAGTATCGCAACGTCGATCTGCTCCTGCTGGATGATGTGCAGTTCCTGATGGGGAAGGAGAGGACCCAGCACGAAGTTTTCCACACCTTTAATGCGCTTTTTGATGCAGGCAAGAAGATCGTGCTGACCAGCGACCGGCCACCGAAGGACCTGGCCACACTGGAAGACCGCCTGCGGTCGCGGTTTGAGTGGGGCGTCATCGCCGACATCCAGCCCCCGGACCTGGAAACGCGCATCGCCATCCTGCACAAGAAGGCCCGGCAGGAGGGATTGGTCCTGCCCACAGAGGTGCTGTCCTACATCGCCGAGTGGGTGAAGACCAACATCCGCGAGCTGGAAGGGGCCCTGAAGCGGATCAAGGTCTACGCGAGCCTGCACAACCGGCCGATCACGCTGGAGGTGACCCGCGAGGTCCTCAGCCACCTGATCGTCGGTCAGCCCCAGAGCCGCATCACCATCGAGGACATCCAGCGGGCCGTGTGCGAGTACTTTGAGATCAGCGCGGCGAACCTGCTGGGGTCGAATCGCTCGAAGAAGTTCAGCCAACCGCGCCATCTGGCGTTGTACCTGTGCCGCGAGTTGACCGATTTGAGCTTTCCGGACATCGCCCAGAAGTTTGGCGGCAAGGACCATACCTCGGTGATCTACGCCTGCCGCAAGATCAAGAAGGCCGTCTCCGACGACCCGAACATGGCGAGCATCGTGCAGTACCTGTCCAAGCAGATCCAGACGGGCCAGGCTGCCTGAAGCAGCTTTGCCCGCGCCTTGAGCTTCGACCGCCCGCTAACCAATCGGTTCAGCGGGCGGTCCTCCGTTTTGGGCTCTGTGCCCAAATCCACGACGGAGGCAAATGCCATGAGGATTCAGGCAAGGACTCGGAGGGGCCGACGCGCATTCACGTTTCTGGAGATCATGTTTGTGGTGGTGATCATTGGGATTCTGATGGGGGTGGCGGTGTCGCGCTACGTGGGCAAGACGACTGACAGCCGCATCAAGTCGACCCAAATGCAGATGGAGCAGGTGCACTCGTCGCTGGCGATGTTCGAGATGCACGTCGGCCGGTTCCCGGACACGCGGGAGGGACTGCAGGCGCTGCTGGTGAAGCCATCGAACGTGCCCGATCAGGTATGGGAGGGCCCGTACCTGACTCTGCGGGGAGAGGCGGAGCAGGTGAAGGATGTCTGGGGCAATCCGCTGGCGTATCGCGCGCCGGGAGAGAAGAATCGCGATTATGACCTGTGGAGCTGGGGACCCGACGGGCGCGACGGGACCGAGGACGACATCACAGGCTGATCGGCGCCACGGGCGGGTGGTTTGTGCTTGCCGGTCGCCGTGGTTCCGGAGGAATCTGGGGCGTTGGCCACAAACCCCGCAGGGAGTTGTGCGGTCGGGTTTGTCGGCAGGGGGATTTTATCCCCCGATAGTAAGTTTCCCTCCGGGCGGCGCGAACTGCCGCGATCCGGAACCTCAAGAGGATGGCATCATGAAGAGACTTAATGGCACCTGCCGGGATCGGCGTTCACTTCGGGCGTTCACCTTCCTGGAGATCATGTTTGTGGTCGTGATCATCGGGATCCTGCTGGCGGTCGCCTTGCCGCGATTCTCCGGCCAGACAAACCAGGCGCGCATGCAGGCCACGCGTTTGCAGATGGGAAATATCCGCACGGCCCTGTCGCAGTTTGAAATGCACGTGGGACGGTTTCCGGACACGCGCGAGGGGCTGCAGGCGCTGGTTGTTCGCCCGAGCAATGTTTCCGAGCAGCTCTGGGAAGGGCCGTATCTGGACGCGGAGGGCGGGCAGCTCCCGACAGATGCGTGGAAGAACCCGTTCAATTACCGGTCTCCCGGCGAACACAACAAGGACTATGACCTGTGGAGTGCGGGGCCCGACGGCCGCGAGGGAACCGAGGATGACATCACCAATTGGGGCAGCAACAAGTAGCGCCAGTCCCAGTTGACGCGCATCCCTGGCCGCGGAGGGTGTGACCGCTCTTGCAGAATTCCGACACGCCCCAGCCGCTGCAGACATTGGTGATCATACCGACCTACAACGAGGCCGAGAACATCCGCCAACTGATTCGCGCCGTGCTGGCCCAGCCCATTCACGCACGCGTGCTGGTGGTGGATGACGGATCGCCCGATGGCACGGCGGATTTGGTGGCGCGAATGGCGGCGAAAGCACCCGGCCGCGTCGACGTATTGCGTCGGCCCGCGAAGATGGGTCTGGGCACGGCCTATCTGGCGGGATTTCGACGGGCCATGGAGGAAGGCGCGGATCTGGCCATCACCATGGACGCGGATTTGTCGCATCACCCGAAGCATCTGGTGGAGATGGTGCACGTGGCGCAGATGGCGGACCTGGTCATCGGTTCGCGCTATGTTGCCGGCGGACGCATCGAGGGTGCTTGGGGATGGCATCGCCATTTGCTGAGCTGGATGGCGAACACGCTCGCCCGCAAGGTGCTGGGCCTGAGCGCGCGAGACACCACCAGCGGCTATCGTTGCTATCGCACGGAGCTGCTGCGAAAGCTGGATCTGGATGGGATCCGTTCGCATGGTTACAGCTGCCTGATGGAGCTGTTGTCGTTGGCGCAGGGGGCGGGTGCACGCATTCGCGAGGTGCCGATCGTGTTCGTCGACCGCCGGGCGGGACAGTCCAAGATTTCCCACCGCGAGATTGGCAAGGCACTGGCCACATTGTGGAGACTGAAGCGACAGAGAGGCATGACCACATGACGATCGTCTCATGGAGTGACCCCGAAACATACCGCACCGTATTGGCCGAATCGACCGATGCGTTGGCGGGGCAGATTGGCAAGCCGCCGGAGGTGGTGGTTGTTGCCGGCAGTGGCTTGGGGGGTTTTGCGAAGCGCCTAAAGGTGGACACGCAGATTTCCTACGAGGCGATCCCGCATTTCCCGCGCGCGACGGTGCAGGGGCACGAGGGTGTGTTGGCGATGGCCGATGCGGCAGGCAAGCGCGTGGCTGTGATGAGTGGTCGAAAGCATCTGTACGAGGGTGTCGAGACGATCGTTGCCATTCATCCGCTGCGCACGTTGCTGAACTTGGGCGCGAAGGTCATCATCCTCAGCAATGCGGCGGGCGCGTTGAACCGATTTTTCACGCCGGGCGATTTGATGCTGATCACCGATCATGTGAATTTCCAGTTCCGCTCGGCATTGATGGGGCCGAATCTGGATTCCATCGGCCCGCGATTCCCTGACATGTCGGAACCGTACAACAGGGGATTGCAGCAATTGGCGCGGGAGGTTGCGCTGGAGCAGAAGCTGGCGCTAAAGGAGGGCGTGTACGTTGCGGTCACGGGGCCGAGCTACGAGACCCAGGCGGAAGTCCAGATGTTCCGCGGAATCGCCGACGCTGTCGGCATGTCAACGGTGCCGGAGACGACGGCCGCTGTCCATGCGGGTGCGCGGGTGCTGGGTATATCCGCCATCACGAACAGCCTGGTGTTGAGGACTGACACCGTGACCACGCACGAGGAGGTCATGGAGACGGGCCGGCGTGTTGCTGCCGCGTTTGGCGATCTGGTGGAGGGAATTATCCGGCGGCTCGATTGAGGCAGTGCGCTTTGCCCTTGAGCCAGTGGGGACGGCATCGTCATGCAGCGGTTGTGGTCCGCGGCAATGAGTCATAGGATAACCGAGCACAGGAATGATCCAAGCTGAAGCCCTGACAAAAGATTACGGCAGTCGCCGCGTCCTCGATCGGATTTCGTTCGAGGTGCCGCAGGGCGCGGTCTTGGGATTTCTGGGGCCAAACGGCGCGGGGAAGACCACCACGATGCGCATCCTGACGGGATTGGCGCGGGCGACATCGGGGCGGGTGCGCATTGGCGGATTCGATGTCGTGCGCCAGCAACGCGATGTGGCGCGGATCCTGGGCTATTTGCCAGAGGACGCGCCGCTGTATCCGGAGATGCGCGTGGAGTCCTATCTGGCGACGATGGCGGCGCTGAAGGAGATTCCGGCGCGAAAAGTGAAGTCCGAAGTGGATCGCGTGTTGTCGGAGACGGATCTGCAGAAGTGGCGCAAGCGGCTGATCTCCAACATATCGAAGGGGACGCGCCAACGCGTCGGCATCGCGCAGGCTTTGTTGGGCGATCCGAAGGTGCTGGTTCTTGACGAGCCGACAGTGGGCCTGGATCCCGGCCAGATCAGCGACATCCGCTCGCTGATTGCGCGCATGCGGGGATCAAAGACGGTGATCTTCTCCACGCACATCCTGCCCAATGTGTCGATGGTCTGTTCGCATGTGGTCATCCTCAACCACGGCCGCGTCGTTGTGCAGGGACCCGTGAACCAGATTGGCGGAGGCGACGGAAAGCGCCGCGTCATCATGCGCACACGCGGTTCGAGCGATGAGTGGATTGCCACGGTTGATGCGCGGATGAAGGAATTGGCCGGTGCCAGCGAGCTGCAACGCGTCGGCGAGGAGACGTTGTTGACGCTGACCTTCCCCGCAAATGGCGCGGATCCGCGCGGCGCCCTGGCGCAGAAGGCCATCGAGTGCGGACTGGAATTGTTGGAGCTTCGCGAGGCGGAGAACAGCCTGGAGGATTTCTTCCTCCGCGCCATCAGCCAGGCGCCCGCGGAGTCGGGAGGCCAGGTGACATGATGCAACACGCGAGGGCCACGTTGGTCGTGATGCGCCGCGATTTGGGGCAGTTGTTCGGCACTCCCCTGCTGTGGGTGCTCATGGGGGTGTTCTTCATCGCGACGGGGATGGTGTATCTGTCGCTCCTGCTCGGCTTCATCGACGATGCCGTGCGCGAGGAGTATGAGATCAGCGTCAACATCACGATCGGCGTGATCGAGCCGATCTGCTGGACGATTCACTTCTTCCTGTTGGTGCAGGTGCCGCTGCTGACGATGCGCACGATCGCCGAGGAAAGGCGGATGGGGACGATGAACCTGCTGCGCACGTTGCCGGTTGGTGATTGGCCGGTAATCATCGGCAAGTGGCTCGCCAACAGCATCGCCCTATTGTTCTACCTGTCCATCACGCTGGTCTTTCCAATCATCACGTCGATCCTGAGCGATCCTGAATGGCCCGTGATCATCGCGAGCTACATCGCCCTGGCTATGGTGACCTTCTCGTACACGGCGCTGGGCGTCTTCTACTCCAGCCTGACGGACTCGCAGGTCGTCGCCGCGGTGCTGACCTTCGTGACGCTTTTTGCGATGCTCGTGTTCTCACAGCTCGCCGATGCCTTTGGCTCCGCCGACTTGAGCCTGCTGGCAAATCACCTCACATTCATGGCGCAGTTGGAGGGCTTCTTCAAAGGAAACATCGCGTCCGAGAACATCGTCTACTTTGTGCTCTTCACGTCACTATTCCTGTTCTTCGGTGTGCGGCAGATGGAGTCCCTGAGGTGGAGGGCCTGACATCATGACACGATCTCCCCTGCTTCAACTTCTCGTGCCCGCACTGGGACTGCTCATGCTCCTGGGAGTGCTTGTCTATGGGGCGTGGCTTGGCGCCTTTCCGGGGTGGTTGCTTGGCATGGGTGGATGTGCGCTCGGGGTACTGCTGCTGGGGATATTCTGGCAGCAGGCGGGGAACCTGGGGCTGACGATCACCTCGCTGACTTATTGTTTCTTCGTCGCCTTGAGCGCGATATTCATCTACCTGTTGGCAGCAAACAATTCGGAGCCGTGGGACATCACGCGGTCGAAACTGCACACGCTCTCGCCTCAGACGCAGGCATTCCTGGAGTATCTCGAGGCGCCCATCGAAATTGCCGTCTTTGCCGAGCCAAGAGAACATGCGGAACTGCGTCGCGTCTTGTCGCTCTATGAGCAGAACTCCGACCGTATCAGGACCGGACTCTTCAACCCTGACGAGGACGTGACCGTCGCGCGCGAGTTTGGCTCCGTGGTCATGCCGGGCGATGCCTTCGCAACCGTCTACGGGGCCGATGGCGTCCAGCGTCGCGAGAAGTTCAACCTGCGCGCCAGCGACCGGCTCATTGAGAGCAAGATCACCAACGCATTGCTGCGCGTTGAGTCCACCAGCGACGACAAGATCTACTTTGCCCAAGGGAAGGGCATGAGGCCGTTGGCAACGGATGAGAATCGTCAATCGAACCAACCGGATCTCGCGCTGGGCGAGATGGCGCGCTTCATCAGCGAATCCGGCGTCGCGGTGGATGTCTTGGGCCTGCAGGGCCTTCGCGAAGTCCCTGAAGACGCGTCCCTCGTGGTCCTGCCCTCCCCCACCATCGACCTGTTCGATCCCGAGCTGGAGGTCCTCATTGATTATCTCGATGAGGGCGGCGCGCTGATGATCTTTGTGGAGCCACTGGCGGTGGCTCGTGGAATGCCAAACTTTGACAAGCTGATCGAGCACGTGGGCGTTTCCGCCCCGAACTCTGTCCTGATCGATCCCTTGGGGACTCCGCCACGGATCATTCACGCCGCCACGGCGGGCGATCATGTGATCGGGCGCAATCTTGGCAGCATTTCGCTGCGCTTTGATTTCGTCCGCCCGGTCGAAGCTGATCCGAATCTGTCGGACCGCGATGTCATCGCCGACATTTTGCTCTACACCCGCCCGGAGGTTTGGTCGGAGGACACACGCTTGCTGGCAGCGCAGCAGGGCCAGGTGCAACCGCCCAGCGATCCCTCGCGTGTTCGCGAGCACGGCCTCGCGGTTGCAGCTTCGTACCCGACACCGGAAGGCCCACGCGGTGAAATGGCGCGCGCGGTCGTCTTTGGCGACGTGGATTTCGTCGGCAATGCGCTGTTGGATCTATCGGACGCGCGCGTGTTGATCCTGCATTCCGTGAACTGGCTCACCGCGCGGGAGGAACGCATCCAGGTGCCGCCACGCTTGGTGGACGCCTCGGTATTGCACCTGACGCAGGGGCGCTACTGGACTGTAATGGGGACGTTGTTGCTGATCGGACTGGGTCTGCTCGTGGGTGGCGTGTCGTACACCGTGGTTCGCAAGAGGTTCGGATGACTTTCTGGAAGCCGCTCATCGCCGCGCTCATCGCCGCCGCCCTGTTCGGCGCGTACATCGTTGATCGCAACCAGCGAATTGCCGCGGAGAAATCCAACGTGGATGCCGGCCGGATCATGCCGTTTGATTTCGCCGGTTCCACGCGGCTGACCATCAATGGTGAGAATGGCCGGTTCGTCGTGGAGAAGCAGGACGACGGCATCTGGTACCTGGTCGAGCCTGTCCGTCACAGGGCCGATGAAGACCGCATCCAGACGATCATCGACAATGTGCACGCCAGCAAGAAGTCCAATCCATTTCCCGCACGGGACCTGGACGAGTATGGCCTCGATCCCGCGGAAGCCAGCATCACCATTGAGGGCATTGACACAAGGAATGGCCAACCGCACACGGCAACAGTCCTGATCGGCACCAACGCGCCACGCTTGTCGCGCGTGTATGCGATGGTCGAAGGCGAGAACGTCATCTTCACTGCGCTGGAGACGCTGCGCAACCAGTCGCGCGTGAAGCTCGACGACCTGCGCGACCGGCGCCTGATTCACTTCTCGCCGGATGCTACAACGGCTTTGGAAATTGGTCTTCCATCCGGGCCCTTCACCATCGCGCGCGATGAGTCAGGCCGGTGGATGATGGAAGATGGCACGACGCCGGCAAACCGCACCATGGTGGAGGCGGCGCTGAACCAACTGGCGCAGTTGCGGGTGCTTCGAGTCTTGGATGGCGAGGAGAAGCCAAGCCCGGAAGAGACCGGTCTGGACGAACCGTCTGCAATGTCCGTGAGTGTCACGACCGACCAGGGCAAATCATCCATCACGATCGGCAAGCGGGCACCGGGCGAGGAACTGTTCTTTGCCACGGGCGATTCACTCGAAGGCGGAGTGGGGATCGTGCGCGTGCGCGATGTGTCGACTTTCATCCAACCCCGCAGCGAATGGGTCACGCCACGTTTCCTTTGGGCCCGGCCCGATGAGATTGAGATGTTGGAGATTCATTTCAGCACATCGAAGTTCGTCGTGGAGCGTGGAGCAGACGGCGTCTGGCGCTTCGAGGACCAGCCGGACAGTCCTGTTCATCCCGGTCGCATCGAAAGGCTGCTCGAGAATCTTGGGTCATTGGTGGGGAAGCAGCTCGTCGCCAGCAGCGTCACTCGCGATCAAATGCGCGAGTTGTTCGGCGTGCGCGACGAATCATCCCAATTGTTTGCCATCATGCCCGACGGCCGAACGGAGGGCTACATCATGGGGCGTACGGTTCCATCGGAGCTGACGCAGTACCTGGTGCGAATCCAGGACAACTCCGTGTGGACGATCGACATGGGGACCATGCATCTCTACATCGCCGACCGCAGCGACCTGCGCGACAATCGCATCCGGCATGGTTTCGCCGCGAATGTGGCCCGCGTTGTGTTCAGCACGGATCGCGGCGCCATCGAATTGTCCAAGGAGACGAGGGCGTGGCGCCTGAATCTGGCAGGGGGCCGCCGGCAAGTGATCCCGGACCACCTGGTGGAGCAGTTCCTGACGGCTTCGGAGGAACTTTCACGCAGCGCGGAAGTCTATACTGCGACTGCGCCACCGATCGAGTTCCGTGTGCGGTATGAGGATGCCAACGGCAGCGTGCTCCACGAGCTGGCCGTGCACCAGCGCGAGGAAGACTCCTCCAGCATCTATGTGACAGCGGACGGTGTGCTTTACGAGTTGATCACAGAGAGTTATGTGCGCTTCCAGAAGGCAAGCGACGATCTGGTTTTGACGGGTCAGCAGTTGTCGGAGCAGCAGAAATAGAGTTGTTGCTGGTCCATGTTCAACCCGGCATCGCCCTATCGTGCCGATGCCGGACTGTCAAAATATGATCCCTGCCGGGATCGTCCCAGGTTGGGAATCGCGTGTGACATCTTCGGCCGAGCGCATTCTACATTGCTCACAATGGAACGCATAACGCCCTAGCGATTCATCTCCCAGACCAAGTGCCGCAATTCGGGGATGATGAGTTTGGTCATGGCGACTTCGACCGCGTTGGTGCTGCCCGGTGTGGAGAAGATGACGACGCGGCCGATCAGACCCGCGGTGGCGCGGGAGAGCATCGCGGCGGGGCCGACTTCCTGCCACGAGAGCATGCGAAACAATTCGCCAAACCCGGGCAGGGGGCGCTCGATGAGTGAGGAGAGCGTCTCGAAGGTACCATCGCGCGGGGCGATGCCCGTGCCGCCGTTGCAGATGATGACCTGAACCTGTCCTGCGTTGCACAATTCGATGACCCGCTCGCGAATCAGCGCCGGTTCATCCGGCAGGATGCGCTGAAAGCTGACGGTGTTGCCGTCTTCCTCCAGCAATTGCCGGATTAGGGCGCCACTCTTGTCGGTCTCGGGCGTGCGGGTGTCGCTGATTGTCAAAACGGCCGCCCTGACGCAGGGCAGGGCGGCCGCTTGGGATCGATGCTGGCTCGTGGATTCGGAAGCCATCAGTCGCCGAACTTCTCCTCGTAGCTGGAGCGGACCATCTCGACGACCGACGGATCGGCCAGCGTGGTGGTGTCGCCCAGCATGCGGCCTTCTGCGATGTCGCGCAGCAGGCGGCGCATGATCTTGCCAGAGCGTGTCTTGGGCAGATCGGCGGCGAGGATGATTTCCTCCGGCCGCGCGATGGCGCCGATCTTTTCCGCGACGTGCTTCTTCAGGATGTCGACGGTCTTGTCGGTCTTCTGGGCGCGGGCCTTGAGCGTCACAAACGCGACGATGGCCTGGCCCTTGATCTCATGGGCGCGGCCCACGACGGCGGCTTCCGCCACGTCCGGGTGATCGACCAAAGCGGATTCGACCTCCATGGTACCGATGCGGTGACCGGAGACATTGAGCACGTCGTCCACGCGGCCGAG
>CAZVAQ010000005.1:0-32645 GCA_964625145.1 uncultured Candidatus Sumerlaeota bacterium
GTATGCTCGGCATCCAGGATCGGCCCCGCGTTCAGGAAGGCAAGATCATCCCGCTCGAAGCCTGTGGGCTTCACACCATCTCCATGGGTTTTCTCGTTAGCGACGAACAACCCATGATCTGGCGCGGGCCGATGCTGCACGGTGTCATGAAGCAGCTCCTGTTCGACGTCGCCTGGGGCGACAAGGACTACCTCATCGTCGACATGCCCCCGGGAACGGGTGACGTGCCGCTCTCGCTGTCGCAAATGGTTCCGCTGACCGGAGCGGTGGTTGTGACGACACCACAGAACGTGGCGCTGCAGGATGTGCGCAAGGCCATCGCCATGTTCTCCACCTTCAAGGTGCCGCTCATCGGCATAGTCGAGAACATGGCCTACTATCTGTGTCCCAAGTGTGGCCATCGCGACGAGATCTTCGATCACGGCGGGGGAGAGCGGACCGCGCTGGAGTTGGATGTGCCCTTCCTCGGCGCCGTGCCCTTGAACTCCTCCATTCGTCAAGCCATGGACATCGGGCGTCCCATTGCATTGGATGACGATACGGAATTCAGCACCATCTATCGCGATATTGCCGGCCTGGTCGCCCGTCGGGTTTCCACCATGAATGCTGCAGCCGGCCCACGTCCCTTTGCGGTGGTATCCGGCCCATGACCAGCACATCAAAGCAATTGCCAACCGCGAACGGCGACACGCCCCTGCGTGCCAGCCGGCGCCAGACGGGCCTCTACATATCCATCGTGGGCATTGCGGCCCTTGTGCCACTGATGCTTTGCGCGATATTCGTGGAGCAATCGCGTGGCTTGTTCGCGCTCAGCGCGCTCTTGGCCTGGGTCGTCTGGAAGGTGGGCCGCACGATCATGAAGCTCAACTCGCCCGCCGAACTCCACTAATCACTCGGCGGCCGGCTCCTCTGCTGCTTGTTCCACCATCAGCAACTTCGTTGGCTGGAACCACAACCCGGTGAATCGCTGCAGCGCTTGCGGCGGTTTGCTCGGCGGCGCGGAAACCGTCTTCGCCACGGCCATGGCGTCCTTGCCCAGCGGGCACAGGTACACCATGTCGCCAACCCTTGCAGCCGGCGATTCCTCGTCCCGCTCTGCCAGCGAGGCCGGAATGGCCTGACCGCGCAGTAGCCATGATACGCCCGTCGGCGGCACATGGTAAACAGGCCATGTCGTCAGTGCATCCACCATCGGCAGGACATACTGCTCCAGACTTTCCGGCGTGCATTCCCGCACGACATCCAGCGTCACCGCCTCTTCCAATGTGATGTCGCCCACGCGCGTGCGACGCAATGTTGAGACAACGGCGCCGCATCCCGCCGCCTGCCCCAGATCATGCACCAGCGACCGCACATATGTGCCCGACGAACAGGACACGCGAAAAGTTGCCAGGTCGCCTTCAAGTGATAGAATCTCGTACTCGTCCACCCGGACCTGCCGCGGTTCGGCTTCGACTTCCTCGCCGGAGCGCGCGTATTCGTAGAGCTTCCGCCCTTGGACCTTCACGGCACTGTAGGGTGGCGGCACCTGTTCGATCTCGCCGGTCAGGGGGGCGGTCAGCGCCCGAAGCTCCTCCAGCGTCGGCCGGGTCTTGGGACCCTCCGTCATCGCGCCCGTGACATCGTACGTGTCGGAGGTAACGCCCAGCCGCATCGTCCCCTCGTAGGTCTTGTCGAATCCCACCAGATATTCGCTCAGCTTGGTCGCCTCGCCCACCATGACGACCAAAAGGCCCGTTGCCATCGGATCGAGCGTTCCGGTATGACCCACGCGACGCGTACCCGCGGCGCGCCGCACGACATTGACGGCGTCCTGCGAGGTTAGCCCTTCGGGCTTGTCGACAAGGATGATTCCATGCAGACGGGACTGGCGCTTTGAGCCTTTCCGCGACATCTGATACCTCACCTGTGGGGGGGACCGAGTCCCAGGATTCGGTGGCGCTTCACAACCCTACCTGGATCCTGGCCCAGCCGATCATTTGGGTCTTCGGAGCCGTCGCGCTCCTGTTCCCTTACGTGCCGGTGTATTTCAAGCACGTCGGGATGAGCGAAAGGGAAATCGCCATCCTGCTGGGCATTGGGCCGGTCTTTGCCCTCACCGTCCAGCAATTGTGGGGCTACATGTCCGATGTGCTGTGGAACCGCCGCCGGGTCATGATCCTCCTGTCGGTCCTGACCCTGCACGTCGCCACGGCCTTCGTCATCCTCGCCTACGGGTTTCCCCATCTCCAGACGTTCTGGATCCTGCTGATCCTTTATGGCTTGATGGCGGCGGTGAACAATCCCCGCATCTCCATGACCGTCTCGATGGTGATGGCGGATCGCGACGGGCAGGAGCGCTTCCCGCTGATCCGCACGATGGGCACGCTCAGCTTCATTGTCCTGTGCGCCAGCGCCGGATGGTTGGCCGATCGCTATGATGTGCGCGTCATCTTCCCGCTTCTGATCGGCCTCAACTTCTTCATGATCCTGTCCCTGCTTCCGATCCGGGACGTCACACCGCGCAGCCGCATCGCCGCCACGGGTGACATTCCGCCTCCCGTCCCCGGTTTCTGGCATGTGCAGAAAGCCCTGTTTGCCAAGCCCGCCATCCGGTGGTTCTTCGCCTTTGTCGCCATGACCCAGCTCGCACACGGCGCGGCGATGATTTTTCAGAGCGTGTTGATCAAGGAGCTCGGCGGCGGCAATCGCCTGGTCAGCCATGCCCTCAACGTCGGCGCCGCCGCGGAGATCGCCGCCCTGCTCGGCTTCGCCTTCTTCATGCGACACATCCGGCTGATGGGCTTGTTGATGTTGGCCTTTCTCGGCTCCGGCATGCGATGGCTCCTGATCTACCTGTGCACGCATCTGGATGCCGTGCCGACGATACCGGTCCTCGTCGCTTCAAACGTCTTCCACTTCTTCTCCTTTGGCCTCATGTACATGGCGTGCGTCGTCATGGTGGAACGCGAGGTTCCCGCCGCCTATCGCACCAGCGGCCAGACCATGCTGGGGCTGATCTTCTTCACGGCCGGCGCGGCAGGGGGGCCGTTGCTCAGCGCACTCTTCTTCCAGATCGGCACGCTGCCGGACCTTTACGGCGCCGCCGCGCTCATCACATTCCTCGCGACACCGGTTTGGTGGCGCATGAAGAAGATGTACGAGAAGGATTTGGGCGTGAGCGGGTTTTGGATTCGCTGAAGCATCTTGCAGCGTATCGAGGATCCTGCATCGCTTGTCCAAATCGACCATGCGCAATTTCGTCCAGTGGTCCCGATAGGGACCGCAGCTGATTAGCCCCCCCATCGTCCCGAAGGGCGATGGGGGGTAAACGCAGACGATTGAATTGCGCCCCGCAGGGACGCCAGTTAAGGTGTGCCAAATCCGCGTAGTTGACGCGCTTTGTGGCATCCCATCCGGGATGCGATCAACATTGTATGCATAACCCCGCATCGCCCTATCGGGACGATACGGGGCTAATGAAATGTGATCCCTCGCAGGATCATTCCCGGTTGGGACTGGAGAATGATGCCAATGGTTAAGCTCTTCCCACGGCGTCCACGATGAAAAGTAAGATGCTTCAGAAAGCTACTCGCTGACCACCACCACAATCGTCCCGCCCTCTTTTACCCAATCTCCCGGCAGGGGGCGTTGGGAGACGACGTGGCCTTTCTCGACGGCCGTGGAGGGTTCCGTCCCCGCCACGCGAAGGGCGAACCCCGCCCCTGAAGCCCGCAGCAGGGCCTCCTCCATCGTCAGTGTCAGGACCTCCGGCGCCTGGGTTTCCGGCGTCTTCACCAACGTGTAGATGGTGGCGTATCCGGCCGCTCCGGCCGCGACGAACAGGAAGCCGCCCACAATCGCGAGGCGGAACAACGTTCCGAAGAATCCGGGTGGCTTGGCGGAGTTGCTGGCGCGTCGTGGGCTCATGGGCGGTTTGTGCGGAGCGCCCGCGCAGAACGCCAAGGAAAAACAAAGAGATTGGATCAGCCACAAAGAGGCACAGAAGGCACGAAAGGGGATTATCTTGTGCCTTCTTGTGGCCAATCAATGAATAACCCCTCACTCCCGCAGCAGACCCCGGTTCTTTGACAGATACACCCAGCCTGAGAGGATCGTCAGCAGGGTCGTCGCCGCCATCAGGCCATGGATCGTCCACTCCGTGGCGGGGTTCCATGCGGACTCGTTCCAGCCGCCGCTGGTGCGCATGAACTCGCGGACCGTCATCAGCAGCAATGCGATCAGGATCGTGGCCAGTTGCAGCGCCGTCTTGTACTTTCCCCAAATGTCGGCGGCCATGGCGCGGCCTTCAAGCGCCGCCAGGCCACGCAATCCCGTGACGATGAACTCCCGCGCCAGGATCACCACCACCATCCATCCCCAGATGATGTGCAACTCCACCAAGGCGATCATCACGGCGGCGACGAGCACCTTGTCCGCCAGCGGATCCAACAGCTTGCCCAGCGACGTGATCAGGTTTCGCGAACGGGCGATCTTTCCATCCAGCCAGTCCGTGAGGGTTGCGGCCACGACGAGAACAAACGCCGCCAGATAGCACCAGGCGGCCAGTTGGTGGTTGCCCGCGTCCAATCCCGGCGCGAGCAGCCCGGCCAGAATGAGCGGGATCATTGCCAGACGCGCCATGGAAAGTTTGTTTGGCAGGTTCATCGCAGGAATCAGGCAGGGGAGTGAATTGACCGGCGGTTGTTCGTCACCGTGCCAGATTCTCGGTCGGCAGGACAACGGCCTTCATGATCTGATCCAGTGTCCGCGCCTGAAGCTCAACCCCCGGGACTGCGCGCAGGGCATCGACGAATCCCATGGCGTAGCAGTTGCGCTTGCGCGGGCTGTAAATCGAGCTCGTGATGCGTCCGATGCGCACTCCTTCGGATTCCAAGGGGCTGCCGGGGGCGGGCGGGTGCAGGCTGTCGATCTCCAGGTGGACCAGCCGCCGGCTGAACTCGCCGCAGGTGCTGTGCAACAAGGCGCGACGGCCGGGGAAAACCCGCTTCTGAAAATCCACCTTGTCCGACGCGCCGATCTCCAGCGGCGTCGTGGAATCGTCCATCTCGGCGCCAATACGGGGAATGCCCAGCTCAATGCGAAGGGACTCCATGGCTCTCCAGCCCACGGGTACGATTCCGTGCGAGGAGCCGGTGGCAGTCAGCGTATTCCAGAGCGAATCGAGGAAGGCTGTACCAGCATCCAGCCGCCAATAGGGGAGCCACCCCAGCCGTCGCCTCAGCGCCAGACATCGCGCCTGACCAATCTGCACGATCCCAAACTGGTCCTCTCCCGCGGGCAGGGAACCGTCCAGGACGATAGACTGGAGCAGATCATCGACGGCGGGTCCGATGACGACGACGCTTCCCTGGGTCTCGCTGGTGTCGACAAGTTGGATCCCTTGGGTCTGCTCCAGTTGTGTGCGCCACCATTGGACCATCTCCGAGCGCACCGTGAAATGTCCATGCAAGAGGCAGAACCGGTCGTTCTGCAGGATCTCCAGCGTGTCGATGATGCCGCCGCGATCATTTAAGACGAACCCGTCTGCGACGCCGATGCTCCCCTCCGGTTTCAGGGAGCAGGTCACCAGCTTGTTCAGGTCCTTGATGTGTCCCTCTCCGGAGATGCGCACGCGGCTGTCGGCGCTGGCGTCGAAGATCCCGCCCCGGGCCAGAACAGCTTCCACCTCTTCCTCGGGGGAGGAATAGGTGTCCGCCAGGAACCAGTCACTGACCGCCACAAATCGCGCACCTCCAGTGAGATGCAGGGGGTAGAGGGGTGAATTACGGGCCATCAAGCTCGGCTTTCACAGGTTTCGAACGATTGAACCCACAATGACCACAGGACCCCGGGGGGTTGGCAACTGCCAAGTCTGTCAGGCAGGGCAATTCCATGGCATTCCCAAGGCCGCCAGCGCGGGAATCCCTTGCGCGGGTCGGCAGGGGTGGGATTCGCTTGCGGTTCATTGCGAAGACATTCTGCCCGGGACCGCTCCCTCAAGGATATGCTCCCCATGATCCGATTTGCTTGTTTGGCCTCCCTGTCCATGCTGGCCGCGACCGCCGTGTCGGCAAA
Source organism: uncultured Candidatus Sumerlaeota bacterium (assembly GCA_964625145.1). GTDB lineage: Bacteria > Sumerlaeota > Sumerlaeia > SLMS01 > JAHLLQ01 > CAYTRP01. Next base: position 6,058 of record CAZVAQ010000005.1, read on the forward strand.
GCCCGGCTTCTCCGAGGTCGAGACCCACGACCCCGTTGAGGAGGTGCGCTTCGTCGTCCTCGGCGACACCCAGTTCGCCAACATGCCCGTCTTCGAGCGCATGGCGCATGAGATCAACATGTTGCGGCCGAACTTTGTCATCCAAGTCGGCGACCTCATCAACGGCTACACGCACAACAAGGACACCGCCCGCGCCGAGTGGAAGACCTTCCGCGGCCAGATCTCGCCGTTGACCATTCCCTTCTATCCCGTCCCCGGCAATCACGACGTCGTCACGCCGGAGCTGGTGGAGGTCTATGCCGAGGAGTGGGGCGAGGATCGCTTCACCTACTCCTTTAGTTGGGGCAACTCGCACTTCATTGCGCTCAATTCTTTCTGGCGCGACGAGCAGGCGATCGAGCACGACCGCATCGCCGAATGGCAGATTGAATGGCTTTCGAAGGACTTGGCCGATTATGCCGAACGCCACGGCGGCGACATTGAGGGGCATTCGATCTTTCTGTTCCTGCACAGCCCGCTTTGGCGCTATGCCGCCGATCATCCCGGCCGTGCCGATTGGGACGTCATCCACCGCATACTTCAGGACTATCCCGTCAAGACCGTCTTCGGCGGACACACACACGAGCACGTGTGGGAGAAGAAGGACGACATCCACTACCTCGTGCTGAACAGTTCCGGCGGCAATGGGGGCGACAACGAACGCGGGGGATTCTTTCACACATACGTCCACGTGAGTGTCGTCGGCGATGAGGTGCGCCATGCCACCATCAAGGCCGGCTCGATCCTGCCGATCGACACCGTTGATTCCGCCGACCGGCGCAACTACCCGCGCCACAGCATCCGCGGCGAGATGCTGAATGTGGATGCGTGGATCGTGGGCGAACCGCTCGACACGGCCGTCGCGGTGCCCGTGCACAATCCCCTGTCGGAGACGCGCCGCTATCGGTTGGATTGGCGCATACCTTTTGGCGCCGACGTCACGGCAGACCCGCCGGGGATGTGGGTGGAACTGCAACCGGGTGAAGCGCGCGAGGTCACGTTCCGCCTGACATCCCCCGCCGCGCCGCCGTTGAATCGGCGTCCTTCGCTTCAAGTCTCCGCCACCGACACGATCCGCACGGGCATTGTAGATCGGGAGACCGAAACTCGTTTGCGCGCGCAACGGGCAGCCAAGGAGGAAACGGCTCCCGGATTCCGCACGCAGATCCCGCTCGATCAATCGGTGACATTCACTGCCGAGCACACGCTCTTCATCCCGCCCGTCGCCAAGGCCGCCCCGCTCGTTGATGCGATCAGTATCGATGGCATCGCGGATGAGGATGCCTGGTCCGCCGCCACTCCGATCACCGACTTCACCAACTCATCGGAAAGCGAAGGCACCGGCAATGTGGTGCGCTTCCTATACGACGACGAGTACCTGTACGTCAGCGCCCACCTCGGCGAGCCCAATCCCGCGAGGCTCAAGGCCGACGCGGATCCCACGAGCCAGTATCCCTTTACGTGGGACGACGACGACTTCGGCCTCGCCTTTGATCCGCAGCTCACGCGCAGCAACTACACGCGCCTGTTTATCAACACCGCAGGCACGCGATTCAATTCACGTCCGCGGCATTTGCCGGAAGAAGATCGCTACTGGCAAAGCCGCTATGATTCCGCCATCCACATCGGCGACGATCATTGGTCCATCGAGATGCGCATTCCGTGGGACGAGACCTTTGCCGACGGCGCGCCGAAGGCCGGCGACCAGTTCGGCATGATGATCGTCCGCCGCCGCCAGCAGCAGGGCACGCCCGAAATGATCTGGCGCGGCCCGACGGGAACCGGCCTGTACGACGCGCGGAGGTATGGGGTGTTGGTGTTTGAGTAAGGTGGTTGGCGCGCCTCAATCCACCGTCCCATACTCCAGCGCCGTCTGCACCATGGCGACGTAGTTTGCCAGCTTGGCGTAATCGGGCACCGAGTTCGACGACCCGAGGGCGTAGCCGCCGCGGTTGCCGAGTTGGTCGAGGCGCTTGCGCACCAGCGCGGAGACCTGCTCCGGGGTTCCGCGCGCCAGCAGGTCGACATCAATGTTGCCGCACAAGCACAAGCGATCGCGCACGCGGTCCTTCAGTTCGACAATGTCCATCGCCAACGGTTCGATCGGGTGCAGCGCATTGACCCCTGCACCCATGATGTCATCGAGGATCGAATAGAGCACACCGTCGGTGTGGTAGATGAGCGGCACACCGGCTTCCTTCGCGTAATCGCCGATGGTCTTCAGCCGCGGGAAGAAATGCGAGCGCAGCCATGTGGGGGAGACCATAAGGCCGCTCGTGAACGCGATGTCGTCGCTGTACCACAGCGCCGCGATGCCGGGAGCTGACGCCATGTTGCGGAACATGCCGACTATCAGGTCGCCAACCTTGCCCATGATTGCATCGACGAGTTCCGGGTCCTCGACCATGGCCATCGAGAACTCGTCGAAACCCATCAACTCCCAGGTCATCGTGAAGATGTCGCCGTACTGGCCGATGATCCCCATCCCTTCGGGGAGGTTCGCGGCGGCCTTCTCAAAATTGGCGTAGGAGACGTCGTCGGCTGTCGGCCACGGATAGGCCTCGAACTCCTCCCAGGTGGAGATCAGCGCTCCCCCCGCGCCTGCCCACGCCCGGTCCGGGGCGTTGTTGTATTCGGCCTTGGGCGCCTCGTGGGCCTTCTGGCGATTGAGCCGGAACTGGATGCCGGGTTGGACCTTCACAAAATCGTACCCCATGGATTCCATGAAGGCGATGTCGTCGAGGACCGAGGCTATGGGCCGACCGAGGATCGCCTCCTTGATCTGCGGGGCGATGCCCAGCTCCAAGATGGGGACGGCGTCGGCCAAACCCCCACGCAGGGTCGTGACCAGCCGTTGGATGTTGGGGCGACGAAAGCGAAGCCGCATGGTCGGGCTCCTCGCTGGGGGATTGGGTGGAGCATGGCGTGGTGGAGGGCTGACGGCAACCAAAAAGAGAGATAGTGGATAGGCGATATCTGCGTTGTGGGGTCTTCGCGAGTCCTCAATGCAGGCCACTGGTGCTTCCGATTGACGCGGGGGTGAAGTGGGGGGCAAGGTAAAGACAGAGATCGACGATATCGATTATCTTTTCTGGGGCCGTTTTCCGCACAGAATACCATTGGAGAGTTCCAAGTGCTCCCGCCGCCGACACACAACCACTGGAACCGCAAATCCCAGCGCCCACCGAGCTGACCAAAATCATCCCGTCGAGGAGAAGAAAATGGCACGCAATCCAGAGCTGTACGACGCCGTCCTGACCGGTCGCCGCCGCAACGTGCAACAAATCGTCCAGTCGGCTATCGACGAGAAGAAGGACCTGATGGAGCTCGTCAATGACAGCATGGTTCCGGCGATGCAGGAAGTCGGCGATCGCTTCTCGCGAGGAGAGGCCTTCATTCCGGAGATGCTGGTCTCGGCGCGCGCGATGCAGGCCGGCATGGCCTTGATCGAGCCGCATCTGCTGGCAGGAGAGCGCCGCTCGTTGGGAAAGGTTTGCATCGGCGCCGTGAAGGGTGACCTCCACGACATTGGCAAGAACCTTGTCGTGATCATGCTCAAGAGTGCGGGCTTTGATGTGATCGACCTCGGCACGGATTGTCCGGTGGACAAGTTCCGCGCGGCGGTAGAGGAGCAGGGCGCCACGGTTGTCTGTGCCAGCGCTCTGCTGTCCACCACCATGAACTACATGCGCACCATCGTGGAAGGCTTCCAGGATCGCCCGGACGTTCGCGTCGTCGTCGGCGGCGCGCCGGTCACGCAGGAATTCGCCACGGAGATCGGCGCCCATGGTTACGGACGCGACGCCAGCGATGCCGTGCGCGTCGTGAAGTCCCTCGTGGGTGCCGCATGATCCGGTTGCTGGATGGAGCCGGGGGAAGACGGCTGGAGCTTCGCGGTGTCGGCAGCCTTGCCGATCACCTGCGGCGCAATGGCCTTCCTCTCAACACCCGCTGCGGCCAGCGCGGCGTGTGCAAGGGTTGCCTGGTGGAGATCGTCAGCGGCCCTGACCGGTTGGTGCACACGACGATTCGTGCGTGCCAGTACCATGGTCCCTTCGACGGATTGGTGATTCGTGTTCCATCCGCCTCGCGGTTGGAAATGGGCGTGCGAATCGACGACGATTTCAACTGCGCCGCGCCGGCCATGAATCCGCCCGTCCGGCGGCTGAGGTTTCAGTTCCCCCGCAGCACTGTCGGTTCGCCGACGGATTTTGCCACGCAACTGCGCGACAGCATTCATCGCGCGTTGGAATCCCAGGCCGCATTGACGATACCGCCAGGGATCATTGGTGCCTTGTCTCAATTGGCGGTGGAGGATACCGAAGTCGAGGCAATCATCGCGTTGGAGGCACCCGACCGCTGGCGAGTCGTGCGAGTCACGGCCGGTGAGCCCGTGCGGCCACTGCTTGGGTTGGCCGTCGATATTGGTACCACAACTGTCGCGACGCTGCTGACGAATTTGGAAACCGGCGAAGTATTGGGGCGCGCCTCACGATTGAACGCGCAGGTGCGTGTCGCTGACGATGTCGCCTCGCGCATCGTGGCCGCGGGACAACCCGATGGCGTGCAGCAGTTGCACACCCTGCTGCATGGCGAGACCCTTCGTCCGTTGGTCAAGTCGCTCCTTGAGCACGCTGACGCGCAGCCGACGGACATCGTCGCGGTGGCATTCGCCGGCAACACTGTCATGACGCATCTGGCACTGGGTTTGGATCCAACATCGATGGGGCATGCACCATTCGAGCCCGTGGTTTTGCAGCCTGATCCCATTTCCGAAAGGGAGATGCACCTGGGGATCGCGCGCGATGCCATCGCGTGGCTTGCGCCCGCAGTGGCAGCGTATGTGGGTGGCGACATCGTTGCGGACATCTATTCCTCCAGTGCACTCGGTCGCACCGGGCCAATCCTGTTGGTCGACATTGGAACCAACGGCGAGATGGTGTTGATCCATGGCGGACGAATGGTCGCTTGTGCGACGGCCGCGGGACCTGCCTTCGAGGGGGCGGGCTTGTTCCACGGTTGTCGCGCCACGGAAGGCGCGATTGAGCATGTCACCCTTTCACAAGATGGCCGTCTGGTTGGGCAGACCATCGGTGGGAAGAAGGCAGTCGGACTTTGCGGATCCGGAGCTGTGGAGGCTCTGGCACGTGCCTACGAAGCGGGGTATGTGAATGAGCTGGGGCGATTTGACAGGAACCGATTGGATGATGGCACGCTCTTCCGTCAGGTGATCTCGCATGGCGTGCCCACCTATGGTTTGGTTCTGTGCCCCGCCAGTGAGAGCGGAACGAAGCACGACATCTTCCTGACCGAGTACGACATCTCCGAACTGTTGAAGGCAAAGGCCGCGATTGCGGCGGGCATCGCGAGTCTGCTCGCCGAGGAAGGTATCGAGGCAAAGGACCTCGGCAAGATCCTACTCGCCGGCGGCTTCGCGCGGCATCTGGACATTGCATCCGCCATCGCGATTGGTTTGCTGCCAGATTTGCCACTGGACCGTTTTGAGATAGTCGGCAATGGATCGTTGGCCGGTGCGTGGCACTGCCTGTTGGACAGCAGCGCGCTTCCCGCCTGCCGGGAGATCGCCCGCATGCCAACAGTCCTGGAGTTGAACCTGCTGCCGGATTTCGAGGATTGCTTCATCGACAATCTGTCACTGCCTTCCCGCCGAGCCAATATCCGATCGCACTGGTAATACCGCCATGCGCCTGCTCCTCATTGCCTGCGATGTCTTTGTGCGGGAACTCGCCCTGGTGGCGAGCCGGTCGCCCAACACGATCGACTTCCGCTTCCTGCCCAAGGGTTTGCACAATCGTGGTGGCGCGGCGATGCGCGCCGTCGTGCAGCAGGAAATCGACGCGGCTCCGGCTGGCCTCCACGATGCGGTTCTCCTGGGCTATGGACTGTGCAACAACAGCCTTGGCGGGATTCACGCGCCACAACACACGCGCCTGGTCATGCCGCGCGCGCACGATTGCATCGCGTTGCTGCTGGGCAGTTGCACGCGCTACCGTGAGGAGTTTGACAAGACGCCGGGGACGGTGTGGCTCTCCTCCGGTTGGATCGAGCGCACCAGTGCCGGCGATCCGCACCTGACCTTGGACGGACCGCGTGGCGGGGGAGCGTGGGGAATGACCCGCGAGCAATTGGTCGAGCGATTTGGCGAGGAGGAGGCCGAGTACCTCATCGAGGCCGAGCGCGCCGCCACGCGGCACTATGAGCGAATCGCCTACATCGAGACCGGTGTCGAGCCGGACGATCGCTTTGAACGCGAGGCTCGTCAACGCGCCGACAATCACGGTTGGCGATTTGAGAAGATGACGGGCAGCATGGCGATCCTGCAGCGATTGGTCGATGGCGACTGGCGCGAAGATGAGTTCCTGATCCTGCAATCAGGCGAGACAACGCGTCTGACCTACAACGAAAGCATGGTCGAGGCCGCTGCGCCGAAAGAGTCGGCTTGAGCAAGCGGGCAGTTGTATTCAACACTGCGCGCGGAGTTTCATCGCCAAGCCGGGCACAACCAACATGCCGACATCTGAAATCATCAGCGAGCCGGTCGAAGTCTATCTCGCGAGGCTAGCCATTCGCGGTCTGCCACCCATCTTTGAGGAAATGCACGCCCGCGCGGCGCGCCATCCCTTTCCCATCGTCGGGCCGGAGGTGGGGCGCTTCTTCCACCAGCTTGCCAGACTGCGGCGGCCGAAGCGAATCCTCGAGTTGGGTTCGGGCTGGGGCTACAGCGCCATCTGGTGGGCGCTGGGTGCGGGGCCGGATGTTGAGATCGATTGCACGGAGTACAAGTTGGAGAACATCGACCAAGGGCAGCGCTTTGTCGCGGCGGCGGGAGTTCGCGATTGTATTCGTTGGCACAAGGGCGATGCCTTGAAGTCCGCCCGCGAGCTCACACCGCCGTGGGACATCATCTTTGTCGACATCGACAAGCATGAGTACGGCGCTGCGCTGGACTTCGCTCGCGGTGTCATGCGGCCCGGTGATGTGCTGTTGTTTGACAATGCCCTGCGCCACGGCACTGTCGCCAAGCCATCCGAAGATCAGGACGAACCAACACGCGTTGTGGTTGGGATGACTGACAGCCTCTATGCGGATGAGGACTTCGACACGAGCCTGCTGCCCATTCGCGATGGAGTGCTCATGGCCGTGCGGCGATGAGAAAAAGCGCGGCGCGTCAACGTTCGATCGTGAAACTCTCGTATCGCCGTTCCCGGCTTTCCCACTTCATGTCGATGTCGGAAACGTGCGCCCACGGCGGCCCTTGGTATAGCTCCGTCAGCAACTCGGTCAGGTCCAGCTCATCGCCCTCGGCGTAGACCTCGACGCTGCCGTCGTCCAGATTGCGCACCCAACCGGTGCAATTGTGGCGCAGGGCGGCGGCGCGCGTGAAGACGCGAAAGCCCACACCCTGGACGTTGCCTTTCACGATGGCGTGCAATGTATTGTGGGATTCATGGGGGTGAGCGGTATGTTGGTTGGCGGTGGTCATGGGGTCTTCCCAGCGGGGTTGTGCGCCGACAGGCGCGCGGCCTCTTCTTCCAGATCGTACTTCCTCAGGCGATAGCCAAGTGTCCGGCGCGTGATGCCCAGCAGCCGCGCGGCGTGCGTGCGATTGCCATGCGTCTTTTCCAGGGCGGACAGCAGGCAGCGCTTCTCGATGTCTTCAAGTGTGTCGCGGCCGACGGAACTGGCCGCGGCCGAGCCGGTCGCGCGCATGCGGGCATTCTGGATCGCCATGGGCAGATCCTGGATGACGATGCCCGTCGGCTCGCCCAGCACCAGCGCGTGCTCGATTGCATTCTCCAATTCGCGGATGTTGCCCGGCCAATCATAGGATTGCAGCAGCGTCATGACCGACGGATCAAAAGTCACGGGACCTTGCGGATGGAACCGGCGCGCGAAATGTTCGATCAGCGCAGGTATGTCCTCGGGCCTTTCGCGCAATGGCGGCAACACGATGGGCACCACGTTGAGGCGGTAGTACAAGTCCTGGCGGAAGGTACCATCGGCGATCATCTTCTCCAGATCGCGATTGGTCGCGGCGATCAGGCGCACATCCGCCCGGCGCGCCATGTTGTCGCCCACGGGTGTGTACTCCCCGCTTTGCAACACCCGCAGCAACTTGACCTGCAGCGCGAGGGACACCTCGCCAATCTCGTCGAGCAGCAGAGTCCCGCCATTGGCGGCAGCGAACAAGCCGTCGCGGTCCGACACGGCGCCGGTGAAGGAGCCGCGTGTGTGGCCGAAGAGCTCGGATTCCAGCAGAGTCTCCGGCAGAGCCCCACAATTGATTTTCAGGTACGGCTTTCCCGCGCGCGGACTGCGGGACTGAATCAGGTCTGCCAGCACTTCCTTGCCGGTGCCACTCTCGCCGCGCAGCAGGATGGAGGCGTTGGACTTTGCAATCTTGTCGATCTTGTCATAGATGGCCTGCATGGAACCACTCTTGGTGGAGGGAAGCCCCATCAGGACGGGTGTGCCTCCCACCTTCGGTGTCGCCGGCTCCTCAACACCCGGTTCCGAATTCTCGCTCAGCAGACGCCGAAGCAGAGGCTTCAGGTCGTCCTCCGCGCTGACGGGCTTGACCAGGTAATCCACCGCTCCGCGGGTGAGGGCCTCGCGCGCAGTCTCCACGCTGGCAAACGCGGTCATCAGGATGACTTCCGTGGAGGGGGAAATCGCGCGCGCGCGGCGCAAGAGCTCCAACCCGTCGATCCCGGGCATGCGCAGGTCCGTCAGCAGGACATCCACGCCGCCTGCCTTGATGATTTCGAGGGCCTCGGTGGGCGAAGTGACCGGCGTGGCGTCAAATCCATCGCGCTCCAGCGACTTGGCCAGAAGCGAGGCGATCCTCGGTTCATCATCGACTACCAGGATGCGACCGGACACGGGCGGTCTCCTTCGGGGTTGGGCCATTGATGGAATGGCCCGGCAGGATTGATTTAGGGCCAATGGCTGCCGGGTGCGTCAACCCTCTCCCCACCGGCAGTGACAGGTTTTGCCCAACCTCCCCGCCAGACGTGTAGTCATTTCTGCAAGCCTCGAGACGCCAATCGTCTTGCGGAGTCGCCCCCGGTTGGGGTCCCATGCTTTGGACGAGGCCCACTCCTACGGAACTGACGCTGATGATGCCAGCCTCCAACATCGCTCGTGGCCTGCTGTTGGCCCTCTTGGCCGCCCTCCTGGGGGTGATGCTGGGAGCTTGTCGCAGCTCACAGCCCGAGGAGACCACCACCACCATCCGTCAGGTGGATTACGTCTCCGAGCCGTTGGCAGAGGTCGTCGGCCGCATCAACGTTCCGGAGGATACGGAGAACTGGGGCATTCTGGTCTTCGCCGAGGGCACGTCCCACATGGCGACGACGGATCGGCGTGGGGAGTTCCGCCTGAGCGGCCTGCCACCCGGGAACTATATCCTGCGGGCCGTGCGCAGCGACCTTGAGCCGCTCCTGCTGGCCGATATCCTCGTCCGCCCGGAGGACACCGAGCGGGACCAGCCGTTCCTGACCCTCGAACCTGCCACCATGCAGGGCGGCTTCGGCATCCTTGCCGGGGGTGCCTCCAGCCTTCGCAGCGGCACCGTGCGAGGCCGGGTCCTGACCACCAATCCGCCGGATTCGCAGGATGTGGTTGTGGAGATCCCCGGAACGGGCCTCACCACGCGGACTGACTCGGGCGGCGCCTACTTTCTGGATAATGTCCCGGCGGGTGATTTCTCCCTGCGCTTCTCGAAGCCGGACTATGCCGTCGCGACGCGTAGCATCAGCGTGGAGGCCTTCCGCGAGACCTCGGTGCCTGATGTACGACTGGACCTGATCGATGCCAGCTCGGTCGTGGGGCGCTCGATCGTGGGAAGCGTCCGTCTGCGCACGGCCGAAGGGGGACTGGCCGGTCCGCCAGAGGGGAGCCGGGTGGCCCTGGAGGGAACCAGCTTCCAGGCGCCGGTGGATTCGAGCGGGCGGTTTCAACTGCGCGGGATGGATGCGGAGACCTATGTCATAACAGCCACGGCCCCGGGCCACGTTGTCGAGCAACGATTCCGCATCGACCTGACGGAGATTCCCGTCGGCGAGGTGGATCTGGTTCTACTTCCGGAAGCCGATCCCAATGCGCGGTTGGGCGTCGTCGTTGGGCGCGTTGCCTTGGAAGACACCCCCGGCCGCGGCACTGCCGGCATTGTAGTTTCGCTGGCTGGCACCGGTCTGGTCACGACCACGTCGTCACTGGGAGATTTTGAAATCGCACGGGTCGAACCGGGGCTCTACACATTGGTGGCAACACTCAACGGATACGAAGCGGGAGTGGTTGATAGCCTGGAGGTTCCCGAAGGTGGTGTCGTGCAACTCGGGACGTTGACGCTGGAGAAGGAACTGGAGGCACCGGTGGTGGTGGCGACGCGCCCGGCCGAGGGTACCCGCGATGTTACGATCGAGGACCCCACGGTTGTCGTCATCGTCTTTGATCGGCCGATGGATCCGGCAACCTTGCGTAATGCAGTGTCGGTGTCCCCGAGTGTTGACTTTGAAGTGGCCTTGGGTCGCGAGCATCCCCTTGCCGGCGATGACCGGCTTGTCGTGCTGCTGCAGGGCTATGGCGGCGGCTCCGGGACGGCGCTGCGTTTTGACCGCCGCTATACGGTCACCGTCGCGAAGACGGCGAAGAGCCGTGAGGGCGCCGAGATAGCGGACGATTTCAAGCTCAACTTTACGACGGGCAGCGGAAAGATCATCGCCACGCATCCGGCCGATGGTTCCAAAGGGGCGTGGATCTACACAGGCGATCCCATCCGCGTGATCTTCAACATCGGCGTCGATCCGGAAAGCGTCGACAGCAACACGGTCCGGATCAGCCCCGACATCGGCTCGGTTCCCAACGTCTCCGTCGTGAACAACCCGCGAAATGGTTGGTCCACGCTGAACATCTCCGGGGTGTTTCGGTACGATACGGAGTACGAGGTGACCATTCGCCGCGGAGTTCGTTCCATCGGCGGGCAAAATATCACGAACGTACCATATACTTTCCGGTTCCGCACCACGACGGCCTCGGAGGGTTTCGAGGCTTTCGCCCCCACGGATCAGCGCAACCGGCGCGACCGCGAGGAAGAGGAGCGCCGTCGGCGGTGATTCCAGCCACCCCCAGCGGTTAGCACTTGAGAACGGCCGCCTTTCCCGTAGGCTCCCCGCTGTCCCCCCGCCGATCGTGCCGTCGGCCCCTTCGAAACCCTTCTGCACGGATTCGTCAGCGTGACCAGCCGCGAAGAGCAGGAACTCATCGAACAGATAGGCCTGCACCTGGATGGCGAGGCGCTCGTTCGCGCCATCGGATTCCACATCGACAAGATGCGGATCCTTGGCAACTCCATCAAGACGCCCTGCTTTGTCCACGGTGACAGCCGTTTCGCCACGCTTCTCATCCTGCCGGAGAAGCATGCGGCCAAGTGCATGGTCAGTACCTGTCCCGCTTTCGCAGAGGCATCGCTCGTGCGGCTTGTAGCCCTGTGGAAGGGCATCGACGAGCTGGATGCGGCACTTGAAGCGGCCCACCTGACGGGATTGCAGCTTGCCGAGACACGCTTTGATCCGTTGCTGGAGTCCTGGCTGGCCACGGCAAAGGAATTGGTGGAAGAGGGGAAGCACCAGGAGGCACAGGCTCTTTTCGCCCGTGCAGCGCGCTTGGCCCCCCACAATGTCCCCGTGCTGCTGGAATCTGCGCGCGCCTCCGAAGAGTTTGGCAATGCAGAGTCGGCGCTGAAGTTGTATGTCCAGGCCGCGCACGCAGCCATGCGCACGGGGCAGCCCGAGGAAGGTCTCCGAATCCTGCGCGAAGATGCGCTGCGGCTGGCGCCCACCGAGCGCGAGGTGCTGGAGGAAGTGGCATGGGCATTTGCCGCTTTGGACCGGGCGGAGGAAGGCGCTCTGGTTCTGATGAACGCCGCTGCGGAACTGGACGATCACTCGGTTGCGCAGAGCCTTGCCGACACGGCCCGGGAGGTCGCGCCCAAGTCGGTCCAGGTCGAGTTGAAGCAGGCGCAGTTGCTCGCCACGCACGGAGAGGTTTCGCGAGCCGTGGAGGCGTTCCTGGCCATTTCGGATCGTGCGATTGCCAACGGCGATGTGACGCTGGAGGGGGACGCATTGAAGGGTGCCTTGTCCGCTGCGCCGGAGCGTACGGATCTGTTGGATCGTCTCGTGGCTGCATTTGGGAAACTGGAAGCGCGGTCGGAGTTGCCGCAGTTCCTCGATGAGCTTGCCGCGCGACATGGCGATTCTCCCGCGCTGCTTATCGTGGCCGGCCGTGCTCGTCTTGACGATAAGGAGGTGGAGGCTGCGCGCCCGCTCTTCCAGCGCGCGCTGGCGGCATTTGCATCGGCGGACGACAGCGACGCGGCTCGTGCCTTGTACGAAGAGCTCGTCTCGAAGCCCGTGGATGGTGGGTTCTGGCGCGAAGGTTTCGCCGATTGGCTGTCTGCACGGGGTGAGATCCAGGCGGCGATCTCCCAGCTCGACGCGCGCACGGATCAACTTGGTGATTCGCCAGAGGAGCAGCAGGAGCGGCTGCGATTGCTTGAGCGCATGGTGCAGATCGATTCCTTTGCGCCGGAGATTCGCCGTCGCCTGGCGAAGACGCGCGCCGCGCTAGGTCAACCTGAGGAAGCGGAATCCGATTACCTCGAAGCTGTGCGCCTGTGCGAGGAACAGCAGAAGGATGAAGAGCGGTTGGAGACGCTCGAGGAGTATGCTGCAACTCTGCCGGGCAGTGACACGGGCCCCGAGCTGCTCTCCCGGACACTGATTGAATTGGGTCGGGAGGACGATGCGATCAAGTGCCTGCAGCAGGCGATCGTTCGTCGCCAGGAGGCAGGTCTTGGATCGGGGGGTGTCTGGCTACATGAGCGATTGCAGGAGCTGAGGCCCGACGACCTGCAGGTGCAGGCTGGTCTTGCAAGGGCACACGAGGAGTCTGGCAACGAGACCGCGGCGGTTGATGCCTGGCGGTCGGTGGCAGAGGCGTATTCATCCGCAAAGGATTACGAATGCGCTGCCAACGCATTGGCGGAGGCCATCCGCGTCCGGCCGGATGACTTGGATCTGCGCATGCAATTGCTGGATGTGTTGGATGCAGCCGGTGATGACAGCGCCTATCACGCGGCGGCGATGGCTTTGCTGAAACTTGCCAGGACAGCCAGCGAGACGAGCCGTGCCGAGGCGGTCATCCGGCGACTCAATGAGAAGTTTCCTGACGATGTGACGACGGCGGAGCGCATGGCCGAGCTGGAAATCGGCAGCGGCAGGATTGAGGAAGGCTGCGACCGGCTTCGTGCCGCGGCCAACTCAGCAGCCGACAATGGCGATCATGCCGCCGCTGCCCGATTGATCCGGCGGATCCTGGATGTCGATCTTGGCCGTAGCGATCTCATCAACTCGATGGTTGTTGAGCTGGAGAAGGCCGGGTCAACTGATCAGCTCCTTGAGAGTCTTCTTCACGTTGCAGGAAACCAGTTCGTCGCCGGGAATCAGCCGGTCGCTCTCGACTGCATTGCGCGATACGAAGCGCGTGCAGGTTGGCAGTGGGACAGGCTGGTCAATTCATGCAACCTGCTGATCGAGCATGGCCTTGAGGACCGTGCGCTGGCGACGATCCGCAACTTCCTCAAGTCATCCGGCTCCTCCGAGGCAGGGATGCTTGCCGCGTGTGAATACGGACTGGAGTTCGCTGGTGACGACCGCGGTCTGGCGGAGCGGCTGCTGGCATTGCAGCAGACAACGGGTGCGCACGAGAAGGCGCTTCTGACGGGACTGCGCCTGGCATCGATCCATGCGAAGCAGGGTGATCGCAGGGGAGCCATCGCGGTTCTGGAATCGCTGAAGGAGAAGTATCCCGCCGCGCGCGAGCCGCGTTTGGAACTGACGCGGCTGTACGAGGAATCCTCCCGGAAGATCGACGCCAAGCACGAGTTGGTGGCCATCGCCGCGATCCTGGTGCAGGAGGCGCGCCTGGCCGATGCGTGCACGTACTTCCAGCGCGCGCTGGCACTGGAGCCGGCGGACTTCGAGACGGGATTGGAGTATGCCGATTGTCTGGAGCGGCTGAATGACCGCGTCGCTGCAGCCCGCGAAGTGAAGCGGCTGTGTCATCTTGCCATCGAACAGGGGAATGGCGACCGGGCGAAGGAGCTTTTCGCGCGCGTCTTTGAACTGCTGCCGGACGACATGTCCGCCCGCGGCGAGTATGTGGACTTTCTGTGCGCAGGCGGAGATCAGCAGGGCGCGGCGGACGAGTCGATGGCAATCGCGCATCGCTGTTTCCTCGATGGCAACGTGGACGCCGGCATCCAATGGGCACGAAAGTCCAACGAGTGCCTTCCCGATTCGCCCGACAACACGCTGCATGTGGCCGGGCTCCTGTGGGAGCACCAACTATCCGATGCCGCCACACAGCTTCTCGCGGACTCGGCAGCGCACCTGCGATCGAAGGGAAGATTGGGCGACGCGGGGCGGCTCGCTCATGAAGGGTTGGAGAGGGAGAAGGAGGATCCCCGCCTATTGAAGGAACTGGCGGAGATCGCGTTGGCCGGAAGCAATATGGAGGAGGGCCTCGCCGCGCTGCGCAGGGTCGCCACCGCGCAGGATGAAGCGGGCAACCTGCTCGAGGCGGAGCACGCATGGCGACGCGTGCTCGAGCTTTCGCCGGACAACATCTCCGACCACGAGGAGTTCATCGGCGTTCTTCAGCGGCAAGGCCCCTCCCGCAAGGGGGACGCGCTTGATGCGCTAAAGCGCCTGTGCGCCACCTATCTCAGCAGGGACATGCGCGCGGACGCGATCACGTGCTACCAGCGACAACTTGAAATCGACCCGCAGCTTCTGGAGGTTCGCTCCGAGCTCGCCCATGCCTGCTTCGAGGAAGGGCGCTACAAGGAGGCCACGCAGCAGTTCATGCTGCTCGCCGCATCCTACCGCCAGGCGGGAAGGTTGAAACTGGCCATCGATTACCTCGGGAAGGTGATCGAACTTGATCCGCAAAACCTCGAGGCACTGCAGACACAGGTGGAGCTGACGTTGTCGGAGGGGCGATTGTCGGAGTTCGCCGACTACTCTCTGCGGCTCGCGTCGTTGCTGGAATCCGCGGGTCGCACCGGCGATGCGATTGCTGTCCTGCGCAAGGCTGTCGATGCGGACCGCGAGAACCTTGAGATCCGGCCGATCTTTGCCTCTTACCTCCTCAAGTCCGGGGAAGTTGACGAGGGATTGGAGATCTTCATCGAGACGGCGCGCCGGCACATGTCGCGCAAGGAGAAGGGCAAGGCCATCGAGGTGCTGGACCGGGCGCGATCGGTTCCGGACGCCAGTCCTCTTGTTCTCGAACGATTGGCCGAGCAGTACCTCGCGTGCGGTGAGAAGCAGACCGCGCAGTCCTTGTTCCGCACGGTCGCCGAGCGCGCCCAGCAATCGTGCGATGAGGAGACCATGGAGAGGGTGTGCGGCGTGCTGGTTGGGATCCTGATGGCAGAGGGCAAGACTGATGAAGCGGTCGAGTGGCAACTGGACCTGGCCCGGCTGCAGGTTTCGCAGGGGATGGTGGAGAAGGCGCGCGAGCTGCTGGACTCGCTGGGAAATTCCCGCGAGGGGGACGCGGTGCTCCATGAGGCCGCCGCGGCGATCTGGTCGGACAATGGCATCCCGGAACTGGCAGCGCAGGAGTACCTCAAGCTCGCCCGTCTGGCCATGGACGAAGAGGATTGGCAGACCGGGCGCACGTGGTGCGGCAAGGCGCTGGAGGGACGGCCACGCGAAATCGCCGGCCGCGAGATGCTCGCGACATGTCTCAAGCAACTGGGCGAAACGCAGAAGGCTTGCGAGGTGCTCGGCCAATTGGCGGACGCGTACGAGGACGCCCTGCAACCGGAGGGCGCGGCCGATGTCCTGGGGAGGATTGTCGAACTGCAGCCGGAGGAACCCAGCCATCTCGAGCGTCTCGCGGACGCGTTGGAGAAACTCAGCCGGAAGGACGAACTCGCCGGGACCCTGCGCATCCTGGCCCAAGTGCACGAGAAGCGTGGCGACTTGGAGAAGGCCATCGAGAGCCTGAGGCGGCTGAAGACACTCCGCCCCGATGACACGCGCGTGCGTTCCAGCTTCATACGTCTGCATCGCAATCTGGGTCGCGAGCGGTCCATCCTCGAGGACATGGTTCACCTGGCCAATTTGCATGTGAACCGAGGCGACCGAAAGGTGGCCTTCGCCACACTTCATGAGGCCGTGGATTTGGATCCCACCTGGCCCGATGCCCGGGAGCGCCTCCTCAGCCTTTATCTCGAGGATGGTCAGAACGAGCAGGCCATCGAGACGGCCCTGGCCTTGGTGGAGACGCACTTGCAGCGTAGCGCCTACCGCGATGCGACCATCGCCCTTCAGCGCATCAAGCGCGTGGCCGGCGGGGATCCGCGGTTTCATCTGGCCCAGGCCAACATCCACATGGCGCAAAACACCCGCGGCATGGCCCTGCGCGAATACGAGGAAGCCGCCAAGCTATTTGCCGCCAAGGGAGACCTGCCCGGGCGCACGGCGTCCATGGCGCGCATCATCGAGATCGACCCGCAGAATCTGGAGGTTCGTCACGATCTCATCGATTGCCTGAGGCAGCAGGGAAAGATGGCGGCGGCCACCGAGGCCCAGCGGCAACTGGCCGAAGTCTACTGCAATCGCGGTTTGTGGGATCTGGCCGAGGCCGAGTACCGCGACATCGTCTCCATCGATCCCCAGGATCACACCGCGTGGCAGGCCCTGTTCAACGCCCACCTCGAGATCGGTGATGAGCGTGATCTGATTGCGGACTACATGCAAATCAGTCTGATTCTGGAAGATGCGGGCGATCTGAATGAGGCCATTCACTACCTGGGCAAGGTGATCACCCTCGATCCGCAGAACATCGAGGCGCGCCAGCGGTACATCGGCGTGTACAAGTCGATTGGAAGCGAGTCGGAACTGACCGAGGACTACCTGCGCTTGGCGGATCTTCTCATCGAGGCGGGGCGGATCGACGAAGGGATCCAGCTCTACAACCATGTCATGACGATCGATCCCGGCAACACACGCGTGCGGGAGCGGTTGTCCGAGACGCAGGTTCGCATCGCGAAGGGATTGCCGCCGCTCTCCTCGCAAGCTGATCGGAAAGCCGCGAATGCCGAAAAAGCGGCTGAGAGACCCGCGAAGGTGCCGGACTCCGGCTCGGCATCTCCAAAGGGATCACCCATGGGCGCAGCAGAGTTCCTGGCGGGCGAAATTGAGAGCTTGGAGAAGGATGATCAGGCGGCCGCTTTGGCGCAGGTGATCGCCAGCTACCGCGACATACTGGCCATCAACGCCCAGAACGCCAACGTGCGGATCAAGCTGGCCGACCTGTATCTGCAGCAGAACGAGAGGGACAAGGCCTTGGAGGAGCTGCGCGCAGCCAGCGAGACCCTGCTCAACAAAGGCGAGCTGGCCCAGTGCATCGCCGTCTGTGAGCGAATCCTGAAGTTCGTCCCCACAGACCAGAAGATCCGCAACCGGCTCAAGCAGGCCTTCAACAAGCGCGATGCCTTCAAGGCGCTTGAATCAGCCATTCTGTTCAGCGATGGGGATGGGAATTCAAAGGCGAAGGACGAACCGCCGGGCGAGCTTTGAGCATCGGCACGCGATGATGCCCGGGCGCGAATATTCTCTTTTTGAGACTCCTAATGGAACTGGGCCGAATCTTCGTCAGCCCAAACCACGTGTCGCGAGCATGTCTTCGGTCGTCCTCTGATTCGCATCATCGGAGACCGCTTCGTCCTCATCGCGGCCGCGCCCATTGTTATCCCGCCGCCAGAGGTAGATGTATCCCCGGATGCGGTAGCCCCGCGGATCCATGGCGCCGGATTGGTAGGTATTGGGCTTCACAAACCCCTGATAGTGCGAGTTGATGACTGCGTCATAACCGTGCAAAGTCTCGCGGGCGTAGAGTTTGGGGAAGACTTCCTCGTGGTAGCGCCGGGCGACGGTGGCGACGAAATCAGCCACCTGGATGCCGCAGGCGTCGGCTGGGCTCTGGATCATGGGGGTGGCCAGAATGGGGCTGGTACGTGTACCACCACTGAACGTCGAGTCGTGCTGCAGTTCCGAAAGGATCGCCAGTTCATCGGGTCGGCCCGGCGGAATGATGAGGCTCCCCATGGAATCGCGCTCGCGCAGGTACTGGGCGATGGGGCGTTGGAGATAGTTGTAGGCCAGGGGAAGGATCCAGCGTCCGTGGGCAGGCTTGTCAGTCGTGCGCTTGTCGACGACAACGATGAAAAAGCGAAGCTGCATCCCCGCCACGATCTTTTCCAGCCCCTTGCACAAGCCCAGAGTCCAAGCCTTGCGCGCATGGCGCGGGTGCAGGATCTGGTTGGCGTCCAAGGTGCTGATGCGAGGGCGGTAATTGTCGTGAAGGAAGGACTTGAGTAGCCCATTCACGCGGACCTGAAGAGTGCGCCAACTGGCTTCCGGGACGGCTACGCCGGCCAGGACCCAGAAGTTGCCAGAGGAATTTTCAACGGGTTTTCCAGCCTGCTGGAGGTAAATGAGGTGCATGTAAGTATCGTCTTTGGTGATGAATAATAGGCCGCCGGAGCCTTACTGCCCCGATGATTTGTCTCTCTCGTAGCAAACACGTTGCCGATTCTCCACGCAGGGGAAAAATACCGCCCGGCGCGGGCGGAGCTTTTTGGTTGCGGGCGTAAATCGGCGGTCGCTATAGCCCCCTTCCTTTCGGGAAAGGCCCCCCTTGATGGGCCTGCCCGATGACGGTATCCATCCAATTGCAGATTACGGAGGCTTGAACGCCCATGTCTTCCACCCGGGACAAAGTGAAGGAATGCATTGTCGAGCAACTCGGTGTAAACGAGGAAGAAGTCACTGATGAGGCCTCGTTCATCGACGACCTCGGCGCTGACTCCCTCGACATCGTGGAGCTCGTGATGGCCTTTGAGGAGAAGTTTGGCATCGATATCCCCGACGAGGACGCGGAGAAGATCCGGAGCGTCGGCGATGCTGTGAAGTACATCGAGGCTGCCGGCTCCAAGGCCGACTGACCAAAGCCTCCCATGGACTCAGGTCGGCTGGCCTCCTTGGCCGGCCGATCTTCATTCCTTTCCCAAACAGAATCCTATGGCAACTTTTCATCGTGTCGTTGTCACCGGTCTTGGGGCAATCACCCCGCTCGGTAACAGTGTGGCCGAGTTTTGGTCCAATCTGCAGGCCGGCAAGTCCGGCGCAGGGCCCATCACGCATTTTGACACCGAGCGGCATAAGACGAAGTTCGCCTGCGAGGTGAAGAACTTCGATCCGCTGGCGTACTTCAGCGCCAAGGAAGCCCGCAAGTTCGATCCCTTCGTCTTGTATGCCGTCGCCGCCGCCGAGGAAGCCATCCGCGACAGCGGCATCGACATGGAGAAGGTGGATCGGAACGAGTTCGGCGTCATCGTCGGCTCGGGCATCGGCGGCATTCACGTCATGGAGGAGCAGCACCGGATCCTCGAGACGCAGGGCCCCAACCGTGTCTCGCCCTTCCTGATTCCCAAGCTGATCTGCAACATGGCTCCGGGCCAGATCTCCATCCGCTTCGGCCTGCGCGGGCCGAGCAACTGCCCGGTGACTGCCTGCGCAACGGGAACCCACGCCATTGGCGATGCGTTCAAGATCATCCAGCGCGGACAGGCACAGATCATCGCTGCCGGTGGCACCGAGGCCGCCATCAGCGCCCTGGGCGTGGCGGGCTTCGAGAACATGAAGGCCCTCTCCAGCCGCAACGACAGCCCCCAGACCGCCAGCCGCCCGTTCGACAAGGAACGCGACGGATTTGTGATGGGCGAGGGCGCCGGCGTGATCATCCTCGAGCAGTACGAACACGCGATGGCTCGCGGCGCGCGCATTTATGCGGAGATCGTTGGCTACGGCCTGACCACTGATGCCCACCACATGACGGCTCCCGCCCCCGAGGGCGAGGGCGCCACGCGCGCCATGCGCATGGCCCTGCGCGATGCGGAGCTGGACCTGACCGAAGTGGATCACATCAACGCACACGGCACCAGCACCCCGATGAATGACAAGAACGAGACCGCCGCCGTGCGGAATCTCTTCGGGGAACACGCGCGCAAGATCTCCCTCACTTCCAACAAGTCCATGACCGGGCACTTGCTGGGCGCTGCCGGTGGGGTGGAAGCAATCGCGAGCGTCCTCGCTATTCGCGATGGCGTGATCCCGCCGACCATCAACCTGATGAATCCGGACCCGGAGTGCGATCTGGACTACACGCCCAATGTGAAGCGTGAGCGCGAGGTCCGCGTGGCCATGTCCAACTCGCTTGGGTTTGGCGGGCACAATA
This sequence comes from uncultured Candidatus Sumerlaeota bacterium, assembly GCA_964625145.1. Lineage (GTDB taxonomy): Bacteria > Sumerlaeota > Sumerlaeia > SLMS01 > JAHLLQ01 > CAYTRP01. The sequence continues at coordinate 26,497 of CAZVAQ010000005.1, forward strand.
CCTCGATCGTATTTCGCCGGTTTGAATGATCCCATGCCGGGACTGATGCCCCGGCCCGCGGATTGAGCACATGCAACCTTCTCGTCGGGAGAACCTCATGGCGCTTCTCGCGCAACTGGGTCTCCCGGTCGAGGAGGACGTGTTGCCAACGCTGAATCGCGCGCTGACACACCGCTCCTACGCGGCCGAGAACGAGGGCGTTGGTGACAACGAACGCCTCGAGTTTCTGGGCGATGCGGTTCTTGGCCTGGCCTGTACTGAGTATCTCTTCGAGCGGTACCCTGAAGCGACGGAGGGGGACCTGTCCCGCCTGAAGGGTTCCATGGTCAGCCGGCGCGTCCTGGGTGCCATCGGTCTGGAGATGGGCCTCGGGGATCTGCTGCTTCTAGGGGTGGGGGAGGATGCCTCCGGGGGGCGATCTCGGGAGTCGGTCGTGGGCTCGGCACTGGAGGCCGTCATCGGTGCCCTGAGCCGGGAATACCGTTGGGAGAGGCTGAAGCGCCCCCTTCGCACCCGTATCTTGGAGCCCGCCGAGTTGCTGGCCCGTTCGGAAGAGAGCCAGCGAGGCAACTTCAAGTCGCGGCTTCAGGAGATCGTTCAGCGCGAACGTGGGGGGGAGGTGCCCCTGTACGAGGTGCACGAGGTCGCTGGCCCGGACCATGACCGGATTTTCATGGTGGCAGTCTCCGTGGGCGGGAAGGTCTTGGGAACCGGGCGGGCCCCGCGCATCCGCTGGGCGGAGAACGAGGCAGCCCGCGTGGCGCTAAAGGCCCTTCTTGGGGGAAAATCATGAGCGGGCAAACATTGACGCGGCAGGACTTCTGTCCCTACATGTACACCCAGCCATTCCAATTCGCTGCCCGGGCGCGTTGGGTCCAATCGTGAAGGAAGCCTCCTCGTGAAAGATGTCCTGGTCACCGGTTCCGAAGGAATGTTGGGAAGCGAAGTGGTGCGCCATCTGCGCAAGCGCAAGGACGTGCGCATCATTCGCACCACGGTGGAGACGCTCGACATCACCGATTTGTCGGCGGTGAAGGCCACCCTTGAGATCAACCGGCCCACCCACATCATCCATTGCGCCGCCTTCACACAGGTCGACACGGCGGAGAAGGATCCCTTGGCGGCCTACTCCGTGAATGCGGAGGGGACCAAGAACCTGGCCTTCTTCGCGCGCGAGATCGATTCGGAACTGATCTACATTTCCACCGATTACGTGTTCGACGGCACCAACGAGGACGGATACGTCGAAAGCGACCAGCCGAATCCGCTGAACGTCTACGGGCGGTCCAAGTTGGCTGGCGAGCGCAACATCCAGATCCTGTGCGAGCGGCACAAGATCGTGCGCACGTCGTGGCTCAATGGCCTGGGCGGCGCCCACAACCGCAACTTCATCGAGACGATGCTGCGCATCGCGGAGACCCGCAATCAACTGTCGGTAGTGAACGACCAGTTTGGGCGCCCCACGTTTACCTTCGACCTGGCGCCGATGCTCGTCAACCTGCTCGACGTTCACTCCTATGGCATCTTCCATGTGACGGGCGAAGGAACATGCACGTGGTTCGATTTCGCATGCCGCATCTTTGCGGAGGCGGGCATCGAAGTGAGCGTGCGCCCCGTCACCAGCGACCAGTTCCGCAGCCTGGCGGAGCGGCCGCGCCATGGCGTGATGCTCAACACGCGATTCGAGGCGCTGGGACTGGATCTCCTGCCGCATTGGCAGGTCAGCCTGGCGGATTATTTCCGGAGGCGCCGGTTGGCCACGAGCGTTAGTTCGCCGGAAACCCGCGGTCCCAGCCGCGACGCCAACCCCGCCACGCTCTACTAGGATGCTCTCCATTGCGCGTGTGACCAAGGTATATCCCACCGGGCGCATCGCGCTGTCGGATTTTTCGTTGGAAGTCGACCATGGCGTGTTGGGCCTGTTGGGCCCCAACGGCGCGGGCAAGTCTACGCTGATGGCAATCCTCGCCGGTGAGCTTGGCTTCGAGAGCGGCAGGGTGACGCTGGACGGATGCGACGTCGCCCGCCAACCGGACCTGTGGCGCTCGCGAATGGGCTACATGCCACAGGCGTTTGACTTCGCGCCGCAACTCACCGGCCGTGAAGTGCTCACGCGCACTGCTGCCCTCTCCGGCTTTGCACCCGGTTCCCTGCGGCAGCGCATCGATCATTTGCTAACCCGCGTGCGCTTGTCGGACGCGGCCAATCGCGACGCGGCGCAATTCTCCCGCGGCATGAAGCAACGTCTCGCAGTGGCGGCCACATTCCTTTGTGATCCGTCGTTGGTGCTTCTCGACGAACCGACAAGCGGTCTGGATCCCGAGGAGCGCATTGTCTTCCGTGAGTTGCTCGCGGAGCTTTCCGCACAGCGCACGGTGATCCTCTCGACCCATGTGGTGGCCGATGTGGAGAGATGTTGCAGCAAGGTGGCGGTCATCAACACCGGCCGGCTGTTGTTCCTCGGTCCACCGAGCAAGTTGATCGAGACAATGCGCGCCAGGGTTTGGGAAACCACGGCAGAGGTGGAAGTGGTGGAGGATTGGGCGCGGGCGCGCCGGTTGGTTTCGCTGCGCGATCATGCAGGCAAACCCTTGGCACGGGTTCTCTCGCACGAACCCCCGACGGACAACGCGCAAGCGGTCGTGCCATCGCTGGAGGACGCGTATCTCGATTTGTTGTCCACGGCGCCATCCGCGCAGGAAGTTCCCGCATGACGAATCCTTCCGATGCAGTCACGAACACGGGCCGTGGCCTGGAGCGCTTGCGCCGTCGCATTGCACTCATTGGCAATGATGCCTACCGGCGCGATGGTTGGCGATTGCTGCTGGCGGACATGCGCGGGTGGCTCGGCGTGCGGACGTTGCTCGCCGTGGTGGTGCTTGCGATCAGCGGCGCGTGGCTGGCTTATCACTCGGTGACCACACCGAGGGAAGCGCACCAGTTGCTCGCGCGATTGTTCGGCTTTGGGGCGCTGTTGGCGGGGGCTGGATTGTTCGCTTCCGACCAGCGCCAGGGCACCTTCGAGTTGCTGTGGTTGGCGACCGGTTCACGGCGCAAGTTGCTGGCACATCGCATCATCGTCCAGCTTATCGCATTCACCCTGCTTGCCGTGCCTGCCATCCTGTTGTCGCGCTGGTGGGTGGGTGCGGACTTTCCCGCCATGCGGTCCCTGGTCTTCATCGTGACGAACACGTTGCTGATCCTGTGCACGATGGCGTGGGCGGCGACGCTGCTCCCACAAGCATGGGCGGGTGCCTTGATGGGCATGGCGTTGATCGTGGGTTTTCATGCGTGGATGGGTGACACGGTCAGCATCTTCAACTTATTCCTGAATCCGATGCCGGGCGGAGCGGAGGAATTGATCGTGATCGGTGGCGGCGCGTTCGCGTCGACCACAAGCGCCCAGGCATTGGTCACGCCGAACCGGATCGTCGTGCTGCTCGCCAGCGGACTGCTCTTCAACATGGCGCACAAGGGATTGGCGCGAACGTTCCGCGGCTGACAATGTGAAACAACCCTGATTGGAAGAAGAAGCGGCCCGGACGAGTACCACTGTCCGGGCCGACACGGAGGCTGTTCCGTTATCTGACGACCACGCGACCGCGACCGAAGACAAGAGTCACGATGAACAGGACCAGGAACACAACGAACAGGATCCAAGCGATCTGTGTGGCAACGCCTGCGATTCCGGAAAAGCCGAGAGCTGCCGCGATGAGTGCGACGATGAGGAAGGTAATCGCCCAACCCAACATGGGATTTCTCCTTTTCGGTTATTCGATTCCTGAAACATGGCGCCGCGGACTTTGCCGACGCTGAACACAACCGTGGAGAGGCATGGCGCGTACCAACATCGGGTAAGCACCATGCTTGCCAGTACCAAGTGGATGGCGTGCATGGTTGGAAATTGGTGGTTTATCTATTCAGGCCTTGGGCTGATTCTGGGGCGCGGACAATTGATGGCTGGGCGGCACCACCGCCACAGCGCCCAATCTGTCCGTTGCGTCGTCGCGATTGCCTGCGGGTTGCCGCTCTTTGTTCGCCGAAGAAAAACCGATCAGCCGGACGGCGCAGATCCGCACTTCTGGTGCTCGCGCATTTGCTCCACCGAGGCGACGATCAATTGATTCAGCACGTCCACATCCACATCCGCCAGGCGCTTGATGTAGAGGCAGCCGACGCCGGTCTTGTGCTTGCCGGGCTTCTCCAGCAGGTGTCCAAACTTTGAGAAGCCCGCGAGCAGATACAGGGAGATCTCGTTCTTGCGAGGTGACAATCCGGTAATGAACCAGTCACCCTCGCAGCCGCTCTTGCTCTTGTAGTGATAGCTGCCGAACCCGATGATGCTCGTTCCCCACATGACCGGTTTGTCCTTTGTGGCCTTCTTCATCATCTTGACGATCTCGCGGCAATCCTTGCGGCGCGCTTCATCGGGGATGGCGTCGAGAAACTCGTCCACGCTTGCATCGGTGGGCTTTGTCTTGGGTTCGGCCATGGGAGTGTCCCCCTTTCGGAATTGATCCTATCTGCCTGCGGGTTCGCCCCTGTAGTGGGCTCCGATGCTTGCGATCTTCGCCGCGATGTCCACGCACTTGGCGTTGTCGGCGGGCAGGCGCCATTCCTCGCGCATGATGCGGGCGATCTCGCGGGCGATCGTCATCTTCTCCACGCCCTGCTTTGCCATGAGGGACAACGGCCCGACGGCGCTGTCGTACTGCCGCTCGGCGCCGCGCAGGCCCTTCACGCACAGGGGATCCCAGCGCACCAGAACGCGGCTGATGTCCAGGCGCATCTGCTTCAGCGCCAGGCGATTGTTGATGGCTTCCTGCTCGGGGTCTTGCGCGTTGCTCATCGCTTTCTCATCATTCTCCCGTGTTTCCAACTGCCACGGCCTTGCGCACGGGCAATTCCATCCCGGGCTCAAGGCGCGTGATCGTGTAGCCCCGCCCGGCGAGCAACTCCAACAGCCCGTCCTCCAGCGGATAATGCAGCAGGCCGATCGCGAAGAAGTAGCTTCGCTCCGGATCGTCGGTCAGCTTCTTGTCGATGCGCTCCGCCATGCGATGATTGCGGTCGCCGAGCAACTTCTGCATGAAGCGTTGCTGCACCGGGTCGTCGGGATCCTGCTCTTCCTGCACATAGTCGACGACCGTGTCCATGTCACCGGTCAGGTAACCGCGAAGCAGCAACTCCGTGGGCGATTCGCCTGCCTCGCTCTTGCTCTTTTCGATCTGCTCGATCGTTGTGCGCAGCAGGGACAGCAGGTCTTCCTGCGATGTGGAATCGAAGACGGACAACTGCTCGTTCACGGACTCGATGCCACCAGCCTTCTTTCCATTCTGGATGGCAAAGGAGTAGATCTTTTGGTCCAGCGCCTCTGTCTGCCCCTTCGAGATGTACTCCAGTTGGGGGAGAATCGCCAGCAGGCCCCAGACCTTGAAGTTCTCGTAGGTGCTGATGGACTGGTTGTATTCCTGCAGGATGGCGTCGGCCCGCTGGTAGAGGTCAGCGGGCAACACCGCACTCAGCCGCTCGCCGGCGGGGGCGATCATGGCAAACGCCGCGCGCCCCATGGTGAAGAGGTCCATCGGGATCTCGGTGTTGAGTTCGTCGGAAGCCAGGATGGCCTGCTCCACGACCGGGGGAAGGGTCGTCACGCGCGGATCCGGAAGATGGATCGTTCCGTAGAGGTATGACGGCACTTCACCTTCGATCACCCACAGGAATGGACGCTCCTTGGGGGTGACTTCGCCGGAGGCTTCTGGATTGTCGGCAATTTGCGTCTCGAGCGATTGGGCCTTGGCGCAACCAGCAAGCAGGGTGGCGGCGAACAGGACGGCCAACAGTTTCTTCAGCACGATGATTTCTCCTCGGGGCGGTGGGGTGGTGCCACCGCATGACCGCTTATTGTGAATCCAAGCCCGGCCAGTCCTGCCAAGCTCTTTCTTGACGGCCTGCGGCCTTGGCCTCCATCCTTTGAAGTATCCCGTGTCCGGAGGATCAGCCAGCCATGGACATCGACGACCAGAAGAAGGCCAGCGAAATCCCGCGCTTTCGCAAACCCAGCATCATCACGCGGCTTTTCCAGATCGCCCTGCTGTGCGCGATCATCTATGCGATCTACTGGGCCGGCTTGGAATATGGCATCCTGC
>CAZVAQ010000005.1:32655-53907 GCA_964625145.1 uncultured Candidatus Sumerlaeota bacterium
TGCCGGAGACCATGCGAATCTTCTGACCGATTACCGCAGGTGAAGGTTGTTGCGATGGACGACTTCGTTGCAGGTCGCCCGCGCACCGAGCAGGTCGGCCAGTTCCTTTCCCTTCTTTCCGCGGATTGATTCCAGTTCCTGGCTGGAGAAATTCGAGAGCCCGCGCCCGATGTCCTCGCCGCTTCGTGTGCGAATGGCGACGATGTCCCCGCGGGTGAAAGTCCCTTCCACGGCCACCACTCCCACCGGCAGCAGGCTGCGGTTCTGCTCCACCAATGCCGTGCGCGCGCCATCATCCACGACGACCGTGCCGCGCGGGCGGCGCATGGCGATCCAATGAGTGCGGGCCTTGCCGCGCAGGCGTGAACCCGGCCGGGGGAGGAACAATGGTCCCGCGAAACGGCCTCCAATAATCTCCGACAGCATGGTGTCCCGGCGGCCGTCGGCGATGACAGCCGGGATTCCAAAGCTGGTCGCGTGGCGAGCGGCGGAAACCTTGGTCTGCATTCCCCCCCGCCCCAGCGTGGAACCAATGCCGCCGGCTATGCGCTCGATTTCGGCATTCACGGTGTGGACCACCGGGATTCGCTTGGCATCGGGGACCTGGTTGGGGGGCGCGGTGAAAAGTCCCTCGATGTCCGTGAGGATCACGAGCAGATCCGCCGCCAGCACGGCCGTCACCACGGCGGACAACATGTCGTTGTCGCCAAAGGTCAGTTCCTCGGTCACCACCGTGTCGTTCTCGTTGATGACAGGAACGGCCTCCATCTCCAGGAGCGACTCCATGGTCTGTTGCGCGTTCAAGTATCGCTTCCGGTCCTCCAGGTCGCTGCGGGTGACGAGCACCTGGGCGGCGGAGGTGGCGTGTTCGAGGAAGGCTTCGTTCCACGCGGTCATCAGGCGGCTCTGGCCGATGGCTGCCAGTCCCTGCAATTGGGCCAGCTCCGTGGGGCGCTTCTTGAAGCCCATGGCTCCCATGCCCGCCGCGACGGCGCCGGAGGAGACGATGACCACCTGGGTGCCGGCCTCCCGCAGGAGGGAGACCTGGTTGGCGACCACGCGGATCCGCTCCACGTTCAAAGTCCCCTGGCCGGTGGTCAGGATGTTGGAACCGAGCTTGATGACCACGCGCCTGGGCCGCGTCTGGAAGGGCCAGGCGGCGGCGATGCGTTCGGGAACGGCGGCGGCTTCGGATACGGGGGAATTGAGGGTTGATTGCGACGCGCTCATAGGTCCGCCAAGGGAGCGTTGAAGGCCCCGCGAGGCAAGGGGAGAGCGGTTGCTTGTGCTCCGAAAACAGGATATTCCCGGAAGATTGAGCCACTTGCAGAAAGTGAGGGCCTCCCCCAACCAGCTTTCACCCACCTGCGCCAATGTGCCATCTCGGTACGATTGCCGCGCATCCTGCAATTGCATTACTCCAGGCGTTTTCAAGAGCGCTAATTCGAGCCCTTCCACCTGTCCCTTCGATTCCGCGAAGTTTCCGTTCGCACAACCCATTAGGGATTGTATCGGGCCCAATCGCTCATCAAGTATGAACGGCGATCGTCAGGCAGCCCGGCTTTCGCACCCCGGAATGCGGGTGAGGCACCATTGCGGGCAGCTCATTCAGCCACATCGAAGAGGACATGATGACCCGGTTTGCCTGCCTTCTCAGTGCCCTGCTCTTGACCGGTTGCGCGGCGACTTCGCGCCCGGCTCCGACTTCCCAGAGTCCTGTCCGCTGGGCCCTTGTCATTCACGCCGGCGGTCAGACGATCGATCGCGACGCCCCTGCCGAGCGACAGCAGCAGGTGCTGGATGCCATGGCCGAGGCTCTGCGCGCCGGTCAGGCGGTCCTAGAGAACGGGGGCACAAGTCTGGATGCCGTGGAAGTCACCGTGCGCGTGCTGGAGGAATCCCCCGAGTTCAATGCGGGCTATGGCGCCGCCATCACCGCCACCGGTGGGCACGAGTTGGACGCGGCGATCATGCGCGGCGACACACTGGCGGCCGGTGCGGTGACGGGAGTGAAGACAACAAGAAATCCGATTCGTCTCGCCCGGCATGTCATGGAACACACTCCTCATGTCTTCATCGCGGGAGAGGCGGCCGATGCGCTCGGTGCAGATGCAGGGCTTGAGCAGGTCCCCAACGAATTCTTCCGCGTCGAGAGCCGCCACGAGCAATGGAAACGGTCTCAGGAACAACGCGACGCCAGCAGCAAGACCGGAACCGTTGGCGCGGTGGCCGTTGACATGCACGGCAACCTGGCCGCGGCAACCTCCACGGGTGGCTTCAACAACAAGATGAGCGGCCGCATCGGCGACAGCCCCATCATCGGGGCGGGAACCTACGCCAACAACGCCACGTGCGCCATCTCCTGCACGGGTTGGGGCGAGGAGTTCATCCGCCGGACGGTTGCGCACCGCGTCTCCGCGCTAATGGAATACGGAGGGCGCAGCCTGGATGAGGCGATGCGCGAAGTCTTTCAGGGAGTCCTGCCCGAAAGGACCGGTGGTGGCGTCGCGGTGGATCGGAATGGGAACATCGTCATGGAATTCAACACGCGCGGCATGAATCGCGGGGCTGTGGATTCCAATGGCCGGTTCGAAGTGGCCATCTGGGCGGATTGAAACACGAAGGGAAGGAAGGTTTGTTACCGCCCCAGGCGTTCGGGCTCCAAGAAAACCGCGCGTTCGCTCATCCATGCCACGACGCGCCCTTCGCGCATCATGACGCGGAAGCCGGTGTCCTCGCGCGGCCAGGTGAAGGTGAACTCCTCCTCGCCAATGGTTCCGGTGTATCGCTTGCGCGCGGGTACTTCTGCCAGGCGGACGACTTCGGCCTCGCTCATGCCCATGCGCAGGCCCTTGCCAAAGCGCTGGTAGTTGTACTCGCGGAAGAATCCCTCCACGTCCTCGGCCCTCTGCGTGCCGAGATAGGGATTCTCGCGCTCGTCGATGGCCGAATGGGGGACATGCTCGCGGGCATCGATGACAACCGGAGCCGGTGACTTTCCGCCACACGCGCACAGCATTGCGCTTCCTGCGATGATCGGAAGGATGCCGGTGGGCAGCGCCTTGATCATACCATTCATGTTTCCGACCTTGATGGATTGGCGGTGTTCGATGGGCCGCCCTTGATCCCGCGTGTCTTGCGGTATTGGCGGACAGCCTCCCCGATCGAACGCACGACGAGCGTCAGCACCACCGCATCGTCGATGTATCCAACGCCGGGGATGAAATCCGGCAAGATGTCCAAGGGCGAGATGAAATAGACGAGCGCGAAGATGATCTTGGCGCGCGTGCCCCAATCGAAGCGGTGATTGGGATCGCGCAGCATCGCGTAGAGAGTCCGCGCATCATCGAGCAATCCCCGCAGGAATCCCGAGCGGCGCCGCGCGTCGTTGAGGCTCTCCTCGAATTGCGCGTGCACGCCCTTTTCATCTTCGGGGCGGATGCTGCCAGGGCGCTTTGGAGTTCGAAACATGGGGAGGCTCGCGGGGTGGCGAGAATGAAGACACCTTCTCGCCCGCAGGGGGAGTGGCTGGCAAACAGATTTGGTGGGGGTTTGGACGGGAGGGCGCCTATGCGGCGCCGGGGAGGGCCTGATTCAGGTCGCGGGCCACGTGGTGCGGGCATTGGGGGGGAGGATCCACCATGCCCGGGCGGACGGACAGCGCCGTTTGCATGGCCACCTGATGCGCGGCGTCGAGCTCGGCGATGATGTCGGAGACGAACAGGATCTCGCTGGGCGCTGTGCCCAAGGCGTTGGCGATGCGGAGATAGCTGTCCGGATCGCGCTTTGGTCCGACTGCCGTGTCAAAGTGCGCGTCAATCTGCTGCGAGAGATCCCCGTGGGCTGTCGTGCGGAAGAGAAGCCTCTGGGCCAGCACGCTGCCGGAGGAATAGATGGCCACGCGGCGGCCTTCGGCGCGCCATCGCTGTATCGCCACCGGGACGTCGGCGTAGACTTCACCCTTCAGGCTGCCGTCGTCGTAGCCTTGTTGCCAAATCTTACCCTGAAGTGACTTGAGCGCGGGGGATTTCACGTCGCGGTCTATGAGCCAGCGCAGGTAGTCGGCCGCCTGCGCCAGGTCGGATTGGTCGCTCCACACGGGCGGGTTGTTGGACGGAGAGGTCTTCCGGTACTCGTCCCAGGCAGCAGCCACGTCGGCCTCAACTTCTGCATCGCCCGCATGAAGCCGCAGGTAATCACCCATGCGCTCCCGCGCGTAGGGGAACAATGTCTTGAAGACAAAGTCGATGGGCGTGGTCGTTCCTTCGATGTCGAGCAGGACGATCGCAGGCGATGGCGTGGTCATCCGACGCTCGGCCCAACGGAAACGGCGGGGATGTACGTGGGGCCAAAGCAGATCGGTTGGTAATCGCGATCCACGCCGCTGTCGGTGTAGTGCGGCGTCCATCCCGACGGATCCTGGAAGAGGCGGATGGCGCGGATGCGCTTGTCGGCGCACAGGTCAAACCAATGCCATGTTCCTCGGGGAACGCGCAGCAGGTCGCCGGGGTAGACTTCGATGGCCATCACCGGCGCGCCGTTCTTGGGATGAATGTGGAAGATGCCGCGCCCCTCGATGATGAAGCGCACTTCGTCCTCGTCGTGCCAATGCTCACGCGAGAACTTGGCGAGCATGACATCGAGGTTGGGCGTGTCGGCCTTCACATCGATGACGTCGGCGGTGACATAGCCGCCCTCCGCCTTGAGGCGATCGATCTCGGGCTTGTATGCCTCCAGGATCTCCGCCGCCGTGGACTCGGCGGTCACCGGTCGCGTGGGTTCCCACTTTTCGTAGGTGATGCCTGCCGCGCTGATGACGTCGCGGAATTCGGCGGGGTCGGAATAGGTGCGATCTTCGGACGGGATGCGAACGATGGCCATTGCTTGTCTCCAGCAGGGGGAACTTGGGGGTCGGGGGATTCAGTACAACGATGCGGCGGGGGAGTGGCTGAGCTCCATGCGCGCGGTCACTTCGAACAGGAACTCGAATACCTCAAGGTGACGATGGGCCTCCGCCAAGTCAACGCCCCATGTGTAAAGCCCATGGCCGGAAAGTAGAAATCCGTGAATCTGCGGGTCGGTTTCGAACAGATGGCGGACCTGGATGGACAGGCCGTTCATGTCCTGCGAGTTCGCGAGAATGGGGACGCGCTTGGAGTGCTCGTGGGTTGAGATACCGGAGAGGCCCTTGAGCATCTCCAGCCCCTCCACCAGCACATGCCCGCGATCCTGATGTCGCAGGGACAGGATGGTGCTCCAAGGCGTGTGCGTGTGCAGGACCGAGCCGGCCTTTGCGCAATCCACGATGGTGGTGTGCAGCAGTGTCTCGGCGGAGGGCTTGCCGCTGCCGCCCGTGACGGCGCCGGAGCCATCCACTTCCAGCAGCAATTCGGGGCGGACTGTCCCCTTGTCAATGCCGCTGGGGGTGATGAGGAGGCGTACGGGATCAGTTGAAAGGGTGACGCTGAAGTTCCCACCTGTTCCCGGCGCCCATCCGCGCGCGTGCACGGCGCGCACCACGTCGCACAGCTCGGTGGCCTTCGGGTTTTGGGTGGGGGTGGGATTGTTCAATGCGGAAAAAAGTCCTGCTGCTCTATAGGCTTCCTCGATTGAGCAGGAGGCTTTGCGCGCCTGTCAAGCCCGGTCGATGGGAGTTGGGTCGCGGACGGAGTGAACCGGGTGGACGCCCCGGAGGAGCGCGGCGCGGGCGACGACCTGGGCGGCGATGGGGGCGGTCAGGAACTGGAAGATGATCGCCATGATCACCTTTGTCCAGTCGCGGGGTTCGCCCACGAGGATCACGGTGCCGAGGATGACGAAGACGAACCCAAAAGTGAGGCACTTGGTGGCGGCCTGCAGGCGCATGAACACGTCTGCGAACCGGAAGACGCCGACGGTTCCAACGGTCATGAAAAAGAGGCCGAAGAAGATTGAGGCGATGGCCGCCCAGCCGAGGAAGTCACTCATCGAAGATCCTCCCGCGCTCGATGAACTTGGCGAGCATCACGGTGACGAGGAACCCGGCGATGGAGAGCACAAGGATGGCTTCGAAGAAGTAGGCCGTTCCCACGATGATTGAGATCAGGGCGATCAGGCAGACGAAGGTCAGCGTGATGGAATCCACCGCCATCGTGCGGTCGAGGTTCGTGGGCCCAAGCAGGAAACGCCACGCGAGCAAGATGAGGCAGGCCACCAGAATCACGATGGCGGGGATGGCGAGGAACTCCCGGAAGAAGAGCAATGGTTCCATGGTCAGCAGTTCCCCTTCAGGATGTCGATGGGGCGACGCAGCTCGCGGCCCATGTCCTTCCCCTCGACCGGGTACATGGTGTGGACGAGCAACGCGTCCTCATTCACATTCAAGCCGCAGCAGAGTGTGCCGGGAGTCAGCGTGATGCGCTGTGCGAGGAAGGCGATCTCGGCCTTTGTCAGGTCGCCGACGGGGACCTCCACCATGCAGACGCTGTGATAGTCCGTCGGCGTCAACACATCGTGCGCCATGCGGAAGTTTGAGACGATCATGTCGACGGCGAAGTCTTGAAGGAAGCGCCAGAGGTTGATCGCGAAGGCGACGGTGGTTTGGCTCGCCGGCTTGATGGTGGCCAACAAGGCGAATGCCAGGAAGAACAGGAACACGAGCACGATGAGCGGGCTGCCATCGCCGGCGGTGATCATGCCGGCGATAATCACGGCAAGGACAAGCAGGGGCTTTCGCCAGCGCGGATTCATGGCTTCACCTCCTGAAGCTCGGCGATCTCGACGGTTGTGAAATTGGGATCGGCGGCGTCCCATGCGGCCAGGCCGCGCTCGCCCAGCACCGCGCCGACATAGCCGCGCCGGTCAAGCAATTGGTCGGCGGATCTCTGCGAGAGGTGCATCAGGGGGCCGCTCAACATGGCGATCAGCAATGTGACCGACACCAGCATCAAGGTGGCATTCCGCACACCGGAGACTTGTGGCGGATTGGTTTCCTCCGGCGGATCGCCCCAGAACGAATAGCGCCAGATCTTGACCATGCTCATGAGGGTGAACAGGCTGGTTAGCACGGCGATGAAGGTGTAGGCGTACCACTTCTGCACGATGCCTTCGTAGATGAGGCCGAACTTTCCATAGAAACCCGACAGCGGAGGAATGCCTGCAAGGGACAACGCCGCTAGCATGAACAGCAGGGCGAGCAGCGGTTCGCGGCGGATCATGCCCTTCACGCTCGGCTCCTTCAGGTAATCCGTGCCCGCGCGCCTTGTCACCACGCCGCCGACCATGAACAGCGCGGCCTTGATTGGAATTTGGTGCAGGATGAAGAAGATGCCCGCGGCCACTCCGAGGGGCGTGAACATCGCCAGGCCGAACAGCATGTAGCCGATCTGGCTGACGATGTGAAAGCTGAGGATGTGGCGGATCGTCCAGCGGCCCATGGCACCGAGCACGCCGATGATCATGCTGCCACCCGCGAGCGCGAGCATCACCGGTTGGAACCAGTCTTCCATGCCGCTGGCATAGATCAGCGTGAAGACGCGGTAGAGACAGTAGATGCCGACCTTGCTGAGAATGCCCGCGAAGTAGGGGAGCACGGCCGCCGGGGCCTTGGGGTACGCATCAGGAAGCCAGAAGAACATGGGGAATATGGCGGCCTTCATTCCAAAGACGAGCAGCAACATCGTCCCCAATGCCAGCGCGACGGGATCGGCGCCATGGTCGCGAAGGCGAAGCGCCAGGTCCGCCATGTTCAGCGACCCGTACATCCCGTAGAGCAATCCTGCGGCGGAGAGGAAAAGGGTGCTGCCAAATATGTTGAGGATGATGAACTTTGTCGATTCGCGAAGTTGGCTCGCGTTGTCGCCGTGGGAAAGGAGCACATAGCTGGCGAGCAGGATGACCTCGAAGCTGACGAAGAGGTTGAAGAGGTCGCCGGTGCTGAACGCCCAGTTCACGCCCGCACCAAGAATCAGCAGCAGCGGGTGGAAGAGAACGAGTTCCTGTCCGCGCGAGATCGCGCCACCGACGGTGTACCACCACGTGCAGATCTGGGTGGTGGAAGCCACGACCAGCAGCAGCGCGCTGAACAGGTCCACAACGAAGACGATGCCGAAGGAACCTGGCCAATCGCCAACACGCAGGACATGCGTGCCATTCTGCAGCACGCTCGCCAGCAACCAGATTGTCGCGCCCAGTTGGAGGTGCGTGCCGATGCCCGAGACGACGCGCTGGTGCTGCAGCGAGTTGCGACGCAGCAGGCAGATCGCCGCGGTGAGGAGCGGAATGACGATGGGCCAGACGATCTGGTTCATGCGCGTCCCTCCCTGTCACCGGTCTCGGCAATCTCCAGGTCGCCGGTCTCCTCGTGGCCCCGCGCGATCAATGTGGCCAGGAAACCCGTCACACCAAACGCGATCACGATGGCCGTCAGCAGCAACGCGTGTGGGACTGGATCGACGATGCGAGTCGTGTCGGCCGCGGAGGTCTTCACCTTCTCGCCGTCAACCACCACGTACGCCGTGTCGGCATCGGAAAGGAGCGGCGGCCGCATCTGGGGCTGCCAACCGCCGAGGCTGATGAGGAGGACGAAAGTCGCCTGGCTGAGGACGATGGTGCCGAGCAGGACATCGAACACATTGCGTCGCATCAGGAGGAACAGACCTGACGCGAACAGGATCGCAACGAGGATGGAGGAGACAAGGACCATGGGTTAGTTGCTCCTCCCGAAGGTGCGCAGCACCAGAAGCGTGGAGCCAAGCACCAGGCAGAACACGCCGGCGTCAAAGGCGGCGGCGCTTGCAAAGCCGGTGCTACCAAACACGTGATGGATGAGCGGAATGTCGACGTAGAAGAACCCGCTGGTGAGGAACGGCGCTCCCATTATCGTCGCGACGACGCCCGTTCCAACGGCGAGCAGGATTCCCAAAGCCAGCAGCGGGAACGCGTCGGGCACGCCCAGCGGCTCGCCGGATGACTTGTGACGCGTCAGGTAGTAGGGAAGGAACGCGACAGACGCCATGAGGCCGGCGATGAAGCCGCCGCCCGGCGCGTTGTGACCTGCAAAGAAAAGGACCGCCGCGAAGGAGAGCATCAGGACCGTCACCGGATAGGAGATGGGCTCCAGCAGCGGGAAATTGCGCGCGCCAAGTTTCTCGATAGTCTTGCTGGTAGCGGTCACCCTGTCGTCGGGTTTGTGACCGAGGCCCGCGCGGTCGCCCATCTCTGGGCTGTAAGTATCGCGGATGGACATGCGGCTGCGGCGCACCCGGATCAGGCAGAACACCCCCATCGCCGCGAGGCCAAGCACGGTAATTTCGCCCATCGTGTCGATGCCGCGGAAGTCCACGAGGATCACATTCACGACGTTCTTGCCGCCGCCGGATCGCGCGCCTGCTTCCGTGGGGTACTTCGAGTTTGCCAGGTAGAACTCGCCATGCGTCGGGTTCCCCGGCAGGATCGGCTCGTGGCGCAGTTCGCTGGTGGCGGCAAGGTATGTCAGCATGCCCATGACAAGGCCGAGGGCGATGGAGACAACGCCGGGGATCAGCACGCCAACAGGACCGGCGGGGCGGAACTTTTCCACTTTCCTCAAGCGCGGAAGAAGCAGCAGCAGGATCGCCAGCGACGCGAGCTCCACGAGGATTTGCGTCATGGCCACGTCCGGCGCGTAGTAGATCACAAAGTATAGGCCCACCAGCACGCCGACGATGCTTTGGGCGGTGATGCGCTGGATGGGATCGCGGGCGCGCAGAACGACGCCCAGGCTGATCATGATCATGACGAGCGCCACGAAGCCCAGCAGGTTGATGTGCTCGGGCTGGACGAAGCGCTCCGGGTGGAAGTTGTGAAAGCCCATCGCCGCCGCGATCAGCAGGAGCGACACGACGCTGAGGATCAGCACGTTGCGGCGCAGCGAGACGGACTGCACGATCTCGCCGTTCCACTTCGCGATCCAGGGTACAAACTGGTTGAAAAATGCGTTGTAGAGGTTTTGCCACGGCGTGGGTTTGCCGAGCGCCGCGTAGCCTTTCTCGATCCAGCCCGAGGCGAAAAACACCAGCGGACCACCGGCGAGGAAGAGGAAGAGGCTGATGGCCTTCTTCGTGTCCGTCAGCTTGAAGTAGGCTGATCTCTCATAGAAGCCGGGATTCACCAGCTTGGAGATGGGAATCTCGATGAAGGGCAGATAGATGCCGCCCGCCACGCAGAGCGAGATGAGGATCATTGGCGCGGCAAGCAGGCCCCAGGAAGCCTCGTGAGGGTGGATGGAATGATCGCGCGGCCTTCCGAGGAACGTGGAGATCACCATGCGCATGCAGTAGGCCACGGTGAACATGCTCGCCACGACGGCGATCCACACGAGGCTTTGCCAGACGACGATGTCGTAGGTCTCCAGATAGAGCCCGGCCTCGATGAAGAGCTCCTTGGCGGTGTAGCCAAGTGTGAACGGAACGCCTGCCATGGAAAGGCATCCGAACGTGGTGAGGATGGCGGTGAAGGGCATGGCCTTCCACAAGCCGCCGAGACGCGTCCAATCGCGCGTGTGCGTTCCATGGTCGATGATGCCGACCAACATGAAGAGGCCACCCTTGAAGAAGGCATGGCTGGCGACCAGGAGCAGGTCCATCTTCAGCATGAAGTCGTGTCCGTCGCCGTGGTGCGCGTCGCCATTGGTGAGGCGGGCGTACCCGAATCCGTAATAAGCGGTCAGCAGGCCGAGTTGGCTGACGGTGGAGAAGGCGAGCAGTTGCTTTAGGTCGCGGGCCATGATGGCCATGTACCCACCAATGAGCATGGTCAGCACACCGGTGGTGGCAACGAACGCCAACCACAGGGTCATGTCGCCGAAGATGGGATAGATGCGGCCGAGCAGGTAGATGCCCGCCTTCACCATCGTCGCCGCGTGCAGATACGCCGAAACGGGCGTGGGGGCCTCCATGGCGCCGGGGAGCCAGTAGTGGAAGGGGAACTGCGCGCTCTTTGTAAACGCGCCGATCAGCAGCAGCGCGAGGACCCATGGCGCCAGCGGGTGCCCGGTGATGACCTCACGGTTGGCCCACAGGACATCCCACTCGAAGCCGCCTTCGATGCCGCTGGACTTGAGGATGGCGTACATGGCCGCCACACCGGCCAGCAGGCACAACCCGCCGGAACCGGTGACGAGCAGGGCACGGGTGGCTCCTTCGCGCGCGGATTCCTTGTGGTTCCAATGTCCAATCAGGACAAACGAGGTGACCGACGTCAGCTCCCAGAAGACGAACATGAGCAGGACGTTCTTCGCCGTGACCAGGCCCAGCATGGAGCCCATGAAAATCACGAGCATCCCGTAGAATCGCCACGGCGAATCCTTCGGGTCCATGTAATAGCCTGAATACCAGAAGACGAGGAAGCCGATCCCGAGCACCAGCCACGCCCAGAAGAGCGCGGGGCCGTCCAGCCAGACGCTGAACGCCAGCCCAATTTCCGGAATCCACTCGCGGGAGAAGACGATCGCCCCGCCTGGGGTCCACTGCATGGTCAGCGAGCCCAGCACCAACAGCGCCGCTCCCGTGATGGCCAGTGCGATCGTGCGGGGCAGGGATGTGGAGTTTCTCGGCAGCAGGACGAAGAGGAGGGCACCGAGAAAGGGTATGCTGAGGAGGGCAGCTAGCATCGATGAAGGGATCGGTCTGGGAGAGGCAGTACCCGACTGGCGGGTCTATTGCCGTGGAGGCTGCCCGGGGGGATCAAGCAAATCCGAAGCCGGGAATTCCCAACATGGGATAGAGGAAGCACAATGATGGCCGCGTGGGAGCGGTCCAAGGATCAATCGCCCCGCGGAGGAAAGGTCTCCTGCAGGACTCCGCGCCGGTGGTCGAACATCTCGCGGATCTTGGTGTTGATGATCAGGTTCTCCATCAAGCGCCCCAGGAGGCCCAGTGGAGCGCCCACATCGATCGTGTCGCAGATCTCCGTGCGTCCGCCTTCCAGCTCGTGAAACTCGTGATGATGGACCCAATACTCGAACGGGCCGGAGACGAGCTTGTCGGAGAAGAAGCGGTTGGGCTCGTATTCGATGATCTCCGATTCCCACTTCATCTCGAAGGGGACGCCGTTGAGGCTGACGGCAAAGTGCACGCGCGACCCCTGCACGAGCGGCAAGTGTGCCTTGATGACGCGCATCTTCAGGTCCGGCGGCATCATGCGCGGCAGGTTCTTCACATCGGTGTAGAAGTTGAAAACGTCGCCGATGGGCGCGTCCACGATCACGGTGTCACGGAAATGTTGCATCAGCCCGCGCTCCACTTCGAAGTGATCTCGGGCGGCGCATAGCTCTCGATCAGGTCGATGGCCTGTTCGGGCGTCTCGACGACGTCGAGGTAATCCCGCGTCTCGGCGCGCATGAACCGGTCGGCCACCATCTTGTCGAGGAAGGCGAGAAACGGATCGTAGAATCCCAGCGTGTTCACCAGCACGACGGCGCGGCGATGAAAGTTGATCTGCTTGAGGACGAGGATCTCGATGAGTTCCTCCAGCGTGCCGATGCCGCCGGCGAGGGCCACAAAGGCGTCGGCCTTCCGATCCATCAGCGCCTTGCGCTCGCGCAGGTCCGCGGTCACGTGCATCTCATCCGCATCGGGACAGGCGATGCCACGGTCGGCAAAGGCCTTTGGAATCACGCCCACCAGCCGCGCACCGGACTTCCGGGCGGACTCCGCGAGGGTCGCCATCGTGCCACAGTTGCTCCCGCCCCAAACAAGGGTATGACCGCGCCGGCCGATCAAATCGCCCATCTGGCGCGCGGCCACGTGGTATTCCTCGGCCAGGGAGCTGGCGGAGGCGCAGTAGACACAGATGCTTTTCACAAAGGCGCTCATCCTCTCTCGGCGGGTCGTGCTGGCCTAGGGAGGAGCGAACCGGGGGGCAAGCACGACTGCCCCCGGGGGATTGCAACTACCAATACGCCCGTCATTCCGCCGGGCAATTCGGCTCCCAGCGGCAGCAGACGTTGAGCTCCCGGGCCGCCCGCGCATCGTCCAGCCGCCCGGTCGGACGTGTCAGAGGCGCATTGCGCAACTTGTCCGGTTCCTCGCGGATCTCGCGGGCGATCTGGTGCATCGCGGCGATGAACTGGTCGAGCGTCTCCTTGCTCTCGGTTTCCGTCGGCTCGATGAGCAGACACTCCGGGACGAGCAGTGGGAAGTAGATCGTGGGGGCATGGAAGCCAAGGTCGAGCAGGCGCTTGGCCACGTCGAAGGCCTTGATGCCCGGCGTGCGCGAGAGCTTGCGGACGCTGACGAGGGCCTCGTGCTTGCATGGCGGGTCGAAGGGGACCTCGAACTCCTCCGGCAAATTGGCCAGCACGTAGTTGGCATTGAGCACGGCGAGATTCGCCACATCGCGCAATCCTGTGCCGCCCTGCGCGAGGGTGTATGCCTGCGCGCGAAGGAGCACGCCGGTGTTGCCGTGGAAACCCATCACGCGGCCGATGCTGTGCGGACGCTCGCCGATGGAGAGCCGGTACTTGCCGTTCTCGTCGCGCGCGACATGCGGATCAGGGAGGAAGGGCACGAGGCGCGAGGCCACGCCCACCGCTCCGGCGCCAGGACCACCACCGCCGTGCGGGGTTGAGAATGTCTTGTGCAGGTTCAGGTGGATGACATCAAAGCCCATGTCGCCAGGACGAACGCGGCCGACGATGGCGTTGAGGTTCGCGCCGTCGTAATACAGTAGGCCACCGGCTCCATGCACGCGCTTGGAGAGGTCCAGGATGTCCTTCTCGAACACACCGCATGTGTTCGGATTGGTGAGCATGATGCCGGCGACGGTGTCGTCCAGTGCAGCTTCCAACGAAGCCAGATCGACGCGGCCGTCATCGCCGGATTTCACCGTGCGCACATCGAATCCCGCCAACGCCGCGCTGGCGGGGTTGGTGCCGTGGGCGCTGTCGGGCACCAGGACAACGTTGCGCTTATGATCGCCGCGCTGGCGGTGATAGGCGCGGATGATCGCCATGCCGACGTATTCGCCCTGCGCGCCGGCGGCGGGGGCGAGTGTCACTTCCGCCATGCCGAGGACCGACTTGAGTTCCTCCTGCAGGTCCCACATCGCGCGCAGCGTTCCCTGCGCGTCCTCGTCCGGCTGCATCGGATGCAGGCCGGTGAAGGCGGGCATCGACGCCACCTGGTCGTTCACCTTCGGGTTGTACTTCATGGTGCAACTGCCAAGCGGATAGAACTGGCCGTCGATGCTGAAGTTCTTCTGCGAAAGGCGCGTGAAGTGGCGCACGGCATCGAGCTCGGAAACTTCCGGCAGCTCCACGGTCTCGCGCCGTTGCAAATGCGCGGGAACTGCCGCGCGGCCCTGGGCGCGCTCTGCTTCGGAACCAACCGGCAGACTCGCTCCTCGGCGGCCGGGGCGGCTCTTGTCACTGATCAGGGAAACACTCATCGATGTGGGGACCTCGTGAACGTGAAGGAAGAAGGTCAGTGGGTGGCGGCAAGTTGCGACGAAAGAATTGATTGGGCTGCGGCCACATAGGTGGCGACGTCATCCGGCGAGTTCATTTCCGTCGCGCAGACAAGGACACAATCTTCGAGGCTGGAATCAAACCGGCCCAGATCGAGTCCTCCGACAACGCCATGCTCGTCGCGAAGGAGATGCAAAAACTCCGACGCAGGGATCGGCAGCCGAATCACCGCCTCGTGGAAGAAGGGTGCATCTCCATGCAGCAGTGTGGCGCCGGCTGAGAGTAGACCGTCCACCAACGCGTGCGCACGCGCCACGCAGGTTTCGGCAACTTCCAGCAGGCCCTTCTTGCCGGCGAACGTCATGTACATCGTCGCCATCAGGGCGAACAGGCCTTGGTTTGTGCAAATGTTGGACGTGGCCTTCTCGCGGCGGATGTGTTGCTCGCGTGTTTGCAGGGTCAGGGTGAATCCCTCGCGGTCGTCCTTGTCGGCTGTGCGGCCGACGATGCGGCCGGGCATCTGGCGGATCAGATCCTTCTTGCAGGTGAAGAATCCCGCGTACGGCCCGCCATATTGCAGCGGAATCCCCAGCGGCTGTATCTCGCCAACGGCGATGTCCGCGCCATAATCGACGGGAGCCTGGGCGAGCAGCATGGCAAACGGGTTGCCGCTGGCGACCAGCAGCGCGCCGTACTCATCGGCGAGAGCGCGCGCCAGGTTGCCATCCTCGATGACGCCGTGGAAGTTTGGTGTCTGGATCGCAACGGCGGCGTATTCGCCGCGCGGCACGGCCTTCCAATCCGTCGTGCCATTGCTTGCGGGAGCTTCGACAACCTCGACGCCGATCTCGCGCATGAAGGTCCGCACGACGCCCAGCGTGTTGGGATGCAGCAGCGAGGAGACTATCACGCGATTGGTCTTCTTCACGCGCACGGCCATCAACAGCGCCTCGGCGACCGCCGTCGCGCCGTCGTACATGGACGCGTTGGCGACATCCAACCCCGTGATAGCGCACAGATGGGACTGGAATTCAAAGATGGCCTGCAGCGTCCCCTGGCTTACTTCCGCCTGGTAGGGCGTGTAGGAGGTGACGAACTCACCTCGCGTGATAAGCGACTTCACCGCGGCGGGGATGTAGTGCTGGTACGCACCGGCACCAAGGAAGAGCCGCCCCGCCGGCACGTTGCGATTCTCCGCCGCGCGCTCCTCGAAATAGCGCACAATCTCCCATTCATTCATCGCCGGGATGTCCACCGGCTCCTTCAGCAGGAGCTGGGCGGGCACATCGGCGAAGAGCTCATCGATGCTGCCTGCGCCGATGCTCGCCAGCATTTCGCGGACATCTTCAGGCGTGTGGGGCGTGTAAGCCATCTGTGGAATTACTCCTCTTCGATCTTCTTCAGGTACGCGTCGTGGGTCATCAGGTTTGCCTTGTCGGCATCAAGGCTGGACGGGCGGATCTTGACGATCCATCCATCACCATAGGGCGATTGGTTGATCGTGTCGGGCGAACCGTCCAGGTTCTCGTTTACCTCCACGATTTCGCCGGACACCGGCGCGTAGACGGACGCGGCGGCCTTGGGCGATTCCACGACGAGAATCTCGTCGCCGGCGCCGACCGTCTTGCCGACCTTCGGCAGGTCAACAAAGACAATGTCGCCCAGCAGGTGCTGCGCGTGATCGGAGATGCCCATGCGCAGGACGTCGCCGCCGGCCTCGATCCATTCGTGTGATTCCGTGAAGAGCAGGGTTGAAGGTTCCATCGGGTCGCTCCATGCCGGGATATGGGGGGAATTCAACAATCAGTCCAACGCTGTCCTGCGAGTTTGTTGCGTGTCAATTTGCGGTGCGTTCAGCTGCTGAACTTGCTGCTGCCCGGTGTCACAAATGGCAGCTTCACAATGCGCGCGGCAATGCGGCTGCCGCGCACTTCGATCTCGGCTTCCTTGCGATCTCTCGCCAGGCTGCGGTCCACCAGCGCCAGCGCAATGCCGGAACCGAGCGTGGGTGAAAAACCGCCGGAAGTGATCTCACCAGCCCGTTCCCCGCCGAGAAAGACCAGGTCACCGCGGCGCAGCGGCCTGCGACTGTCGATCACCAGGGCGATACGTTGCCGGCGCGGTCCGATGGCCTTCTCGGCTTCCAAGGCTGCGCGCCCCACATAGTTGGGAGTCTTGCTCCATGAGACGGTCCACGACAATCCCGCCTCCAGTGGTGACGTGTCCTCGTCCATGTCCTGACCGTAGAGCGGATAGCCCATCTCCAGCCGCAAACTGTCGCGCGATCCCAGTCCGCATGGCCGTGCACCGGCCTGTTGCATCTTCTCCCACCAACCGGGGGCGGCATCGGGCAGGCACAGGATTTCCGCGCCGTCCTCTCCCGTGTAACCCGTGCGGGAGACGATCAAGTCCGTACCGATTGGATAAAGCGTGAACGGCTTGGTCTTGCGCCACTCGACATCGGGGAGCAGTCCCTCCAGGATGCCCAGTGCCTTCGGCCCCTGCAGGGCGATCATCGCCCAGCGATCGCACTCGTCGATGAGCTCCACATCGTCGTATCCCAACTTCTTCTGCCACTCGCGCATCCATGCGATGTCCTTGGCGCTGGTGGCGGCGTTGATGACGGCAAAGGCTTCGTTCATGGAAACGCGCGAGACGATCAGGTCGTCGACGACCGTTCCCCTCTCCGTGCAAAGCGTGGTGTAGAGGGACTGACCGTCCAACAGGCGGCGGACGTTGCCCGGCACCAGTTTGTCCAGCAGTTCGATGGCGCGTTGTCGGCGAAAGCGCACCTGGCCCATGTGCGAGACGTCGAAGATGCCGGCGCTCTCGCGCACTGCCGAGTGCTCGGCCAATTGGCTGCCGTAGTCGACAGGCATTTCCCATCCTGCGAAGGGAACCAGCCGGGCGCCCAAGCTCTTGTGTATGTCGTAAAGGGGGGTTCTTCTCAGATCGTTGCTGGAAGCCATCCGGTGCCTCGGATCGGGTAGGTTTCCCGGTCCCCGCGTGGGGCACCGGGCCAGCCCTCCTCTGTCCGTTTACCTGAGAGATCCCGCCGCGGTTTCGAACCCGCCGCAGTGCTCCTTCGGTGGCCGCTCAATGCGCGGCGCTCTCCAGAGGCCCGTCCGTCCGCAGTCCTGCTTGCCTGAGAGTTTCGAGGACTCGATTTCCCCTTCGGCGGCCCGGGTCATGGCGCCCGGACTCTCTCCTGCGAACATCAACCGGATGTCGCGAAGAGGGGTTCACGGCCGCATCGGTGCTGTCAACGGCGTTTCGCCGCTTTGCTGAAAATGCCACAACTCTGCGATTGTCCGACAGGCCCCTGTGTCCCAGTCTCCCCGGGCGGCGGGCGGCCGCATGTGCCCGCCAGTCCATTCCTTCAGAGGTTTTTCGCCCCAAAATGGCTCCGCACCCCACCGAATATCCCTTCCTGACCGACCACCGGCCCATCCAGGAGGTGCGCTATGCCAAGGTCAAAGCCCTGCGTGAGGCGGGCATCGAGCCATACCCGGCACATTTCGAACCCACTCATCTGGCCACCCAGATCCTCGGCGACGAGGAAGCCTATCTTGACCGCGCGGACAAGCCGGTCACGCTGATGGGCCGAGCACTGACCATTCGGCGTTTCGGCAAGGCGGCCTTCTTTCACCTGCTCGACCGCTCCGGCCGCATTCAGGTCTACCTGAACAAGCAGGCCCTGTCCGAGGAGGGCTTCCGCCTCGGCAAGGAGTTCCTCGACGCAGGCGACATCGTCGGCGTTCGCGGCACCGTCTTCAAGACGAAGACCGGCGAAACGACCGTGCAGGCCACGGAGCTACTCCTGCTCACCAAGTCCACCCGGCCTTTGCCGGAAAAGTGGGCGGGCTTGACCGATACGGAGCTGCGCTATCGTCGCCGCTATGTGGACCTGATCGTGAACGAGAATGTCGTGGAGACATTTCGCCGCCGTTCGCGGTTGGTGTCCTCCATGCGGCGTTGGCTCGATGACCAGGAGTTCCTCGAAGTCGAGACGCCGATGCTGCAGCCGCTGTATGGCGGCGCCAGCGCACGGCCCTTCGTCACGCACCACAACGCGCTGGACATGGACCTGTACCTGCGCATCGCGCCGGAGCTGTACTTGAAGCGCCTCGTCGTCGGCGGCATGCACCGCGTGTACGAGATCAACCGCAACTTCCGCAACGAGGGAATCTCCACACAGCACAACCCCGAGTTCACGATGCTCGAGCTCTACGCTGCCGGGTGGAACTGCGCGAACATGATCGACTTTGTGGAGGAGCTGGTGGGGGAGAGCATCCGCCTCGCCACGGGTTCGTCCATCATTCAGATGGCGGATGGACGTGCGGTTGACCTGGCCGTGCGCCCGTGGCCCCGCATCACCATCCTTGGCGCGTTGGAGAAGTACGTCGGTCTCGTCGTGCGGTGGGATATGACGCTGGATGAAGTCCGCGCCGCGGCCAACGCGCGGAACCTTCACTTCCCCAAGGAAATCCACAACGCCGTGGATGCGATCATTCACCTCTTCGAGGAGAATGTCGAAAGCCACCTTGTTGAGCCGACATTCATCACTGAGTTCCCGAAGGCGATTTCGCCCCTGGCGAAGTGCAAGTCCGGCGATCCGAACGTCGCCGATCGGTTCGAGCTCTATGCCAATGGGATGGAATTGGCCAATGGCTTCAGCGAACTGAACGATCCCGCCGAGCAATACGCGCGCTTCGCCGAGCAGGTCGAGCGACGCAAGGGTGGCGACATGGAAGCCGTCGGCCTGATCGACGAGGACTACGTCCGCGCCCTCGAATACGGCATGCCGCCGACCGCGGGCCTTGGCGTTGGCATTGACCGGCTGGTGATGATGGCCACGCAGAGTGCCTCCATCCGCGACGTGATCCTGTTCCCGCTGATGAAGCCGCGCACGCCCGCGCAGGATGCCGCCGCCGAGGAACAATCAGGGGACAAGGCAGAAGGGGCCGCCAGCCAATGAGCACGGACATCGCCGCCAGCGCGCGAGCTGCCACGCCGTCAGCCGGCCGCGGACGCGTCTTCACTCTCTGGTCTCGTCTTTGCGGATTGCTTCTGGATGCGGTGTTGCTGGTGCTCTTCCTCATCGCGGCAACGGCCGTGCTCGATGTGTTGGTGCGCTTGATTGTCCTGATCGTGGGATATTCGACAGCGTGGCGCATCGACCCGCGCGACTACAAGTACTATGGCTTCGATCCTTCGCGCCATCTGGATGATTGGTGGCGACTGGGCCTGACCGTCGGGTCTGCTGTTGTGTTGTCGGCGATCTTCTATGGCAGTTTGCGCCTGCGTCGCTATCTGATGTCGCGCTTCATCGATGCGTCCTTTGAGAATTTCGTGTCGAAGCGTTACCTGCTCGCCAGTGGCGGTCGGTCACTGGTCAGTCTCATCACCATCGTCTCCGTGCTTGGTGTGGCCGTCGGTGTGATGGCATTGGTTGTCGTCATCTCGGTGATGAATGGCTTCACGCGAACGCTGACGGACAAGATGATGGGGATCTTTGCGCATGTGGAGGTCTGGCCCGACCCCATTTCCAAGGAGCGCCATTTCTCCGAGGAGCAGGTCCAACAAATTGTCGAGGCGGCAAGGCAGATACCTGGCTTCAAGGCCGGTGCGCCGGTGTACATGTTCGAGACGGTACTCGTGGAGGACGTGCGGTCATTCGACATCAAGAAGGGGATTCTTCTTCAGGGTCTCGACTTCGGCGCCGGGGAGGGCGTCTCGCAACTGCCGGGCAATGTCGTGTATGGACGTGCCACGCCCGCTTACAAGGAGATCGTCCTCGGCTACGATGTCGCCCGCCAGTTGGGGGTTGCTTTGGGGGATGACCTCAAGGCAATCGGCCCCGCCAGGGATTTCGCGACCGGGGCGCGCTTCAAGATGCTGGACTTCAAGGTCATCGGCATCTTCCGCTCCGGCCTGCCGGAGGTGGACTCGCTGTTCGCCTATACCTCAATCGCCTCCGTCCAGGAGTTGGCCCTCACCCCCGGCAAGATCAGCACCGTGCACATCCTGATGCAGGATCCGAACAGCGCGCCGCAGTTTGCCAGCCTCTTGGCGGAGGCGCTTCCCATGCGCGTCAACATGCGGCCCTGGCAGGAACTCAACCCCGGCTTCTTCCAGGCACTGCAGACCGAGAAGATCGCCATGTTCATCATCCTGCTGCTCATCGTGCTCGTGGCGTCGCTGAACATCATCGGGACGCTCATCATGGTGGTGACCCAGAAGACGCGCGAGATCGGCATCCTGAAAAGCATGGGCGCCACGGGCCAGATGATCCTGCGCATCTTCTTCCTTCATGGCTTGTTCATCGGCCTGGTGGGAACCTCGCTCGGTGTCGCGTGGGGATTGTGGCTCTGTGCTTTTGTCCACTTCGAGATCGACAAGATCTTCAACCTGCCCGCGGAGGTCTATGGCCTCGACCGCCTGCCCGTCGACGTCGAGCCCGTCACGGTTCTGTTCATCGCCGCCTGCTCGATGATCATTTGCACGCTGGCCGGCCTGCTCCCCGCGTGGTGGGCGTCGCGCCTGGATCCGGTGGAGTCGCTGCGCTACGATTGACGGGTGTTGTGGCGAAGACACTGGGTCTCAGGTCTTCGCCACGGTCTCCCACAGTGACCGGATCGGCACTGCGAAGAGGTTGCCGCCAAAGCTGGCGGTGGCCTCTCCGTCATAGAGCACCACACCGGCGGCGAAGCGATCGCCCGATGCCTCGCGCAACTTCCGCAGGCCCTTGAAGTCAGCGGGATTGATGCTGGCCGCCGCCTTGACCTCGACGCCCACGATGCGCCGCGCTCCCTGCTCGATGACGA